>JAZNZF010000064.1:0-45791 GCA_045594795.1 Acutalibacteraceae bacterium | reverse complement strand
TACACTACCTGCAGCATTACCGAAAATGCCTCAATTAAATAAACTATTCCTGCTGCAAGTAAAAGCACAGGTCTACCAATTGAGAATGCCAATGATACTACAAGTCCGCCCAAAAACAAGGAGCCCGTATCACCCATAAATACTTTTGCGGGGTGAGAGTTCCAAAGTATAAAACCAAGGCAAGCACCCGCACCTATGCAAGCTAAAATGTTTGTGCCTAAAAGATTAAAATAAGCCGAGCCTAACATAAAACCACAACATACTACTAAGGTTACAGTAGAGGCAAGACCGTCTATTCCGTCGGTTAAATTAACCGCGTTTGTAAAGCCGTAAACAAACAAAAGTGCTATTGGCCAGAAAATCAAGCCGACACCCGAAACAATATTTACATCACCCACAAAAGGAATCCAAGTGGTAGTCATACCCGAGAGTGCAAGGCTTGATAAATATGCAACGATGCAAAGTAACTGCAATAAGGTTTTTTGCTTAGCGGTCAAGCCTAAGTTACGCTTTTTAACAACCTTAATATAATCGTCTATAAAGCCGACTGCTCCCATTCCGAGCGCAAGGCCGATGCCTGCTAAAACAAAGCTACTTTCCTTGTGATTCTCCCACATTGACGTTGTGCCAACCAATGCCGAAAGCGTAAAGCTTATAACACAGGCAGATACAAAGCCTATAATCATCATTATGCCACCCATTGTGGGAGTGCCGTTTTTGTTTTTATGCCAAGCGGGGCCTATTTCCCTTATGGTTTGACCAAACTTTAACTTGTGTAAAAACGGTACAACCGCAAATCCAAGTAAAGCTGTAACACAGAATGCAACTATTGCTGCTATTGCGGATATTATAGCACTGTTCATTTTAATTCCTCCAAAGCTTCTTTAACTATTTCTCTCTCGTCAAGGTGAATTTTACCGGTGTTAAGTATCTGATAGGTTTCGTGACCCTTACCCGCTAATACAATAATATCACCCGTAACAGCGTGAGAAATAGCATATTTAATTGCTTCTATTCTGTTTTCTATTACAACATGCGGAGTTTTAAATTTCTTAACACCAACAACTATATCCTTAATAATCGCAGATGGATTTTCTGTTCTTGGATTATCCGAGGTAACCACAACAAAGTCCGAAAGCTTTGCCGCAACGCTACCCATTATTGGTCGCTTTGTCTTATCGCGGTCACCACCGCAGCCGAACAGGGTTATAAGTCTGTTTTTAGGAACATCCCTAAAGGTTTCTAATATATTTTCAAGTCCGTCTGGAGTGTGGGCATAGTCGATAATTACGTGAAAATCTCTATTGGTTGGTACTACCTCTGCCCTACCCTTAACGCCGTTTAAAGCCGAAAGTGAATCCGCAACATCCCTTACGGGAAGCCCAAGCACAACACCGCAGCAAGCGGCACAAAGTCCGTTATATACTGAGAATCTGCCGCCCGTTTTCATATTGATTCTTGCTATAAGATTATAACCAACAATATCAAAATCAACACCGTCTGCCTTGTATCCAATGCCCTTTGCAGTATAGGTTGCATCGTTACTTTCGGCAGAATAGGTTACTATGTTTGCCTTTACGCCCTCTAAAAGTTTTGCAGTATAGTTGTCGTCATAGTTTACTATAGCGGTTTTGCACATTTTAAATAGCTTTTGCTTTGCACGCAGATAGCTATCCATAGTTTTATGGTAATCTAAGTGGTCTTGAGTAAGGTTGGTAAACATACCAACCTCAAAGGTTACACCGCAGATTCGCTTTTGGTCAAGCGCGTGCGACGAAACCTCCATAATAACATACTCGCAACCCGCCTTTTTCATTTTGCTAAACATTTCGTTTAACTCGTAAGCGCCCGGTGTAGTGTTATTAGAGGGTAACATTTCTTCCCCTATCATATGCTGAATTGTACCAATCAATCCGCACTTATAACCTGCCGCTTCTAATATAGCTTTGGTCATATAAGATACCGAGGTTTTACCGTTTGTGCCTGTTACACCAATAAGTTTGATGCTATCTAATGGGTTACCGAACCAAACTGAGCATGCTTTAAAAAAAGCCTCTCTGGTATCTTTTACTACCACCTGATTTTCTATCTTTAAATCTTTTTCTGAAACTATAACCGCTGCGCCTTTTTTTAGCGCATCGTTAGCAAAACTATGTCCATCTTGCAATGGACCGTTTATGCAAAAGAATGCATAGCCTTGCTTAACCTTGCGAGAATCGGAGGTTACACCCACTATTTCCATATCACCCATTTTGCTATTTAGTTTTGGTATAAGCTCTGAAAGTTTCATACTTTGCCTCTCTATCCTAAAAATCTCTTGTTGTATCGTCTCTGAAATATACAGTAACCGTAGTACCAAGCTCCTCTTCGGTGCCGGCATCTATACTTTGACTGTAGGCGGTAACGCCCGCATTTGATAACGACGAACCCTCAAGTGAAACGTTAAAGCCGCTGTTGATAGCAAGCTCGTTTACTTCGGATACCGTCTTGCCCGCAAAGTCGGGTATCTTGCCCTTTGATGCCTTTTGGCCGTCGGTATAAAGAACAACTATGCCACCATCAAATATTTTAGAGCCACCCTCTGGCATTTGTGCGGTAACCTCGTTACCACTACCTACTATCTTTACAGAAAAACCTGAAGCGTTGAGGGTGTTTTGAGCAGAAATTATATCCTGACCCTTAACATTTTGGACCTCTTTTGCCATCGACTTTAGCTCTTCCTCTTTATAATGTGGTTCATATCCCAAATATGGCAATACTTCGGACAATATTCTACCGCCCGACGGCGCCGAAACTGTGCTTCCATAGTACGCGCCACTCGTTGGGGTATCAAGTAAAAACAGCACCGCAATTTCGGGGTCATCTGCAGGGGCTATGCCAAGAAACGAACCTACATATAAGTCGTCGCGGTCTTCCTCTAAGTTTTCTGCAACCTTTTGCGACGTACCTGTTTTGCCGCCTACCTTGTAACCTGCTACATAAGCGTTCTTACCACCGCCAAGCTCTACAACGTCATAGAGCAAATCAGCCATAATCTTAGATGTTTCAGCAGAAATAACCTGACGCTTTTTTTGTACTTTAGTAGTTTTTACGCTATTATCACTTGTAGAACGAATTTCCGAAACAACATGAGGTTGCACAAGATATCCGCCATTTACTGTAGCTGCCGCAGCAGTAATCATTTGAATTGGTGTTACCTGCATGGTCTGACCGAAAGCCGCCGATGCAAGCTCGACAGGTCCCATATTTTCTTCGCTATGGAATATAGAGCTTTGCTCGCTTGGTAGGTCTATACCCGTTTTTTCTGCAAGTCCAAAGGCTCTGAAATACTTTGAGAAGGTTTTTACGCCAAGCAGCTGACCCAAGCTTATATAAACAGGGTTGCAAGAATTTTGCATTGTTTCACTCAGGGTCTGAGTGCCGTGTCCCTCTGTTTTGTGGCAATTATAGTGCTGGCCTGCAACGGTTATAGAGCCGTTACAGTTGTACGAATTAGAAAGGCTTGTTACACCCTCCTCGAGTGCCGCGGCACAGGTAACTATTTTAAAAACCGAGCCTGGCTCGTATGCGGCCGAAATAGCCTTGTTGCGCCACATTTCGTTCATATATTCTTTTTTCTTTTCCTGCAGTTCCTCACCTTTTAAGCCTTTTAACTGCTTTTTATACATCTTATTAAGCTCGAAAGGTTTGTTAGGGTTGAAATCCTCAGATACTGCCATTGCTAAAATCCCGCCTGTTTTTACGTTCATAACAACACAAACGCCGCGGTTTATTACCTTGTTTTCTGCAACGGCCTCGTCAAGATATTTCTCAACAACCTCTTGAATATAGGTATCAATCGTAAGCACCAAGGTATCGCCCTTTTGCGCCTCCTCTACGTACTCGTAGCTAAATTTCATATCGGCGCCATTGGCATTTTTAGAAGCAACTACTCTTCCCGGTGTTCCTGTTAGCTCGGTATTGTACGACATTTCGATGCCGTAAAGACCTTGGTTATCACTACCAACAAAGCCGAGAACTGTAGAGGCTAAGGTATCGTTAGGATAATATCGTTTGCTCGATTCGTCCAAGCCGAGCACTACACCAAATTTATTTTTAGAAATAAACTCGCGTATTTTATCGGCTTCCTTTTGCTCTATTTCCTGCTTTATAGTAACATAGCTTGTTTTTTTATTAAGGCATTCTAAAATCTCGTCGGCATCCATATCTATTATGCCAGAAAGACCTTTTGATATTTCCTGCTTTACCTCTGCGATTTCATTGGCATCTCTATAGTTTGCGGCAAAATCGTTTGGTGTTACAAACAGCTTCCACACGGTTGCGCTTGTGGCAAGTAGGTTCATATTACAATCGTAAATATTGCCGCGCAAAGCTGTGGTTTGGGTATCATAAAGCTGCTGCTGGGCTGCTTTTTCTTTATAAAAATCGCCATCGATAACCATTATTTTTGTAAGTCTATAGCCGCATATACAAATCATAGAAAGAGTAATAAACAAAAGAATGCTAACCATTCTTATCCACATTAATCTAGTAGGTTTTTTAGACATAAAATTACTCCTTTCAAAAATGCCCGAAAACGAGAGCCATAAAATGACTCTCGTGTTTCGTATAAAATTATATTCAGCTAAAACTTATATATGCCTGCATTTATTACCCCTCTATATCAGCAGAGTACTCTGTATTCTCGTCACCATAATTAAATATATAATTAACCTGTGTTTTTTCTTGCTTTTGCATACCAAGTTTCTTGGCCTGATTTTCAAGATTACCTACCGAGGTTTTCTTTTCGAGTATAACGTTAAGGCGTGTTTGCTCGCTTTTAAGTTTTACGGTTTGCGCCTCTACAGCATTTAACTGATTGCTTACTTTAGAAATTTCTGCATGCAGATAAAGACTACCAAAGGCTGCTGCTAAAAGAAATACCGTAACTATTATAGGGAAGGCACGATTCAAGGATTTAGTTTTAGCTTTTGCAACAGGTTTTGCCGAAGGCTTGGTTTTTTTAGGAAGCTCAACTACGTTGCTTGGTTGCTTTTTTTCGCGCGGCATAAACATATCGTAATCGTGGGCTAAACTGTCATTACAGTATTTCATATTATTCATCCCGTTAATTCTCCTTAATCTTAATTATTCCACGCAGCTTTGCACTGCGACTTCTTGCATTTTCTGATAATTCTGCCTCACTCGGTATTATAGGCTTTCTATTAGCAAGTTTTGCACGCGGCGTTTTTCCGCATACACACACCGGAAAATCGGGCGGACAGGTGCAACCCTTACACAATTCGCTAAAGCACTGCTTAACAATTCTATCCTCTAATGAATGAAAGGTTATAACGCTAAGCACGCCACCAACCTTTAGCAAATCGAAAGCATCCAATAACGCCTTTGTTAATATTTCAAGCTCGCCGTTTACTGCAATTCTAAGCGCCTGAAAGCACTTGCGTGCGGGGTGGCCGCCTCTGCGCGCTTTCGCAGGCATACTATAAGAAATGATTTCGGCTAACCTCAAGGTTGTATTTATCGACTCTACTTCGCGTTCCTTTATAATATTGCATGCGATTTTATATGCAAACTTTTCTTCGCCGTAATCTCTGAATATTCTGCAAAGCTCATCTAAGCTGTATGTATTTACTATATCCGCAGCCGTTGTTCCCTGTTTACTCATTCGCATATCCAAGGGTGCGTCTACGTGATACGAAAATCCACGCTCGCCATTATCAAGCTGATATGATGAAACACCTAAATCCAAAAGTATTCCGTCTACTTTTGAAACACCGCGAACTGAAAGCTGTGACCTCATATTTTTAAAATTAGAATGTATAACTTCGGCATTAAAAGGCTTTAGTCTTTCGGTAGCTACTGCAACAGCGTCGGGGTCCTGGTCAAAAGCGTAAAGCTTACCATCGGTAAGCCTTGCCGCAATCTGACTTGAATGACCCGCACCGCCGGCGGTTCCGTCTACGTAAATGCCCTGAGCCTTTATTTCAAGAAGGTCTAAACATTCTTGCAGAAGAACTGACTTATGTTTAAATTCCATTTAGAAATTCAGCTCCTGCATAATATCGAATATAGCCTCTGGTGTGCACTCGGCAGTTGCCTTATCCCAAGTTTCAGGATTCCACACCTCAGCGTGTGTTGAAACACCAACGATTTTAACATTACCCTCAAGGTTTGCATGCTCGCGCAAATTTGCGGGAATTAGCACCCTACCCTGACTATCATATTCAAGTTCGGCAGCGCCCGAGTATAAATACATTTGAAGCATACGTGACTTGGCACTTGGCAAGCTACGAATTTTTTCATCTAAAAGCTGCCACTCGCTTAACGAATAGATGTGCAAACAGGGGTTTTTATCAAGCCCACGGCAAACTATTATCTTTTCGCCCAAAGGCTCACGATGCTTTGACGGAATAAACATTCTACCCTTTTTATCAATAGAATATAAATACTCACCAAGTACCACTGTTTTACACCTCCAATTCAACCACTTTTAAACACTTTTAGCGAAAAGTTAACCACTTTTCACCACTATTTGAATTTATTATATACTATACACAAACAAAAATCAATAGTAATATGAAATATTTTTAAATATTTTTATAGGTTATTTTTTACAAAAAAATAACGACAAACTGTGCAAAAGTCACACTTTGTCGTTTTATACGATAATATATAAAAAACACCCAAGGCTTTATACCCTTGGGTGCTTTTGAAGCATATTCAGCTCACATTAGATGAGTTCAATAATAGCCATCTCTGCTGCGTCACCGCGGCGAGGACCGGTTTTGGTTACACGGCAGTAACCACCGTTTACGTCTGCATACTTAGGAGCAATTTCGCTAAACAGTTTGTTTACAACCTTCTCCTTAGTAATGAATGCCATTGCCTGACGCTTGTTGTGCAGGCTGCCATCTTTTGCGAGTGTAATATATTTTTCCGCCATCGAACGTACTTCTTGAGCACGTGTGTAGGTGGTTTCGATTTTGCCATTCTCGAGCAAATAGGTAACCATACCACGAAGCATTGCTTTTCTGTGGTCGCTGGTTCTGCCCAACTTTCTTGTACCTGGCATTTATACCCACTCCTTTTCGTTAGTAGTTAAATGTTTAGTCTTCGTTATTGCTTAATGCTACGCCCAACGAATCGAGCTTAGCGATAACCTCTTCAAGTGATTTACGGCCGAGGTTACGAACCTTCATCATATCCTCTTCGGATTTGTTGATAAGGTCCTCAACTGTATTGATTCCAGCTCTCTTTAAGCAGTTAAAGCTGCGAACAGAGAGGTCAAGCTCCTCAATGGTCATCTCAAGAACTTTTTCTTTACCGATATCGCCCTTCTCTACCATGATTTCGCCCGAGTATTGACCCTCGGATAAATCAACAAGAAGTTTGAGATGTTCAGTGAGTATCTTGGCAGCCAGTGAAACTGCATCCTTAGCCGAAATTGTACCGTTAGTCCATACCTCTAAGATAAGACGGTCGAGGTCGGTAACGTTACCAACACGGGTATCCTCTACTGTGAAGTTTGCTTTTAATACAGGGGTGTAGATTGAGTCTACAGGGATTACTCCAATAACAGTTTGGCTGTTTTTGTTCTTCTCTGCAGGAACATAACCCCTACCCTTGTCAAGCTCAAGCTCCATAACAAGCTTTGCGCCCTTATCAAGAGTAGCAATATGAAGGTCTGGGTTAAGGATTTCAACCTCGGAATCAACCTTGATTGATGCGCCTGTTACCTCGCAAGGACCCTCTGCTTCAATGTATACGGTTTTAGGACCGTCACTGGTTAAATTAGCAGTTAAACCTTTTACGTTAAGAATGATTTCTGTTACATCTTCCTTAACACCTGAAATGGTTGAAAACTCGTGCAGCACGCCATCTATCTTTACTGATGTTACTGCTACACCCGGAAGAGATGAGAGCAGAACGCGACGAAGGCTGTTACCCAAGGTTATACCATAGCCGTTTTCCAGCGGTTCAATAACAAACTTGCCATAGGTGCCATCGGGCAGCATGTCAAGTAATTCAATTTTGGGCTTGTCAATAGACACTTGCATCTTAAGCTCCATTTCTCCGTGCGGGTAATTTTTTCACCATACGTTTGTATTTCGCACGGAAAATACAAACGCAAAAGTAAATTATTACTTAGAATAGAACTCGACGATGAGCTGCTCCTCAACAGGTGCATCGATTTGGTCGCGGTTAGGAAGTGCAATAATTTTTGCTTCCATATTGTCGCGATTTACATCAATCCATGAAGGAACAGGACGTCCGGAATTAGCCTCAACAACAGCTTTGATTTTATCAAGGCCGCGGCTCTTTTCACATACGGTGATAACATCGCCTGCTTTTACAAGATAAGAAGCGATATCTACTCTGTGACCATTTACCTCGAAATGACCATGACCAACAAGCTGTCTTGCTTCTGCTCTTGAAGAAGCATAACCAACTCTATAAACAATGTTGTCAAGACGGCTTTCGAGAAGTCTTAAAAGATTATCACCTGTAACGCCGGTTTTACGCTCAGCAATTTCAAAATAATGATGGAACTGAGATTCGTTTACGCCGTAGAAACGTCTTGCACGCTGCTTTGCACGCAACTGAAGACCGTACTCAGAGGTCTTTTTACGACCCTGACCGTGTTGGCCAGGAGCATAAGCTCTGATACCTACAGAACATTTTTCCGAATAACAACGCTCGCCTTTTAAAAACAATTTTTGTCCTTCACGGCGGCACAGTTTACAAACTGCTCCGGTATATCTTGCCATGTGTTACACCTCCAAATTATACTCTTCTTCTTTTAGGCGGACGGCAGCCATTGTGAGGAATTGGGGTTACATCTTTAATCATGCTAACCTCAAGACCAGCAGACTGAAGTGCTCTGATAGCAGCTTCACGACCGGCTCCGGGGCCTTTAACGTACACTTCAACAGTTTTAAGACCATGCTCCATAGCAGCCTTTGCTGCGGTTTCGGCAGCGCTTTGTGCTGCGAAAGGAGTGGACTTTCTTGAACCACGGAAACCAAGCCCGCCAGCAGATGCCCAAGAAAGAGCATTACCCTGTACATCGGTAATGGTAACGATGGTGTTGTTGAAGGTTGACTGGATATGGGCAGCACCGCGCTCAATATTTTTCTTCTCGCGGCGTCTGCGGGTTGCGGTAGTTTTCTTACCCTTAATTGCCATATTTCTTCCTCCCGCTTATTTCTTCTTGTTAGCTATTGTCTTCTTAGGACCCTTGCGAGTACGAGCGTTTGTTTTAGAACGCTGACCTCTTACAGGTAAGCCCTTGCGATGACGTGTTCCACGATAGCTACCGATTTCAATAAGTCTTTTAATGTCAAATGCTATGGTTCGACGGCGGTCACCCTCGACCTGAAGGTTGTGGTCGATATATTCACGTAATTTTGAAATATCTTCCTCAGTAAGATCCTTAAGACGAGTATCAGGATTAACACCGGTATCTGCAAGAATCTTTTTAGATGTTGTAAGACCGATACCAAAGATATAAGTAAGTCCGATTTCGACTCTCTTCTCTCTTGGAAGGTCTACACCAGCAATACGCGCCATTTTTCAATGCACCTCCAAAAAATTGTTTGCGCAGGATTAACCCTGGCGCTGCTTGTGCTTGGGATTTTCACAGATAACCATTACTTTTCCCTTGCGCTTAATAATTTTACATTTTTCGCAAATCTTTTTAACAGAAGGTCTGACTTTCATTTTAAATTACCTCCTATAAATTAAGTCCGACTTATTTAGAACGCCAAACGATGCGTCCTTTGGTCAAATCATAAGGTGACATTTCGACGGTTACGTTATCACCTGGTAATATTCTGATATAGTTCATACGAAGTTTACCTGAAATATGTGCCAATATAACGTGGTCGCCTTGAATTTGCACCTTAAACATTGCATTAGGCATAGCCTCTAAGACAGTGCCCTCTAATTCAATCATATCCTCTTTGGACATTTATATAGCCTCCTTAAAATCACAAACCATTTATGTGTTACAAATTACGGTTAATCCGCTTGGGTCATTATTTTTGGACCCTCAGCAGTGATGGCAATAGTGTGTTCGAAATGAGCTGATAACGAACCGTCTTTAGTTAACACGGTCCACCCGTCAGGCATAACGTCTACCTGAAACTTACCTGCATTAACCATTGGCTCAATTGCCAAGGTCATTCCCGGAACCAAACGAATTCCGTGACCAGCGCGCCCAAAATTTGCAACCTCGGGGGCTTCGTGCAGATTTGTTCCAATGCCGTGACCTACGTAATCGCGTACAACCGAGTATCCGTTTTTCTCAACATAGCTTTGCACAGCATAAGAAATATCTCCTATTCTGTTACCTGCAACTGCAGCCGCGATGCCCTCAAAAAGGCTTTGCTTAGTAACATCAAGTAAGCGCTGAGCTTCTTTAGAAATATCTCCTGCTGCAAAGGTTGCAGCGTTATCTCCGTGATATCCTTGGAACATGGCACCAAGGTCGATACTAACTATATCGCCTGCTTTGATAACACGTTTTTTAGATGGGATGCCGTGGATAACCTCGTTGTTGATAGAAATACATATGGTTGCAGGATAACCGTTATAATTTTTAAAATTAGGAACGGCACCCTCAGAACGAATGTAGGCTTCGGCAATGCGGTCAATTTCTGCGGTTGTTACGCCCGGTTCGACCGCTTTACCTGCCAACTGTAATGCCTTAGCAGAGATTCGGCACGCTTCCTGCATTGCCGAAAGCTCTCTTGCTGTTTTAAGCACTACCATAATTATAACTCCAATGCCTTAAGAACAAGTGCGGTTGTATCTGCAACCTCTTCTTGTCCTTTAACGATTTTAAGCTTGCCACAGTTTTTGTAGTAATCTTTAAGTGGCTCGGTTTGACTGTGGTAAACATTAAGTCTATCTAAAACGGTTTCGGGTTTATCATCCTTACGAATGATAAGCTCTGCACCACAATTATTGCAAACGCCCTCTTTAACCGGTTTTTTATACTCGGTGTGGTAGCTTGCGCCACAGTCGGGGCAAACGCGTCTGCCCGAAAGACGAGCAACAACCTTTTCGTCGGCTACGTCTATTTCAAGCACAGTGTCAATTCTAACACCCATAGCGTCGAGTGCCTCGGCTTGTGGAATTGTGCGTGGGAAACCATCAAGAATGAAACCGTTTGCACAATCGTCTTTATCCAAGCGCTCTTTGATAATTCCGATTACTACTTCGTCGGGTACGAGGTCACCGCTATCAATATAGCTTTTAGCTTTTAAGCCAACCTCGGTACCATTTTTTATTGCTTCTCTAATGATGTTACCGGTAGAAATTGCAGGAATGGAAAGCTTTTCACAGATAATTTCTGCCTGTGTACCTTTGCCTGCGCCCGGTGCACCCAAAAGTATCAAATTCATCGAAAATCTCCTATTAATCAAGGAATCCCTTGTAATGACGCATCATCATTTGAGATTCAAGGTTTTTAACAGTGTCAAGCGCAACGCCGACAACGATGAGTATTGATGTACCACCTATTGAAATGCCGGTGCTGTTTGCAAGCGACATAAAGATAGGTAGTAAAGCAATAACGCTTAAGAGTATTGCACCCAAAAGGGTTACTCTTGAAAGAATCTTTTTAATGAAATCTGCTGTAGGCTTACCAGGACGAATGCCAGGTATTGCACCACTGCTCTTTCTTAAGTTATTAGCCATTTCAACAGGGTTGTACTGGATATTAACATAGAAATAAGCAAAGCAGATAATCAATACAAAGTACAGTACTGCATAAAATACGCCCTGACTGCTGAATGGTTCAAGCATTTTGTACCAGAAGCTCTCTTTATTATTCATAAAGGAAAGTATCATAGTGGGCAACATAAGGATTGAAGAGGAGAAGATGATAGGCATAACACCAGACATATTAACCTTGACGGGAATATGATTGCTTTGTCCGCCGTACATCTTACGACCTACAACCTTTTTAGCGTACTGAATGGGAATTCTGCGCTCTGCATCGGTCATCCAAACGATGAAACCAATAATGATAACGAAGAGTGCAATCATTCCGATAATCTTACCAAACTCTTGTTCGTTCCACCAAAGCACGAGTGTTGCCACTGCTGAGGGGAAACGCGAGATGATACCGGCAAAGAGTAACATAGAGATACCGTTACCGATACCGTTTTTATCTATTTGTTCGCCAAGCCACATAACAAGCGCCGAGCCAGCTGTAAGGGTTACAACAATAACTGTTGCTGCAAACCAAGTTGAGAAGCCACCCGAAACAAATGAAGTTAAGTAACCTGAACCTTTTAAATAGAAGAAGTAAGCAACAGCCTGAAGGAAACCAAGAACAACAGTAGCAAAACGTGTGTACTGTGCAATTTTCTTTCTGCCCTCTTCACCATCTTGTGCTATTCTCTCAAGTGGAGGAATTGCAACACAAAGAAGTTGCATAATAATTGAAGAGTTGATATACGGAGTAACACCCATTGCGAATATTGCGCCGTACTCTAATCCACCACCGGAAAGAACAGAATAATAACTAAAGAAATCATTAGTTGTGGTGCCTGCTGCCGCTTGAAGAGCTGAGAAGTCAATAAATGGTGCCGGAATTACCGAGCCTACGCGGAAAATGAATACAATAAATAGAGTGAACAGAATCTTTTTACGAAGCTCTGCTACTTTCCATGCGTTTTTTACGGTTTCAAGCATCTGCATTTTACTTCACCTCTTCAGCCTTTCCTCCTACTGCCTCAATTTTCTGCTTTGCAGACTCGGTGAATGCAGCAGCTTTGACAGTGAGTTTTTTAGTAAGGTTGCCATTGCCAAGAATTTTTACTCCATCGTAAAGCTTTTTAACCAAGCCCTTTTCCTGCAGTACAGCAGCATCGATAACTGCATCGTTATCAAATACTTCTAAAGCAGAAACATTAACGATAGCATATTCTGTAGCGAAAATGTTATTAAATCCTCTTTTAGGAACGCGTCTCTGAAGGGGCATTTGACCACCTTCGAAACCGATTTTGTGGCTGTAGCCAGAACGAGCCTTTTGACCTTTGTGGCCCTTACCAGCTGTTTTGCCGTTACCTGAACCATGTCCTCTACCAACACGCTTAGCAGTAAATGTTGAGCCTGCTGCAGGAGCTAATTCATGTATTTTCATAAGTTCGCACCTCCTTGCTTACGCTTCAGTTACCTCGATGAGGTGGATGATTTTGTTAATCTTGCCAATTGTCTGAGGATTGTTTGGCTGAACTCTTTCATCACCAATTCTGTGAAGACCAAGAGCCTCAGCAGTAGCAATCTGGTCCTTTTTAGAACCGATAAGACTTTTAACAAGTTTTACTTTAAGGCTGGTAGCAGCCTCGTTTGCTTTGTAAGACATAACGTTGGCTCCTTCCTTAACCTAAAATTTCCTTAACGGATTTGCCGCGGATTGCAGCAACTTCCTCAGCAGTGCGAAGCGATGCAAGACCTGCAACGGTTGCGCGAACTACATTGTAAGGATTATTTGAACGAAGTGCTTTAGTACGGATATCGGTGATACCAACGGTTTCAACAACATCACGAACTGCGCCGCCGGCGATAACACCGGTACCAGGGGCAGCGGGCTTTAAGAGCACGCGACCAGCGCCGAAAGCACCAATAACTTCGTGAGGAATTGTGGTGCCGCGAAGAGAAACCTTAATAAGATTCTTCTTAGCATCCTCAATACCCTTTCTTATAGCGTCGGGAACCTCACCAGCTTTACCGATACCGAAACCGATAATGCCGTTACCGTCACCAACAACTACCAAGGCGGAGAACTTCATTATACGTCCGCCCTTAACGGTTTTAGAAACACGGTTAATAGCAACAACCTTTTCTCTTAAATCGAGTGTTGAAGCATCGATGTTTGTAGACATATTTTTTCTCCTCCTTATTAGAATTTAAGACCGCCCTCACGGGCACCTTCTGCAAGCTCCTTAACACGACCGTGATAAACGTATCCGCCGCGGTCGAAAACAACCTCAGTGATACCTTTAGCAACGGCGCGTTCAGCAACAAGCTGACCTACCTTGCGGGCTTCTTCCTTATTACCGGTAGTAGCGCCGAAATCTTTTTCAACGCTTGACGCAGCAACAAGTGTTACTCCTTTAACATCATCAATCAGCTGAGCGTAGATATTGCTATTGGAGCGGAAAACATTAAGGCGTGGACGTTCTGCTGTACCGCTGATTTTGCTACGTACACGAACGTGACGATGAAGTCGAGCCTTATTGCTATCAGGCTTTTTAACCATTTACAATACACTCCTTTATTATTTCTTAGCGCCCTTACCGGCTTTACCCTCTTTGTGACGAACATACTCGCCAACATAGCGGATACCCTTGCCCTTATATGGCTCGGGGGGACGCTTCTCACGAACTTCAGCTGCAAACTGACCTACCTGCTGCTTATCCGGACCCGAGATAATAATCTTGTTGGGTGACGGAACGTCGATTGTGATACCGGGGATTTCAGACATAATAACCTGATGTGAATAACCAAGATTCATAACAAGGTCTTTACCCTGTTTAGCTACCCTGTAACCAACACCCAGAACTTCAAGCTCTTTAGTGAAGCCGTTTGTAACACCTTCAACCATATTTGCTACGAGTGTACGGGTAAGACCGTGAAGAGCACGATGCTCTTTCTGGTCGGTAGGACGGGTAACATTAATTACGCTTCCCTCTACAGCAACAGTAATGTCCTTATGGAAGTTGTTTTTAAGCTCGCCTTTAGGACCCTTTACTGCTACTTCTGTACCGTTTACATTAACAGTAACACCAGCGGGGATTTGGATAGGCATTTTTCCTATACGTGACATTCTCTTGCACCCCCTTACCAGATGTAAGCCAAAACTTCGCCGCCAACATTGGCTTTGCGAGCTTGCTTATCGGTCATAATACCTTTAGAGGTGGAGAGAATTGCTATACCAAGGCCTTTCATAACCTTAGGCATATTCTCAACGTCGCTATAAATTCTCAGACCCGGCTTAGAAATTCTGCGGAGACCGGTAATTATCTGAGTTTTGTTAGGACCGTATTTCAAAGAAATTTGAAGTACGCCCTGATGTCCGTTTTCAATTACCTGAAAACCATTGATGTATCCCTCGTCAAGTAAAATTTGGGCAATAGCCTTTTTTACGTTTGATGCAGGGATATCAACCGAATCGTGTTTTGCTGAGTTAGCGTTACGAATACGTGTAAGCATATCAGCTATTGTATCGGTGATTTGCATACCGTGAACCTCCTTTTACCAACTTGCCTTCTTCACGCCGGGAATCTCACCTTTGCAGGCGAGTTCTCTGAAGCATATACGGCAGATACCATATTTGCGAAGATAAGCGTGAGGACGACCACAGATTTTACATCTGTTATAGCTTCTTGTTGAAAATTTAGCCGGTCTTGCCTGCTTTACTTTCATTGATGTTTTTGCCATAACTCATTCTCCTTACTTCGCAAACGGGGCGCCCATGAGTGTTAATAACTCGCGAGCTTCCTCGTCGGTTTTAGCGGTGGATACGAAAATGATATCCATACCGCGAACCTTGTCGATTTTATCATAGTCTATTTCAGGGAAAATCAACTGCTCTTTAATACCCATAGCATAGTTGCCACGACCATCAAAAGAGTTGGGGTTGATGCCTCTGAAATCTCGAACTCTGGGGAGAGCTGCAGAGAACAATCTATCGATGAACTCGTACATTCTGTCACCACGAAGAGTTACTTTAACGCCAATTGGCATACCTTCACGAAGCTTAAAGTTCGCTACGGATTTTTTTGCCCTGCAAAGTACAGGCTTTTGACCTGTGATTTGTGCAAGGTCTGACATAATTGCGTCGATTGCTTTTGAGTTGTCTTTGGCTTCGCCGCAGCCAACATTAATTACAACCTTATCCAGTTTCGGAATCTGCATGACGCTTTTATAGCCAAACTTGCTCATAAGTGCAGGAGCGACTGTATTGCGGTATTCTTCTTTAAGTCTTACCATGTCATGTTTCCTCCTCTACTTAAAAGGTTTCTTTGCATTTTTTGCAAACGCGTTCTTTTTTACCACTTTCGAGTACTTTATAACCTACTCTTGTGGGCTCTTTACATTTAGGGCATACTACCTGTACCTTGCAAGCATAGATAGCGCTCTCGGCTTTAATAATGCCTGAAGGGTCACCAGCCTTGCGAGGCTTAACATGCTTAGAAACCATGTTCATGCCCTCTACAATAACCTTACCTTCTTTAGGGCTAACCTCAAGAACCTTACCGGACTTCTTGCGGTCGTTCTTATCGCCTGTGAGAAGTATTACAGTATCATCTTTTTTAACAAACATAAGTGCAAATACCTCCCTTAAAGTGTTTCCGGTGCGAGAGAAAGAATCTTTGTATAATCCTTATCTCTTAACTCACGAGCTACCGGACCAAAAATACGGGTTCCACGAGGATTTTTATCATCCTTAATAAGAACCGCTGCGTTCTCGTCAAATCTGATGTAGGTACCATCATTACGGCGTAGACCTTTGGCAGACCTGACAATAACGGCTTTAACAACATCGCCTTTTTTTACGGTGCCGCCGGGTGCTGCTTTCTTTACCGAAGCAACAACAACATCACCGATATTGGCATATCTTCTACCCGAGCCACCAAGAACACGGATGCACATTAACTCTTTAGCACCGGTGTTATCGGCAACCTTGAGGTATGTTTGCTGCTGTATCACAGTTAATTCCTCCTAACCAAAGCTTACTTAGCCTTTTCAATGATTTCTACAACACGCCATCTCTTGTCTTTAGAAATAGGTCTTGTTTCCATTATAAGAACACGGTCACCTTTACCGGCAATGCCTTCTTCGTCATGTGCCTTAAGCTTAATGGTGTTCTTAACAATTTTCTTATAAAGGGGGTGTTTAACATTATCCTCAATAGCAACTACAACGGTTTTCTCCATTTTGTCGCTGATAACCTTACCAACCCTGGTTTTACGAAGATTTCTCTCTGTCATAGTTAATTACCTCCCTTTCTTAAGCCTTCTCGCCCTGAATTTCATTCTCGCGGATAATTGTCTTAACGCGAGCAATGTCCTTCTTGACAGCTACAATGCGCATTGGGTTGTCGAGCTGATTAATGGCGTGCTGGAAGCGAAGATGAAATAATTCTTCATTAAGCTCTTTAAGCTTATCGTTAAGCTGCGAAGCAGTCATTTCTCTGATTTCACTTGCATTCATTATTGCTCACCACCCTTTTCTTCTTTTTTAACAAAAGCACATTTAATAGGAAGCTTATGTGTTGCAAGACGAAGAGCCTCACGTGCTGTTTCTTCAGGAACGCCGGCAATTTCAAACATTACACGGCCGGGTTTTACAACTGCAACCCAATACTCAGGTGAACCTTTACCAGAACCCATTCGAGTTTCAGCAGGTTTTTCAGTAATTGGCTTGTCAGGGAAAATTTTAATCCAAACTTTACCGCCACGCTTGATATAACGAGTCATAGCAATACGGGCAGCTTCAATCTGGTTGGAAGTAATCCAAGCAGGCTCTAAAGCCTGTAGACCAAAGTCACCATATGCAACTGTGTTACCGCGAGTAGCTTTACCGGTAAGACGGCCTCTTTGCTGACGGCGGTATTTCACACGCTTTGGAAGTAACATTAGCGAGCTCCTCCTTCCTTGCGAGGTTTACGGTTGTCGTGAAGAACTTCACCGGCGTAAATCCAAACCTTAACGCCTATACGACCGTAGGTTGTATTAGCCTCAGCGAAGCCGTAGTCGATATCGGCACGGATTGTTTGAAGCGGAATTGTACCCTCGTGGTAGTGCTCGGTACGTGCAATTTCAGCACCACCAAGACGACCTGAACACTGAGTTTTGATACCCTTTGCACCAAGACGCATAGCTCTGCCCATAGCCATTTTCATAGCACGACGGAAGGATACACGTTTTTCAAGCTGTGCAGCGATGCTTTCAGCAACTAAGGTTGCATTTACATCAGGGTTTTTAATTTCAACAATGTTGATATTAACGGATTTGCCAAGCATTTCCTCGCACTTTACGCGAAGCTTTTCGATTTCAGAACCGTTACGGCCGATAACCATACCAGGCTTTGCGCAGTGAATGTGAATTCTAACGCGTTTTGCATCGCGCTCGATTTCAATTTTAGGAACGCCAGCAGAATAAAGTGTTTTCTTAAGATACTTACGGAGGTTATAGTCCTCAACCAAAGTATCGCCGAAGACACTGTCTTTAGCGAACCAGCGGGAATCCCAGTTCTTTATAACGCCAACTCGGAATCCATTAGGATGTACTTTCTGGCCCATAACTTTACCTCCTTTTAGTCTTCTCTCTCTTTTAATACGAGAGTGATGTGTGATGTTCTCTTTAAGATTCTGTGTGCACGGCCTTTATCCTTTGGACGAATACGCTTAAGTGTAGGTCCTGGGCCAACAAAGCACTCTGCAACATATAATTTTGAAACATCCATGCTGTGATTGTTTTCAGCATTTGCCATAGCTGACTTGAGTAATTTTTCTAAATACTCGCAGGCGGCCTTAGGTGTGAACCTGAGGATTGCCATAGCTTTGTCAGCGTTCTGATTTCGGATTAAGTCCAAAACAATCTTCACCTTACGGGGTGAAATACGAGCATACTTAAGTGTTGCTCTTGCTTCCATAGTCTATACTCTCCTTTCGACCGCTTACTTTGTAGTCTTAGCGCCGGCATGGCCACGGAATGTTCTGGTAGGTGCAAACTCACCAAGTTTGTGACCAACCATATCCTCCGTTACATATACCGGAACGTGTTTACGACCATCATGCACTGCAATAGTGTGTCCGACGAAATCGGGGAAAATTGTAGATGCACGGCTCCATGTCTTTAAAACACGCTTTTCGCCAGCTTCGTTCATCTTCTGAATTCTTTCAAGCAACTTAGGTTGCACGAAATAACCCTTTTTAAGACTTCTTCCCATAGTTAGTTTCTCCTTTCGTCAAACTTATTTAGCGTTGCAACGCTTTACGATATACTTATCGGTGCGTGCATGCTTCTTACGGGTCTTGTAGCCAAGTGTTGGTTTACCCCAAGGAGTAACAGGACTTGGACGACCGATGGGTGATTTACCCTCACCACCACCGTGGGGGTGATCGCAGGGGTTCATAACAGAACCGCGAACTGTAGGTCTCCAACCCATGTGACCCTTTCTACCGGCTTTACCGATATTAACATTCTCGTGCTCGGCATTGCTTACTTGACCAACGGTAGCCATACAGTTCTGAGGAACATTGCGAAGCTCACCAGAAGGTAATCTTAAAAGTGCCATACCGCCTTCTTTAGCCATAAGCTGTGCCATATTACCTGCAGAACGTGCAAGTTGTGCACCCTTACCAGGATAAAGCTCGATGTTGTGGATAAAAGTACCGGTTGGAATATTAACAAGGGGAAGTGCATTACCGGGCTTAATATCAGCGTCGGGACCGCTAACAACGGTGTCGCCAACCTTAAGGCCGATAGGTGCGATGATGTAACGCTTCTCGCCATCCTCGTACTGAACGAGAGCGATGTGTGCGGTACGGTTTGGGTCGTACTCTAAAGTGAGTACGGTTGCAGGCACGCCAAAGCGCTCGCGCTTAAAGTCGATAACTCTGTACTTCCTGCGGTTGCCGCCGCCACGATGGCGAACGGTGATGCGGCCATAGCTGTTGCGGCCGGCATTTTTCTTAATAGGCTCGAGCAGGCTTCTTTCAGGTGCTACCTTAGAAAGCTCTGAATAATCGATAACGGTCATTCCGCGTCTGCCCGGCGTAGTGGGTTTATAATGTTTAATTGCCATTTATTTCACACTCCTAATTAGGCTTAGCGGGGTTATTAACCCCCATACATTGCCGTGTTCTTAAAGGTTATTACATAAGACCTTCGAAGAACTGGATGGGCTTAGCGTTTTCGCTTAAGGTAACTATTGCCTTTTTCCAAGCAGTTGTGTAACCGCTGTAGCGGCCTACTCTGCGTTGCTGACCGCGAACCTTAAGGGTATTAACCTTAACGATATCTTTCTTATCGATACCAAAAAGCTTGCTTACAGCTGCGGCGATGTCTACCTTTGTAGCATCAGTAGCTACTTTGAAAACATATTTCTTATCGGCGATGCCGGTCATGCTCTTTTCGGTAATAACCGGAGCAAGAATAACATTTTGAGCAGTTTTCATTATGCGTAAACCTCCTCAATCTTTGCAACAGCATCTTTTACGATAACAAGTGTATCGGCATTGATGATGTCGTAGGTATTGATGGTGTTAACCTGTGCGGTCTTAACGCCCTTGATGTTAGCTGCACTCTTAATAGCATAAGCGTTCATATCAGCAAGAACAACTAATACCTTCTTGCCAGCGCCAACTGCCTTTAGGCAATCAGCAACAACCTTAGTTTTGTATTCTGCAACATTGAGGTTGTCGAGAACGATAAGTGACTCATTAAGAACCTTATCAGAAAGTGCCGACTTTAATGCAAGTCTGCGAACCTTTTTATTTAAGGTATAGTAATAATCGCGGGGTTTAGGACCGATAGCTACGCCACCGTGTGTCCACTGAGGAGCACGGGTAGAACCCTGTCTTGCATGGCCTGTACCCTTTTGGCGCCATGGCTTTTTGCCGCCGCCGGAAACCTCAGTACGAGTTAGAGTTGACTGTGTGCCCTGGCGTTGATTAGCTAAATAGTTAACAACAGCCATGTGCATAACAACAGCGTTAGGTTTGATACCGAATACGGCATCGTTAAGTTCTATGTCGGAAACTTTCTTTCCAGCCATATCTAATACTGCAACATTAGGCATAATTCAATCTCCTTCCCTTAGGCTTTAACGGTATTAGCGATAACAACTATGCCGCCTTTAGGACCTGGAACGGCGCCTTTTAAAGCGATGATATTGTTCTCTGCGTCTACCTTAACTACATCGAGGTTTTGAACGGTTACGCGCTCTGCACCAAGATGACCTGCCATTTTCTTACCCTTAACAACTTTTGAAGGGGTACTACAAGCACCAAGTGAACCACCGTGTCTTGCAACAGGACCGGTACCGTGGCTCATCTTTAAACGTCCGAAATTCCAACGTTTAATAACGCCTGCGTAACCTTTACCTTTGCTGGTGCCTTTAACATCTACACGGTCGCCTTCTGCGAATACGTCTGCTTTGATGATGTCGCCTACATTATAAGTAGAGATATCTTCCAAGCGGAACTCGCGAAGTACCTTTTTGGGAGCAACGTCCCCTTTTGCGAAGTGGCCCTTCATAGGACCGTTAACTTTTGAAGCCTTAAGGTCGCCGAAGCCTACCTGAATTGCTTCATAACCGTCGTTCTCGATTGTTTTCTTTTGGCTAACTACGCAGGGACCTGCTTCGATAACCGTTACGGGAACAACGTTGCCGTTTGCGTCAAAAAGCTGGGTCATACCCAATTTTTTGCCAACGATTGCCTTTTGCATGATATTTCCTCCTTATAGGTTATTGGTTGGCTTAGCGCCAACATGACCTCGTCCGCGCGAGATTAAAGTTTAATTTCAATCTCTACACCGGCGGGGAGCTCAAGACTTGTCAGAGCTTCAACAGTTTTGTTGGAAGGTCTGAGTACGTCGATAAGCCTTTTGTGAGTTCTCATTTCGAACTGCTCTCTGGAATCCTTGTACTTGTGAACTGCACGAAGGATTGTTACTACCTCTTTCTCGGTAGGTAGCGGAATAGGACCTGAAAGACGAGCGCCTGTGCGCTTTGCTGTCTCAACAATCTTTTCTGCTGCCTGGTCAACGAGTGCATGGTCGTAACCCTTGAGTCTAATTCTGATTTTCTCCTTGACTGCCATTTCTTTCGCCTCCATTAAAATTTAGGCGGGCTTTTGCAAATTGCTTGTAACACCGTTCCGTGTGTTTCAACCCCGAACAGTATAAAACCGGATTTTATGGACCATCTCCATAAATCCGGGTACGGCCTAAATTGGCCGTGCACGTACAAGGACGTATCCCTGCCGTTTGCCATAAACAAGCTTTTGTCGCCCGGTTTATAAATCGGACATACTCCGCGGAAATTCCCCAACGCTAAGGTTGGCCACCTCCCGCATCAACGCATATCTGCACACACAGTGCTTGACTATAATACCATACTTATAAACAAAAATCAAGTACTTTTTTAAATTTTTTTAAAAATTTTTAAGCACTTGATTTTTATAGTTTTATTTAATTTTATTCGTTGTCGAAATGAAAGAAATTATCTGCTGAGAAGGGGTCGTCATCATCTTCTTTTTTTGTGTTTTGCAGATTATCTTCCTCATAATCCTGAAGACGAGCATCATTACCGTCGTGATATACAAATGCGTCACCATCTTCATAGCTTAGGGTATCGCTAACCTTTCTGCCCGCAGCACTATGCTTTCCGCCGTAAACATATACATTTATATATATAAGCGCGCCAACGCACAAAAGAGCAATAAGTATCGGTAACCAAATCCATTTTAGCAGTTCTTTTTTAGGGTTTGTTAGATGTTTAGAAAGCTCGCGAACAGAACTTGTTTCCTCAAGCTCTGTTTGTTCCCCTTCCCACTTATCACTCATACTACCGGCATCATAGGACGGTGTATAGTAGCTTGTAATTTGGCTTTGGGTGTTTTGCCCTGCATTTCCAGGCTTTTTATTGGATGTGTCTTTATCCTTGTTCGGCTTTTTATTCTTAGAAGCAGTATTGCCTGTTTTACTACTTTCGGTGTCTGTAGTATCCTCCGAGCTAATCTCTACCGAGGATACCTGCGATGAAACAATTTGCTCTTGTGATGAAACTGCACTTTCGGTTGACACTGCATCACTTGAAGTTGTGGGCTGCTCGGTTGACGTTTCTTGAGAAGATGTAGCCGTCTCAGAAGAATTGGGAGTCGACTCGTCAGGTGTTCCCTCAACCGAAGATGACCCAACGGGCACTGATACGCTTGGGGTATTACCAGGCTGTTCGCCCTCACCGTATGCAACAAGTGTGGCAGTAAGCAGTAAGCTTAGCGCAGCCAAAACAGAGAATATTTTAACTAATACTTTGTTAAACACTTTTTTCACTCCAATTAATTAGTATGCCTTGCCCCAATAAATCATTTTGTGCGCGGGCTTACCACAGCATACGCATTTATCCCCTATTTCTTCTTGCTCGAATGGGATGCATCTTGAGGTAATACCTGCGATTTCTTTTAGCCTGTCCTCGCACTCGCGAGAACCACACCACATTGATTTAATAAATCCGGGTTTAGTATCGGCAATCTCCTTTATCTCCTCTAAATTGCTTGCAGTATAGGTCATTTCACTACGGCGTTTTAATGCCTTATTATATAGACCGTTATGCACCTGTTGCAAAAGCTTTGGAATTTCGGTTTCCAAATCGCTAAGAGAAACAAAATACTTTTCTCTTGTATCGCGACGGACAACAACACATTGATTATTCTCTATATCGCGAGGACCGATTTCAAGTCTTAGCGGAACACCCTTCATTTCGTACTCGGAGAATTTCCAGCCTGGTGAACGGTCACTTAAATCGACCTTTGCCCTACATATATTATTAAGACGTGCGGTAATCTCCTCTGCCTTTTCGGTAACACCGGGCTTGTGCGAAGCAATAGGAATAACTACAAGCTGGGTAGGTGCAATTTTAGGCGGAAGCACCAAGCCGCTATCATCACCGTGGGTCATAATAACCGCACCGATAAGACGCGTGGTAGTTCCCCATGAAGTTTGGAACGGATATTTAAGCTCGTTATCTTTATCTGTAAACTGAATCTGGAACGCCTTTGCAAAGCCATCACCAAAGAAATGTGAGGTTCCGCTTTGTAAAGCCTTACCGTCGTGCATAAGTGCCTCGATAGTATATGTATCTACCGCACCTGCAAAACGCTCCTTCTCGGTTTTAACGCCTTTAACAACAGGCATAGCCAAAACGTTCTCGGCAAAGTCGGCATAAACGTTAAGCATCTTAATTGTTTCTGCCTCTGCCTCCTCGGCTGTTGCGTGAATGGTATGACCCTCTTGCCACAAGAACTCGCGTGAACGAAGGAAGGGCCTTGTTGTTTTCTCCCATCTTACAACCGAGCACCATTGGTTATAAAGCTTTGGTAAATCCCTATATGAATGAATAATGTTTTTATAGTGGTCGCAGAAAAGTGTTTCAGATGTAGGACGAACACACATACGTTCTTCTAACTTTTCACTGCCGCCGTGGGTTACCCAAGCAACCTCGGGTGCGAAACCTTCTACATGGTCTTTTTCTTTTTGTAAAAGGCTTTCGGGAATGAACATTGGCATATATACATTTTCGTGACCTGTACTTCTAAACATATCGTTCATTATGCTTTGAATGTTCTCCCAAATAGCGTAACCATAAGGGCGGATTATCATACAACCGCGCACGCTTGAATAATCAATAAGCTCGGCTTTAATAACAACATCGGTATACCACTTGGCAAAATCCTCGTCCATAGCGGTGATTTCTTTAACAAGCTTTTCGTTAGCCATAAAAGTGCCTCTTTCTAAAAATAAATAACATTACATCTTATTATATTATATATGAATGATAATTTCAAGACAAAAAACATATTTATTTTATGGTAAAAAACAGCCCCACAGCGTAGCACTGTGGGGGAAATGGTTTTTATTACTTGTTATTTTCTATGTAGTTTACAAGATTACCAACTGTTTTGATGTTTTCAATCTCTTCGTCGGGAATTTCGATTTCAAACTCGTCTTCCAAAGACATAAGCAGGTCGACAACATCAAGACTATCTGCGCCAAGGTCGTCAGCAATCATAGAATCCATAGTAATTTTATCTTCCGAAACCTCTAACTGTTCGGCAAGAATGTTTTTAACCTTTTCAAAAACCATAAATACCTTCCTTTTAAATAAAATGAATGATATGTTAAACGCAAACACACGCGTCTACATACAATATGATATTGTTTATTGAGAATTTTGTCAATACTTTTTTTATTTTTTATAAAAACTATTTACTGAAACTAATTTATATGATACAATACATATATAATAATTACAAGGAGAATTTATATGAAATCTATTAAACTTATTGCGCTTGCACTTGTATGCATTACCTTGCTCGGTGGCTGCGCTTCTAAAAAACCTGCTCTTGAGAAAATTGCTTTTCTTGCCGATGTAACACACGATGGTAATAAAGACAGAATAATTACCAACATTGACGACGCCGATAAAGGCGAGGCATACGTTAAGGTTTATACCAAAGACAGTAAGGACCGCGACGTGCTGTTATGGAAAGATGTTGCAGGCACAAAAGAAGAAGACTACAAAGGTATTTACATTTGTAAAAAGGGTGGCAATTTTGACCTGCTTGTATGGAAACCCACTGTAGACGGAGATACCACTACTATTGAATATGCAGTGTTCTACCTTGAATATAACGAAGACACCGAAAAAACAGAGCCTATCAATGAAATCCACGAAAAAATAACCTTCACTAAAGAACAGGTTACAAAGGACGGAGACAAGTACAACGAAGCAAACGAGTTTGTTGCTACTTTGAATAAGTATTTAGATAAAAGCGCAGCACTGCTTGACACTGTAGGCGGCGAGCTTGTATATAGCAAAAGCGTAGATGATAAGGTTAATAACCTTTATTATCCCGATTGGTTTGATAAGGACTATAAAGCAGAAAATACTGATACGGCAAGTAAATAAACAGCAAAGCAGCTACTTTAAATGTAGCTGCTTTTTATTACTTATTGTCGCTAAGCATTTTCTTTTTAAATATCATTACTGCTAAGGCAAAAACGATGGTTATATAAATGCTAAGCACAATTATGTTTCTGTTTGTAATAATTGAAGTATCGGTGTTCATTATACCTTTAATCACTGTAACACACGATTCAAAAGGCAAATACTCACAAACCCTTGCAAACCCGTTGCCCAATAGTTCTTTTGGAAAATACATCCCGCTTGTAAAACAAACTAATTGAACTATCATACTTGAAATACCCGAGGATGCTTTTTCGGTACAGAAGCTCCCAATTATTATTCCTACTGCTATAAAAAGAACAGATACTATTAAAGACACAAGGATTGCCCCAATTACGCCCACGTTAAATTTCAGTCCAAGTGCAAAAGCAAGCAGAAAGAACAATATGTTTTGTACTAATATTAGCGGAATGATTGATAACATATATCCCCAGATATATTCCATCGGTTGCATCGGACTTATTCCTAACCTAATAAGAAGCGAGGATGTTCTATCCTTACTTACAAGCATTGCAGTGAACAGGGTTATAAAAGAGAAGCCAAATACAACTATTCCGGGTGTAAAGTTTTCTAACTCATAGTTTTCACTCGGGATATTTATTTGTTGAAATACGAACAGTAAAAACAGCGGTAGCAGCAAAGAAAAAACTATGCTTAGAGGGTCTCTTATTAATTCCTTGAAGTTTCGATTTGCAAAATTAAAAATTCTCATAGCCGTCTTCCCCCGTTGCTATTTTTACAAATGCCTCTTCAAAGCTTTCTGCCCCTGTTTTCTTGACAAGCTCAGCAGCTGTTCCAACCGCTATTAATTTTCCGTTCGCCATAACTCCAATTCTGTCTGAAAGTTTTTCAGCTTCCTCCATATAGTGTGTGGTTAAGATTATTGTAATTTTTCCTTTTAACTTTTCTATAATCGACCACAGTTCTTTTCTGGCAATTACATCGAGTCCCAAGGTTGGTTCATCTAAAAACAAGATTTTAGGTTCGTTGATTAAAGATATTGCAATAGACAGACGTCTTTGCCACCCACCCGATAAGGTTTTAGCTTTTTGCTTTATTACGTCTTCTAATTTAAACGCTGCTATCAGTTCTTTTAGTTTTTCTTCTTTGTTTTTTATTTGATACACGCCTGCCATAAACTCTAAATTTTCTTTAACAGAAAGATTAGGAGCAATAGCCGTTTCTTGCGGAGATACATTTAGTATCTCTTTTATTTTTTGCCTATCTTTATTTATATCAAGCCCGTTAAACTTGATTTCGCCCTCGGTTGCTAAAATAAGGGTGGATAGCATTTTTATCGTTGTAGTTTTGCCAGCCCCGTTTGTACCAAGCAAAGCAAATAGCTCGCCTTGTTTTACTTTTAAATTTATTCCGTTAACAACGGTTTTATCTTTATACCTTTTAGTTAAATTAACCGTTTCAATAGATAGCATAATATTATTCTCCCTTAGTGAACACCTTGTCTGCCAAGCCTTCTATTTTATCGGCTTTAAGTAGTGCAATGCCTCTTTGCTTATCGCAAAGCACTATAATTGAATCACCTGATTTAATATCGAACATATCCCTTGCTTCTTTAGGAATTACAATTTGACCCTTTTCGCCAACTTTGCTTATGCCAACAAATTTATCCTTTGCCATTTTAAATCCTCCAAATTCATACAAGTTATACTTTTCATACCAATTATACTATTAGAACTTTGAAATGTCAAGAAGCATGGCTTTATTTTCTACACAAAATTATAGTAAAAAAGCGCTTCCGTTTAATATCGGAAACGCTTTTTAATAATACCTATAGTTATTAATTTAATCGGTAATCAAAATTTCGGTTTTTGCGAGCAACTCATTATCAACTATTTCTGCGTAATAGTTATTGCGCACGCTGTCAAAAGTGAGAGGTAATTCTTTGTTGCCAAAATAAATTTTGCGTACACCCTCATTGCGATTTTCATACCTTATGCAAAGGTCACAACCCTTAAGCTTAAGAGTAATCTCAGCATTATTACAGGGGAAATAATCAGCAGGTGAAATTTTAAGAGACGAAAGTGTTGGCTCAATACCGAAACCGCATTTTATAATCTCCTTAATTAGCACCGTACCACTACCTGTGTACCAGTCGCCCGTAGAATCACCGTCGATGCTGTATTCTTCTGAATCACAGTAAGAATTCGGCATAACCAAGGTGGTGCGGGTGGGGTTATCGTGGCTTATAACCATTGCTTTTTCAAGTAAACGCCAAGCATCATGCGAATATCCCATAAGGAAGAGTGCCATTATACCGAATGTTCCCGCATGAACATAAGCACAGGAATTTTCGAACGTTCCGGGTGTTATGTAGCAAATTCTACCAACCTTGTCAGCACCGTCTAAAAACGGTTTGTCAAAGGTAAGAAGCCCACATTTAGAGTCGAGGGATAAAATGTTTTTTGCAATATCGTCCTTGTATTTAGCAAACTCATTAATAATACCCGAAATTGCACAGTATGCATTCGCGGTAAGGCTAAGACGCGACTGTGAGTCATAATCATTATAGCTACCAACAAAGTAAGCCATATCTTCACCCCAACCGTGAACCATACGGGTTGTGCCGTCCTCGCCGTGAACCAAAGCGTTTTTAATTACGCCTTCAGATATTGAGGCACGAACACTACGATATTTTTGGGCGATATCGGTATGCTTACCTGTTTTTGTGAGAATTTCGGACATTTGCTCAAGCGACAAATATAGCTGAAGCGTAGCCATAATGCTTACACCGTCGCCAAAATCCCTGTCAGAGTGCTTTGTTTTGCCTAAGCCGTTAAGCGCATCGTTCCAGTCACCGTAAAGTGCGTGAACGCAGTGGGTTTTATCGTCTACATTTGATACAAGGAAATCGGTTATTCTGATTAAATGGTCAAGCACCGAATCTCTCAGCTCGCTTCGGGGAGTTCTTCCGCCCCATTGATATCCATTTTCTGCTTTAAAGTAACCGCAAATCTCGTCTAAAATAGAAAAATCATTGGTAAATGCTAAGTATGTATGCAGAGTAGCAATTATCCAGAAGCCTTGGTCTATAAATGGACGTAGGTCAAATGCGGGAGTAGGATTATCCTTAGAGGGAAAGGAAATTTGACGCGGTGCTCTGCCGTCATCCAACATACAGTCTAACACGCGGACAATCTGAGCGCGAGCTTCTTTGGGCTGCCAGATAAGTGCGCTTTCAAGTTGCTGGAAAACATCGCGTATACCAAGATGTGGTCCTACATAATTTTTTCCTAAAGCACAAAGGCTTACCTGACGCTGAACACACTTGAGGAATTTGCTAATAACCTCACTGTGCAGATTATCGTTGTGCCAATCGCCAAATTTTATATTGGTGCACTCGAAGGGTTTTCTTTCTGCCGCTTTGTGCTCAGCTAAGGCAATCTCATCCTTTTGGCTGTCAATCGGTGTACCTATAAAATCATAGGCTAATTTGCGGTCATTGGTCGCTAGCATTTCGTAATCAAGCTGAGCAAATCCGTCCTCTTCAAGTAAGAAATGCACCATATCTGCAAATACAGGCACATCGGTAGTATTGGTTTTCTTAACCTCTACATCAAAGCATCCGTTTTTAAAAGCAAGGGCATTTGTGAGGTTAGCACCCCTTCTGCCCAATATTGTTCTTTTAGCGGTAGTGAAATATCTTTTGGTAACATTGCCTGTTACAGCTAAATTTGCTGAGACACATCTACAATCGTTTCCATTTCCACGCTTAATAAAATATCCGCCACAATCAAAATGCTCGACATACGCATCCATTAAGTCAAAAACATTACCGCAAGCGAGCATGGGCGCAAAGAAACCGCAAAGGTAAATTTCACGCTTTTCGCCCGTGTTAATGGCGGCAAGAGAGAACCTCATATGCTTGTTGTTGTCAACGTAAGCCCTTACGGCGTAAATTGCATTTGGGGTTTCGGTTACATAATAAGCGCACACAGGGGTGAATATGGTATATCTCTCTATGTTGCTTTCATAGAGTTGACAGTTGGCACCCGTTACGGAAATTGGCATAAATGTGTCTCCACATTTCTCACCTGCGAAAAAGCCAGTGTTCGCCTCCTCGCTATATTCGTTATTTTTAAAAATGGTAAACATACCATCTACACAGTGGATATCTCCGTTTGTGTTCGGAAACATTACAAGTCCGTCGTTGTAATATGGATAACGGGAAATGCCATATTTTCTCGGATAACAAAGAATGGTATCCTCATCAAGAAAATAGGAATTATCAGGCAAGGTGTTCTCCTTGTTTTTTTTGAAGCTGTGCACCTTTTCAACTAGCTCAAGTATTTCAAGTTTTGTCATACTTTCTTTTTCCTTCCTTAAATGCAAAAAACGATTTTAGCTTTTCATATATAATAAAACACTTTTGCTCTTTTTTCAAGGGGTAAAAGTGTTTTTTAAAAATTTTATACTATTCCTCACTTGAGGTTGAGTTACCACTAAAAGCGCCAAGGAGTTCTGACTGCTCCATTCGCTCGTAATCAACCTTACTGAAATCGGGGAATTCGCACTTAACATCGCCGTTGATTTCATCAACATTGATGGTTTGTTTGAATTTCATTGCAACGTCGCCTTCCTCGAACTTAACCAATAAGTCACAGCTAACCTCTGACTTGTAGTAGTAGCCGTTTGAATCGACATACATTTTGCCATTGAAGGAATTAACGGTTACTTTTGCAGAAGAGAAGTCGCCCGAAAAATTCTCGTACGGACCTACTATAGAACTTAAGAAGGTTATTCCGTCTTCACTATCGGGGTTAAGGCTATAGCTATATACCATACCGTTATCGGTCTTTGTAGATTTGATGTTCTTCATCATACCGGCCGAATATGCGTTTGCAGGTGATACACCCGTTTTCATATAAACTCCGCTTACAAACTTAGAAAAGTCCATAACGCAGTATAATTTTTGGCTATACATATCACTTATTTGATAGTATCTGCCATCGGTATAGTACTGCGAGCTTTCAAGCTGAGAACCGCTTTCTCCATTAGAAAGATATGTGGTTATGGCTTTTTGTGCAAACTCGCTTCCCGTCATATCCTGCTGGCGAATATACGTACGCTTATAGCCTGCGTTTGTTTTGTCTTGCAAAATTTCGGCCTCGGCATCCATTCGCATTTCGTAATCGTTAGAAGATAGAGTGTTAGACATAGCCGAGCTAATACCTATTACATCCTCGATTTTATCTATTTCTACATAGTTTTTGTCTTCGGGATTATATGGGTCTACCTCTTTGCCTATATCATTATAGGTTATTTTACTTGAAATCTCGCTTGTAACCTCGCTGCCATCAATAGTTATAACCGAGGTGACCGATAAGCTTTCGTAAACTAAATAGCCGTCGGCATTAATAATATACTCGCCTTCGCCTTTTTTAATATCAATCTCTTTGTAAGCGTCGGCATCGTCTTCAGCTGTTCGGCCAATAAATTTTTGCAAGGCACTGTTTTTACAGGTAAAGGTAATTGCGGTATAGCCTTTGCCCCATTCATTTTCAGCGTCTTCATTAGTTTCGGTTTTAAAGCCTACCGAACGCATATCTGAAAACTTAACATTTATGAGAGACCCAATACTGTCAACACCGGCCGCTTTTGCCGAAAGTTTGGCTTTAAAAGCACCGCCGTAGCGTGTTGTGTAAAAATAGCCATCTTTATAATACACCTCATACTTATTAGCATTTGACGATGCTGATGTGTGTTGGGTAGTGGATTCTGACATTTCGTATTTTTTAGAATCATTAATATTATGTACCTTAAGCTCGGAAGAGTTTTCAATAGAATAACTTGTTGTACCGTAATTGTAATATAAAGAAGTAGCAGAGCTAAGGTCAAGGTCATTAAGCTTACCATTTAGCTCGAACGCGGTATTAATAAGTTTTTCTATTTTTGCAGTATCGTTTTTATTGCCACAACCCGAAAATGAAGTTATAAGCAATAAAAGTGAAATACTAATGCAAAGCAATTTTTTCATTTTATTCGTCCTTTAAAAAGATACCATACGCTGTGGCTTGAATAATAAAACCACAGCGCACAAGTATCACTTTGTTATTTTTATTCTTCGCCGCTAAAATCTACGTCGGCAATAAATACGTTTACCTTAGATACTGCGTTACCGGTCATACTTTGCAATTTATTCTTAACGTTTGCTTGTACGTCTTCTGCAACCTTGCGAACATCGTGACCGTTGATAACCGAAATGTAGATATCAAGAGATGTAGCATCGTTCACTCTGTTTACCTTAATTGCCCTTGAATAATCGTTTTTAGAGAAAACCTCTTTAATATCGGTAGTTTTAGAAACAAGACCTGCAACACCGACAATTTCAAGTGCGGCTACGCTTGCCATTTTAATAACTACATCATCATTAATTTCCAGTCCGTATGAATTTTCTTTATTCATTTTAAACTCCATTCTGCCGCAGCCAAATAATGAAACATAATAAATATGTACTGCAGACGATTTTTGCATATAATTGTAACTAAAAATTTTGCTAAATATGTAACTGTTTTTAGCTACCCTCTTTTATATTATAACACAAAGTTTAAAATTAACAACTATTTTACGGCAACAATTTTAATATTTTCTGTATTTATTTTTGTAGTGCCGCTAATTATATCTAAAATTTGTATAGTTTCACTCTTTTCAAGCTCACCGTCTTTGCGAACAACTACATTACAGCCATCACCGCTTATTACCACTATAGCATCACTAAAGCCTTTAGCCTTAATCAATGTTTCAGCAGAAGCTTCAAGCTCCATTCTATCGGTTATTTCCTTGGTTTGCTCGGTTGCTGATTGCTTTTGCTCGGCGGTGGATTTTGCAGAGCTTAAAGTTTTTTTAATAATACTAATTGCTTCTTCACGTGTGTCTTCCCTTTCCTCGCGCGCCTTTTGGAAATAATCCTCCTCAGCACCAGCTACACTTGTATTAGCTACATACTGAGCATTACCGAGCTCGGCATCACTGATGCTTCTGGTTGAAGAAAAATCCGTACCACCCGTAGAATAGCGAACGTTTAGCCAAACTGCAGCGCCTAAAGCCAATACCATAGTTAAGGTGAGGATTTGTTTTTTGCCTATAATTGTTGTCTTTTTCATAATACTTAATTACCCTTTCTATCTACTATTATAATTCTGCAAAGCCGATATACTAACCTTGCTTTCGGGAACATCAAGCAGCACACATATTGCCGATTTTAACTGCTCGGCTATCTGGTCGTTGCCCCCGCTACTGCACACTACCGCAACCCCACGCACCGAAGGTGCAATGGTTGAAAGAAGTAGAGGTTGTTCACCGGAGTCTGTGTTAATTATTATGTACGACTCTTCGGTTTTATCACTCGTTTGGTTGTTATAGCTCTCACTACTGCCTCGGTTCTCAACAACATCGGTATTAACGTTTTTTTCGGTAGCGTATATATATTCGGTGCCGTTTTCCAAGGTTACAAGTGCGTGAGCCTCGCTGTCACCCGTTATATCCTTTACAAGCTGTTCAATATCATTTGACAGCTTTTCGGCATAATTCTCGCTACCTACACTATTGTTTTTGGGCTCTGTTTTTTGCTTTGTATTTATAAAATCTGAAAGAAAAATTATAAGTATACCAATAATACCCACTACAACCATAAGCCTTACAAGTTTTTTATTGTTAAGGAACTTTTCTAAATTCAATCCTGTCACCTACCTTATAAGGCTTTTAATTAATAATTGCTACCGCAACATCAAGCTTCAGAGCATCGTACACGGCGGCTTTTACCTTTTGTATATCAGCCTTATTATACACATACACAGTTATAGCCGAGATTTGAGCAGAATTATTTTTCTCTATAACCGTTATGTCCACAAATCCCAAAGTAATTCCTTTTTGAAGTACCGCTTCTTCTATTCGGCTTTTTAATAAATTTACGGTTGTCCCCTCTATTAAGCCGCTGTAATCCACCGCCGACGTGGTGGCCTTTTCGCCGAAACTAATATCCTCGTAACTAATATTTGAAGCTATTGGTGAGGCTATAACAAGAACAATTATTAAGCTTAGTACATTTTTAATAGCTCTCTGATTTTTGCCCGCTGGGGTTAATTTTAATAAGAACCCTATCAAAATAAGGGCTATGCAGATACTAAGCAGCAGAGATTTTAAGTTCCCCATCAGCCTGCACCGACCTTTATAATTACAAGGGATAATATAAACAATACCGCCACCGATAGCATTATTGCAATTAACAAACCAAGTGCTGCCGAGAGGGTATCAAATAGCCTTGCGCTGTCCCCAATATTAAAGGTAACTGCAACCGACGAAAGCACAAACATAACAATGCGCCAAATGAGAAGCTCTATAACTGATGGCAAAAGCATTACAAGTAACACAATTATGCACCAAGCCATTGCTGTTGATTTTAAAAGTGACACACCTGCCGTAACGGTTGTTAGTGCATCACCTAAAGCACCGCCAACAACGGGTATAAAACTACCTACAAAAAAGCGTGCCGTTTTAATGGTAACCGTATCTGCCGCCTTTGTTACAATACTTTGCACACTTAAAAAGCCTGTAAAAAAGGTCATAATAAGCCCTATCAGCCAATTCGCTACACTCTTTATGCGAAGTGCTAAAAGCTGTGCGCCCTCTACCCCCGACACCGCTGAGGTTACCCCGATACAAATATAGGCACTTATAAGAGGTGCCACTAAAAAGGACATACCGCTTGTAATCAATTCGCAAATGCCCAGCATAAAGGTCTGATACACGACCCCCGTTGCTGCACCGCCGCTAAGAATTATAAGTCCGCTAAAAATAGGTACGAATGCGAGCATAAACCCGCCTACAGATTTTACAGCGGATATACAAGCAGAAGCGGTATTCATCATAGGGAGTAGCACTATTGCTATAAGACTTAGGGCGCAAATGTAGTTATATGTATCGGTTAGGGGTAATTTTGCACTCCAAAGGCCACCAAATGAGGAACAAATAATTAGCACCCCTATTCCCAATGTCATTGCCGCTAACGGCTTTTTTATACCGCTTTTAAAAAAATCAAGGACAACCTCAATATAACTGTCCGTATCACCCGAAAAAAAGCTTTCATAATCTGAAAGGGCAATGCCAAGCTTTTTAAGTATTTCCTTGGTGCTTTCATCAATACTGTCTTCTAATTGGGCTATGTTGCTATCGGTATAAAGTTCGTTGTAAATACTATCGGTTTCTTCTGCATTTACCGAGAAAGTAAAAATAAACATAACTGCTATAATTATAAATATCCTTTTCATTTTTAATCATCCATTAATAATTGATGTAACGGTTTCGATTACCGAAACTATTAGCGGCAGGCTTATTGCAGCCAAAGAAAGTTTGCCACCGAGTTCTATTTTAGAGCCAAGCGAGGTTTGGCCAAAGTCTGCGCACATTTCACTTGCAAATTGGGTTATATAACAGATGCCAAGGGCTTTAAGCATAATTTTAAAGTACTCGGGCTTTATTCCGCTACCCTCGGCTATTTTTTTCAGCTCTGTAAATACAGGGTTAAAGGTGTTAAGTGCTAATATCAACACAGCGCACCCCACAGCTACAGCTAAGGGTAATGCGAGCTCGGGTTTGAACTGCCTTACTAACGCTACCGTAATTGCACCAAGTAGCACCATTGCCAATAGTTTATAAATATCCATATTCTTTATAGTCCAAAGGTGGATTTTATTGTTTCAAAAAGTGTGCCTATTTTGCTAACAATCATAAGCATTACAACAATTAATCCTGCAATGGTTGTAAGCATTGCCTGTTCTTCTCTTCCGGAACGCTGTAAAAGCTGATGCAGCACCGCCACTATAATTCCTATAGCCGCCACCTTAAAGATAAAATCAACATCCAATTTGGTCACATCCTAAATTATAATCTTTATTGTAGAAAACGGTTATAACCGTTTTGGGCAGAATATATTCTGCCCCTGACAAGCATTTTGCTTGTCAGCTACATACGATTGCAATGGAAAAGGTCAAATTTTCATTAAAAATTTGTCGCAAAATCAAAGATTTTGCAGCGAAACAGGATTGTTTCGCTTAACCTATTACATTATAATAATTGCTACTGCAGCACCACCGCATAGTCCTAACATTCTATATAACCTTGCTTTATCGTTACAATCTTTTTCGGCGCTGTTTATAATACCTTCGAGCTTTTGCAAAACAGCATCGATATACTGCAGTTGACCATAAGTATCGGTTCTGCCTAGCCCCGACAAAGCATTTTTTAACAGCTCTGCCTCTTGCTTTTTAAATGTAGAAAAATTTTTATTTAAGGAAGCATATTCGCTTTTTTTAAAAAGGCTATCCACAATACTTCCCATTTCTGCACCTGTATATCTGACGCTCTGCTTTATCTCAAGAAAAAAGCTGTATGCTAAGCACAATTGTCTTACCCTTATATTTAAGGCCAAAGACTTAATCAGCCCTACCGCCACAAAGGGAATAGCTATCATTAATGCGCCTATTATTCTTAACAAGAACATTCTCCTTTTTGTAAATTTGCTGATTATATTCATTATCCAGCACCACAATATTATCGAACGCCTCTGTTTCTAAAATTGGTAAACTGCGATTTCTTATACCGAGCTCGTTGATATCTCTTACGTGTATAGTGGTTACAACGGCTACACCGCAATTTAAACAGGCTTTAATTGCATCCAATTCTTCAGCATTCCCAATTTCATCAAATGCAACTACATCCGGTGACATAGCCCTGATTGCGTTTTCTATACCGCTTTGCTTACTGCCGCCGACTATTATATCTGTATTTACACCCACATCGAGCGTAGCCATACCCTGATAGCTACCGCTTATTTCACCCCTACAATCGATTAAGGCAACAGTTTTACCGCTATCCGAAAGCTCGCGTATATAATCACGCAAAAGGGTTGTTTTGCCGCTATGCACGGCGCCACATATTAAAACGCCACCGCTACATTTATTGATTAAACCTACAGCGCAACCCTTTACCTCGTGCGCGATACGAATATTAATAGAGCTTATATCCCGAAGGCCAACGCTACCATCACTGCGGCTTACTATCGTCCCGCAGACACCTGCCCTGCAACCGCCGGAAAGTGATATATAGCCTTGTGCTATCTCGTTTTCGTGGCTGTGAACCGAGTGGTTGCAAAGCCTGAAAAAGCAATCCTCAAGCTGCTGTCGGGTTATAGTAATACTGCGGCAGTTCGGTATTATACTGTAGCCTGACGCTTCTGCATAAACTATTCTGTTATGTATTTTAAATGCTACGGGTCTACCGCTACGCAAACGTATTTCTGTAATACCACTTACTGTTTTTTCGTCAAGTCCCAAAATACTTTGCGCTAAATCGTACGGTAGCGCATTTATGATGCTTTTTGTTTTAGTTTCCATTTTTTACTCCTTGTCCTTTTCTTTACTAACACTATATGAGTTTCGGACATACTTTATTACAAAAAAAATAACCCCGTGGATTTATAAATCCACGGGGTTAAACAATTGCAGTAAATTTTATTTAAAGATAATAGCTATTACGTCTGCAACAAGTGCTAACACAAAGAAACCAAGAGCAAAGTATTTTGTGGTGCGCTCTAAAATAGCATCAACAGTGCGCGATTTATTCTTTGAAAGGAATGTATCTGCGCCACCGGAGATAGCACCGTTAATACCCTGACGTCTGCCTTGCTGAAGCAGAACAACAACGATAATAACCAAAGAGATTAATAGCATTACTGCGCCAATGAAGTATTGCCAAAAAAGTTCCATACTTTTTTCCTCCGTTTAAAGTAGTTCATAACATATAAAAGATTTTAACATATGTTATTTAAAAAATCAACTGTTTTTTATTTTATACGGGATGAACCTTATTTTCGGTGTCTGCGTGTGCAGCATCTACTCCGTATTTAGCAGCATTGCGTTGCTCAAAGAATTTAACCGCTACCTGACCAAACTGAGCATAAGAGAGTACGTCCTCCTCTTGCTCACTCCACTGACGGCACTCCTCACGAAGTTTATCAAGCTCGGGTGCAATAAGGTCGGCAGGACGACAGGTTATAGGTTGTTCGTCACCGATTATCTGTTTTACAAATTCGGGGTCGATAGGTGTAGGTGTAGTACCGTATTCGCCCTTAACGATGCCCTTAAACTCGTTAGTTACCATTTTATAGCGCTCACCTGTGATTACGTTGAACACTGCCTGTGTACCAACTATCTGCGAGGTAGGTGTAACAAGTGGTGGGTTACCGCAGTCTGCACGAACGCGGGGCACCTCTAAAAGCACCTCTTGTAGCTTGTCCTCTTTTCCTGCTTGCTTAAGCTGAGAAAGAAGGTTAGAAAGCATACCGCCGGGTACCTGATAAATAAGTGCCTTTGCATCTGCACGTAGCATTTTAGGGTTAAGAAGACCCTCTGCGATATATTTTTCACGCAACGTATCAACGTACTTTGCAATTCTATCAAGAGCCTCTAAATCAAGACCTGTATCGTATTCGGTACCCTGTAAAGCCGCAACCATAGACTCGGTAGCGGGATGTGAAGTACCAAGGCCCAAAGGTGACATTGCGGTATCCACACAGTCTGCGCCTGCCTCGATAGCCTTCATAAGCACCATTGAGCCAAGACCCGATGTGCTATGTGAGTGAACCTGAATAGGAATTTTAACGGTTTCTTTAAGCTTTTTAACAAGCTCATAAGTGTAGTAAGGAGTAAGCAATGCAGCCATATCCTTAACACATATAGAATCGGCACCTGCGTTCTCTAACTGCTTGGCGTAGTTAATGTAATAATCAAGTGTGAAAACATCACCGGTAGTGTAAGAGATAGCAGCTTGTACGTGTGCTTTTTCCTTTTTAGCCGCATTTATAGCGGTAGTAAGGTTTTTAAAATCGTTAAGCGCGTCGAAAATACGGATAACGTCTATACCGTTAGCGACCGATTTTTGAACGAGATATTCAACAACATCGTCTGCATAGTGGCGATAGCCAAGCATATTTTGACCGCGGAAAAGCATTTGAAGTTTTGTGTTTGGACACATTTTACGTATTGTGCGAAGTCTCTCCCAAGGGTCCTCGTTTAAAAAGCGAAGACACGAATCGAAGGTTGCACCGCCCCAACACTCCAAAGAATGAAAACCAATTTTATCCAGGTCGGCAAGCATTGGAAGCATATCTTCGGTAGTCATACGGGTTGCAAGCAATGATTGGTGTGCATCACGCAATACGGTTTCGGTAATTCCGATTTTTGCCATTTTTATTTAACCTCTTTCAGTTTTATTTAATGGTTACAAGAGCGGCACCTGTATCAACGGTTTCACCTTTATTTACAAGAACTGCGCCGATAACACCATCTTTTGGAGCAACAATTTCGTTTTCCATTTTCATAGCTTCGAGAATAACAAGTAAGTCGCCTGTTTTTACAGACTGACCAGCACTTACCTTAACGTCAACAATATTGCCATTCATTGGTGCGTTTACAGGCTCACCCTCACCTGACGCTGCTGCAGGTGCAGGAGCTGCTGCGGGTGCTGGGGTTGCTGCAGGTGCAGGAGCTGCTGCGGGCGCGGGTGCAGGTGCAGCGGCTACGGGTGCTGCTACGGGAGTTACACCGCCCATTTCTTCAACTGTTACATCATAAGCCTTACCATTAACGGTTATTTTTAGCTGTTTCATTTTATATCCTCCTAAAAATCTTAAAGCTGAATATTTGAATGTTTTTTATCGAGTGTAGAAATACGTTTAGAGCTTAACATATCAAGACATATTGCAAGTTTAGGTGCAGTTTCTATTGGATTAATAACATCCTCAACAAAGCCCTTTTCTGCTGCAGCGAAGGCTGAAGCTTCGGTGTCGATATATTCTGCTTTTAGTTCGTCGCGCGTTTTACCCTCGGCTAATCCGTCTTTCATCAAGAACTCTACGGCTGTATCAGGCTCTAAAGCTGAAATATAAGCGGTAGGCCAAGCAAACACACTATCAATACCTGCGGCTTTGCTTGCAAGTGCAATGTATGCTGCACCACAAGCAGCACCGGTTACTACTGTGATTTTAGCGGTTGTTGCCTCGGCGTAAGCTTCTACCAACTGTGCGGTGCATTTAACACCACCCGAAAGCTCGTCCTCAAGGTCGGTTTGTATTCCTAAAGAATCAACAAATGTAATCACAGGAATTGAGAAGGCATCGCAGAAACGAACAAAACGTGCAAGTTTCTTTGCTGCAGCACAATCGATTTTTTCACCGTTTGTTGCGCCAACACCAACGCTAACACCGTTCACCCTTGCAAAGCCAACCTTTACTAAAGGTGCATATTCCTCATATAATTCGCAGAAGCTTTCAGCATCAACCGAAGCCTCTACTGCTTTTACAGCATCGCTTGAATCAACTGTAGCGGTTGCAGGTATATATTCTGAAGCAAATGGAACGCTTAGGTTATTTTGTGGAAGGAAGGTAACAAGCTCGGCAACCTTTCTATAAGCATTCTCTAAAGTATCGGTTACTATAGCAGCCGTACCATTTTTTGCTGCTACCTCAGCCGAACCCACCTTATCGTTTTTAAGGATACTACCGGAGGTTACATACATCTGTGCATCTTTTAGCATAATTACTACGTCTGCCATTGAAGCCATTACTGCAGAAGAACCCACGCAGTCGCCCGCTATAACAGAGATTTGGGGAACAACGCCCGAAAGTGCTGCGATTTTAGACATCAGTGAACCGTAAGCCTCCATAGCCTCGATACCCTCGTCGATATGGGCGCCGTCGCTGTTATAGATTGCAACTACGGGTGCGCCAACCTTTGCGGCAAGCGCATATACCTTTTCTATTTTAGCTGAAAGCACGCGTCCCATAGCGCCGCTAACACCCTTGTTTTGTAAAAAAGCAAAGGTCATAACGCCGTTTACGAGACCATAGGCTGTTACGATATCACAATCGTTTTCACCGTTTTTAGTAAACCTATCAAGCTCGGTAAAGCTGCCATCGTCAAAAAGGGCCAATAGTGAAGACGCATTATTGCCGTTTTTTGTGTTCAGCTTTTCGAGTGCGGTTTCGAAATTCATAAAATTTCCTCCGTTCGTATTTAATGCAAGAAGATAATAGCAATTATCCCCCATTATTTATATTTGTAATCATATAGTATTATATACCAAAATATAACAAATAGCAAGGTATCATTTGTCTTTTTTACAATTTTCACAAGAACTAAACAAATTTGTAACGTCTATTGAACAATTTGTTATATTTTTAACAAAGCCAAGTTTTAAAATCAGCTCTGCTTTAATATTTTCAGCCCAAAGCACATCAAATATACCCTTATTTGCTGCAACAAAAAGCGCAGAGCGAAGTAGACTGTCTGCCATAATAAAATCATCTTGCGGTGATATATCGCGCAAGGTCATCTGATTGCCGTCAATATCATACACGCAACTGCCAAGAATCTTTTCGCCTTCGGTTGCAAGCATAACGCTTGTCCCACTTTTATAATCTAAACCGATTTCTGCGCATTTTTCTTTAGCTTTATCGGAAGGTATAGCCTTAACCTCTACCATAGCTTATTTACCCCCCTGCTTTTTAGAAACCGAAATATTATTTAGGTGCTTCATTTCCTTTTCGTTAAGGTCGCGCCATTTACCTACGGGTAACATACCAAGCCTTACACCTGCAATCTCGGTGCGTTTTAAGCGTATAACGGTTAAACCAACGAACTCACACATTTTACGGATTTGACGGTTTCTACCCTCTGTTATAACGAACTGCAAAACGGTACGGTTTTCACCGCGTTCGATAATATGCACATCTGCAGGCAAGGTCTTTCTGCCGTCAATAGTAACACCCGTGCAAAGAGTATCCACCATATCGGCGGTTACCTGCTCGCGCACTGTTACACGGTAACTTTTCGTAACATGGCGCGAGGGGTGGGTAAGCATATTGGAGAACTCGCCATCATTAGTCATTATTAAGAGTCCCTCTGAATCCTTATCCAATCTACCAACCGGAAAAAGCCTTTCGGGTGCATCTGCAACTAATTCAGCAACGCACTTTCTACCCTGTTCGTCGCTCATTGTTGTAACATAGCCACGGGGTTTATGTAGCATTATATACATTTTTTTAGAGGTGTTTATAACCCTTTTGCCAGCAACTACAACCTTATCTCTTATAGGGTCTACCTTGTCGCCAAGGCTTGCAGGTCTGCCGTTTACCTTTACTCTGCCCGCAGCTATCATTTCCTCGGCGGCTCGGCGCGAAGCATAGCCTGCCTGGGATAAAAATTTTTGCAACCTGATTCTGTTATCCTTCATTTTTACATTCCTTTTTTAGTTTATTAAAGAAACAAGATTTTCTATATATTTCTCTAAAAAGCTTTTTTTAGCATTAGTTTGCATTTTAACAGTGTTTTTTATTAATATATCAAGCTCGGCAATTTTTCCGTTTTTAGTAAAAAACTGGATATTGCCAACCTTTGTATTCTTTTTTATTGGCGCATAGACAAAGGGTTTTAAATTAATGCTATACTCTAAGCTTTCGCGTTCTGCCGCGCTTAAAGCAACGGTTCTTGTATTCACCTTAAGCTCGGCTTTACTGCTTAGCCCTGAAATTACGGGGATTTTTGAAAACTCGTACGGCAATTCCAACACTTTTTCTTGCAGTAATGAGAAGCCATAATCCAGTAGTGCCGAGTGACTGGAAATAGTATTACTATCGTTAAGTGTAACGGCAATTAATTCGGCATTACCTTTTTTGGCGGATGACACCAAGCACCTACCTGATTTACTTGTATAGCCCGTTTTTATGCCCGTAGCAAAAGAGTAATTATCAAGCAGTTTGTTATGCCCGTACAACCTGCGCCGATAAGGTGGATTCCCATACTCCACGCTGATTTCTTTAGTAGATACAACCTCGCGAAAGGTTTTGTTTTTCATAGCATATACCGCCAGTTTTGCCATATCCTCTACTGTTGAATAGTGCAACTCGCTATCAAGCCCCGACGGTGTTACAAAGTTTGTATTATCCATATTAAGCTCGGCGGCTTTTTTATTCATCATTAAAGAGAAGCCCTCTAAAGAGCCCCCCAAGGATATTGCAACGGTAGTAGCCGCATCGTTACCCGAGGGTAACATCATTCCATACAAAAGCGTTCTGTAACTGACTGTGTCGCCAGGAAGTAGCCCCATAGAAGACCCCTCAACCGTTACCATCTCTGCGGTAGTGGTAATCTCTTTATTGGGGTCGGCATTTTCCAAAAGCAAAATAGCGGTCATTATTTTTGTGGTGCTTGCCATAGGTAGCTTTAGCTTAGCGTTTTGTGAATAAAGCACCTCTCCCGTTGCCGCATTTACCACAATAGCCGCTGCAGCTGACACCGAAAAATCCGCCTTGGCTTTTATTATTGTAAATGGCAATAGCAAGTTTAAAGATAATATTATGCTAATTATACGCTTCAAAACACCACACCCTTTAAATTGTATACTAAAGGATATGATGTTTTGTAAATTTAAATGATTATTTAAGGTCTATATCAATTTCCTCTTTGGATTTAAAGAGTCCCGATATTTTATCAAAAAGCTCAGGGAGAGTGCCTATAGCTTTATTAACAGCAGTTTCATCTTTGTAGATTTGAAGCATTTTAACCTCGGTGCCTTTTATTACAATAAAGGCGATAGGTGTAACCGAAACGCCAGCACCACCGCCGCCGCCGAATTTATTAGATGCGCCCTTACCCGAGAAATCACTGCCACCGGTTGCAAGGCCGAAAGCAACCTTAGAAACAGGAATTATAGTGGTGCCCGATACCTCTAAAGGCTCGCCGATAACGGTATCTGCGTCTACCATAGTGCGCAGCTTTTCCATAGTAGTATCGAGTAAACCTTTTACGCCGTTCTCACTCATATTTCACCAATCCTTACTGAATTATCGTTTCCATTATTTTACTTATTATTCGCCTGCCTGCCCGTTTTCTGCATCCTCTTCGCCCTTCACAAGCGAAACATCAAGCTGCATTTGTTCTGCCGAGTTTTCGGCTACGGCATCTTTTGGCAGTGGTGGTAACTCTGAAATACTTGAAACCCCAAAGCAACGAAGGAAGTTATCGGTAGTACCGTAAAGCAAAGGTCTGCCTGGTAGCTCTAACCTACCCTTTTCTTCAATAAGCTGTTTTTCTTGCAGTGTTGTAATAACGCCCGAACAGTCAACACCGCGCACCTGTTCAATAAAGGCTTTGGTTACGGGTTGATTGTAGGCTATTACCGCAAGAACCTCGAAAGCCGCGGCTGAAAGTGGAGTTTTGCGACGAAGGTCGAGCGCCGCTTTTATGTATTCTGCATGATGCGATTTTGTGCATAACTGATAATTAGCGCCCATACGCACAACCTTAAGTCCGCTATTGCGTGCCTCTAAATTATCGGTTAAGGTTTTAATTGCTTTTTCTGCAGTTTCCTCGTCAATAACAAATATACTGCATATTCTATCTAAGGGTATCGGCTCGCCACAGGCGAACAGCACAGCCTCTAAAGAGGCGGTTAATTCGTTTATATTCACTTGTGTTCTTTCTCCTTATTGATTGATATTTCGGAATCCTCGCCCTGACCACCTACCGAAAGTCTGTTTGCCTTTACAAGCTCTAACACAGCTAAAAAGGTAGCCACTATCTCAGAACGGTTTTTAGTTTCGCGGAACAGTTCTTTAAAACGGGATACGCCTTTTCTTGTAACCACCCTTAAAATGTAAACAATTTTAGAAGGAACCGAAACAATTTTACGTGCAACTATTTTCTCAAACGGTGCCGATGATGGCGGAAGCTTACGCTGTCCCCTGCCAACTGCAGCAAAGTATGCGTCGTATAGCACTGCAGAGTTATGGGTTAAAATATAGCGTTTGTCGGGGTCTACCTCCATTGGCTTTCTAATAAAACAGTCGAAGCCCTCGGTCATAGTAGCAAGCTTTGCCGCCATTTCGCGACAGAGCTTGTACTCTAAAAGCTCTCCCGTAAGCTCCTGCTTTAGCAGTTCTGCTTCTTCGTATTTCGGCAAAAGCGCAACGGTTTTTAAATAAACCAGCCTTGCCGCCATTTCTAAAAACTCGCTTTGAATATCAGCGTTTTGCTCTTTGGCTTTATCAATATAAGCAAGATACTGCTCGATAAGGTCAAAGAGCGAAATATCGTCGATATTCAGCTTGTTTTTAGATATCAGATGTAGTAAAAGGTCAAGTGGACCCTCAAATACATCAAGTTTATAAGTTATATCTACCATTTTACACCTACATAAAGCTTAATAGTGGCAACTGTGCTATGAAGGTTAGGCCACTTAAAATTGCAGAGGTTAGCCAATCGAGTGCATCACCGAAAATATAAACAACCGCAACAACAATTAAAAAAGTATATCTTTCAAAACGCATAAGTGTGTAATATGCGCGGTCGGATAAAAATGCGTTTAAGATTCGTGAACCATCAAGTGGCGGAATTGGTATTAGGTTGAACACTGCAAGGTAAACGTTTAGGTCTGCCGCGATAAACAATACCGACATTAAAAACGCCAACACGTAAATTACCATTTCTACTTGAATTAAGGTCATAACAACAAGCATTGCGTTGGCAAGGAACAAAAAGATAAACGCCATAAATATATTAGAAAGCGGTCCTGCAAGTGCAGTTAATGCCATATGTGCCTTTGGCTTTTTAAAGTTCTGCATTAAAACAGGCACAGGTTTTGCCCAACCGAATCCGACAAGTAGCATCATTAAAGCGCCCGTCCAGTCGATATGTGCAAAGGGATTGAGGGTTAATCTGCCTTGGTGCTTTGCCGTGTTATCTCCAAGCTTACTTGCAATAAAGCCGTGTGCGCACTCGTGAACGGGTAGGGATAAAAATACGTTAATTAAGGCGGCTAAAACAAAATAAATAACCTCTAACCAACCGAAATTATCGTTAGACATAAGTAGTATAAGCAAGTAATTTCACTCCATTAAATATAATGATTGTAGTTAGTCGAAACGCTCTAAAAGCGTTTCGACA
>JAZNZF010000063.1:0-10189 GCA_045594795.1 Acutalibacteraceae bacterium | reverse complement strand
CCTTCAACCATCGCCGAGTACCTATGGGTATGCCCAAGGATATATGGATTACCGACACCTCCCTTCGCGACGGTCAGCAATCTCGCGAGCCATACACCGTAGAGCAGATAGTTGAGCTTTACAAACTTATGTCGCGCCTTGGCGGTCCGTTCGGAATAATCCGCCAAACAGAGTTCTTTGTTTACAGCAAAAAGGACCGCGAGGCTGTTGAAAAGTGCCGCGAATTAGGGCTGAAGTTCCCCGAAATCACTACCTGGATACGCGCAAGTAAAGAGGATTTTAAGCTTGTTCGCGACCTTGGTATTCGCGAAACGGGTATACTTGTTTCGTGTAGTGATTACCACATTTTCAAGAAACTTAAGATGACAAGAAAGCAGGCAATGGACCACTACCTTGCCGCCGTTGGCGAGGCTTTCGAGGCGGGTGTTATGCCAAGATGCCACTTGGAAGATATAACAAGAGCCGACTTTTATGGCTTTGTTGTGCCCTTTGTAAACGAGCTTATGCGTATGTCTAAAGATGCTAAAATCCCCGTTAAAATAAGGGCTTGTGACACTATGGGCTACGGCGTACCTTACACCGAGGTTGCCTTGCCAAGAAGCGTTCCAGGTATTATTTACGGACTACAGCATTATTCCGACGTGCCAAGTGAAATGTTAGAGTGGCACGGCCATAATGATTTCTATAAGGCGGTTTCCAACGCCTCTACCGCTTGGCTTTATGGCGCATCTGCTGTAAACTGTTCGCTTTTAGGTATCGGCGAACGCACCGGCAACATTCCACTTGAGGCTATGGTGTTCGAGTACGCATCCTTGCGCGGTTCACTTGACGGTATGGACCCAACGGTTATTACCGAAATAGGCGAATTTTACAAAAAGAACATCGGCTACAAAATCCCTGATATGACCCCCTTTGTTGGCAAAAGCTTTAATGTAACCCGTGCAGGTATACACGCCGACGGACTTTTAAAGGACGAGGAAATTTACAACATTTTCGACACCAACAAGCTTCTTAACCGCAAAAGCGCTGTAATACTTGGCCAGAACTCAGGTCTTGCAGGTATTGCTTACTGGATTAACGAGAACTACGGACTTGAGGGTACCGAAGCAGTAGGCAAGCGTGATGAGCTTGTAGTTAAAATGAAGGATTGGATTGATAGCCAGTACGCCGACGGCAGACAAACCTCGCTTTCGCCACACGAATTAGAGCTACAAATCGAAAAGCTCTCGGGCGGAAAATTAAGAAGGCTTTAAGGAGGTGCAAGTAAATGGAAAATCATAAGCATAAAAGTATATCTCTTTCGGAACAAATTTTTGAAAGATTAGAAAACGATATCTTAATAGGCAAATATTCTCGCGGTGAGATTTTAACCGAAATTCGCCTTAGTGAAGAACTTGGTGTTAGCCGCACCCCTATCAGAGAAGCGCTACACCGCCTTGCCGCCGAGCATATTATTGAGGAAACCTCTAAAGGCAGCGTGGTGGTTGGTATATCCGAATCCGACGTTAAGGATATATTTGACATCCGCCTTAAAATTGAGGGTCTTGCTGCGGCAGGCTGCGCTAAAAACATAACCGACGAGCAGTTAAATGAACTAAAAGAAGCACTCGAGCTTCAAGAGTTTTACATCTCACGCGGTAACGTAGACAACATTAGAATTATGGACAGCCGCTTTCACGAGCTACTTTACGAGTTCTGTGGCAGCTCGGTGCTACGCAACGTGTTAGTACCCTTGCACAGAAAAACGCAAAAATATAGGCACGTATCGGTATCCGACCAAACACGTGCCGAGGTGTCCTTAAAGGAACACAAGGGAATATTTGAAGCTATAGCTAAAAAGGACTCAGCAGAGGCAGAAAGCCGAGCAGTTGAACACATTGACCACGCCGCTGGGCGCATACTCAGAAAGGAAGCGAAATAATGGGACTTACCATTGCACAGAAAATAATTAAGGCTCACCTAATTAGCGGTGAGATGAAGGTGGGCAACGAAATTGCCTTAAAAATCGACCAAACACTTACACAAGACGCAACCGGCACAATGGCTTACTTAGAGTTTGAAACTATGGGTATAGACCGCGTTAAGACCGAGCGCAGTGTTGCTTATATCGACCACAACACCTTGCAGTCGGGCTTTGAAAACGCCGACGACCACAGGTATATTCAGTCGGTTGCCAAAAAGCACGGAATATATTTCTCGCGCCCCGGTAACGGTATTTGCCATCAGGTGCATTTAGAGAGATTTGGAATACCGGGAAAAACCCTTATCGGCTCCGATTCGCACACCCCAACAGGCGGCGGTATAGGTATGCTCTCTATGGGTGCAGGCGGTCTTGACGTTGCGGTTGCCATGGGCGGCGGCGCTTACTACATAACAATGCCTAAAATGTATAAGGTAAACCTTACGGGTAAGCTTCGCGACTTTGTTACCGCTAAAGACGTAAGCCTTGAAATACTGCGTATACTTTCGGTAAAGGGTGGCGTTGGCGCTATTATCGAATGGGGTGGCGAGGGTATTAAAACTCTATCCGTACCCGAACGCGCTACCATTACCAATATGGGTACCGAGCTTGGTGCTACAAGCTCAATCTTCCCGTCAGACGAAATCACGCGCGACTTTTTACGTCGCGAAGGCAGAGAGGCTGACTACGTTCCCCTTGCAAGTGACCCTGATGCCGAGTACGATAAAATAATAGACATTAATCTTTCCGAGTTGAAACCCCTTATTGCCTGTCCGCACAGCCCCGACAACGTGGTAACTGTTGAGTCTATCAAAGGCACTAAGGTTGACCAGGTCTGCATAGGCTCTTGCACCAACTCGTCACTTTTAGATATGCTTAAAGTTGCCGCTATTTTAAAGGGCAGAACCATTGCTCCTGGCGTTAGCCTTTCGGTATCCCCAGGCTCTAAACAGGTGCTTTCTATGCTTGCCGACTGTGGCGCGCTTTCTGATATTTTAGCCTCGGGTGCCAGAGTTCTTGAATGTGCTTGCGGACCTTGTATCGGTATGGGCTTTTCACCCAACTCTGCGGGTGTAAGTCTGCGTACCTTTAACCGTAATTTTGAGGGCAGAAGTGGTACCGCCGACGGCAAGGTTTACTTGGTATCCCCTGAAACAGCTGCTGCCGCCGCAATATTCGGCGTTATTACCGACCCCATTGAACTTGGGAAAATGCCGAAAATTAAGTTCCCTAAAAAGTTTAAAATCGACGACAGCGCCGTTATCCCCCCTGCCTCTGCCGACGAGGCAAAGGATTTAGAAATCTTACGCGGTCCTAACATTAAAGAGTTCCCAAAAGCTACTCCACAAGAGGATACACTTTCTGCCGAGCTTGTGCTAAAGGTAGGCGACAATATTACTACCGACCACATTATGCCTGCAGGCGCAAAGATTCTGCCCTACCGTTCTAACATTCCGCACCTTTCCCAATTCTGCTTTGGCGTGTGCGATAAAACCTTCCCCGAACGTGCAAAGAAGGCGGGTAGCGGTATTATCGTGGGCGGTGCAAACTACGGACAAGGCTCCTCGCGTGAGCATGCGGCACTCGTGCCTATGTACTTAGGCATACGCGCGGTTATAACCAAAAGCTTTGCACGTATTCACGTTGCCAACCTTATAAACTCGGGCATTATGCCACTTACCTTCAAAAACCCCGAAGATTACGAACTAATCGCCGAGGGCGATAAGCTTTCTATTTCCAATATTTTTGAGGGTATGGAAAAGGGCGAAATGATTTTAATTGACGAAACCAACGGAAAAGAAATCCCCCTTGTATGTGCTTTTACCGAGCGCCAAAAGGGTATACTTAAAGCTGGTAGTTTGTTAGCATATACTAAGGAGGAAAGCTCGAATGAATAATTATATTGATACTGCGGTTGAGCAGTTCCGCACACTTATAACCGAGCAGTTGGCTCGCCAAGAAAGAATGGAAAAGGGTGCAGATAAAAAAGATTTTGCTACCGCCGAAAAGATAATCATCGGTGTTTGCGGTGGTGACGGCATCGGCCCTATAATTGTAAATGAGGCTCGCAGAGTTTTAGAAAAACTGCTTAAAAATGAAATTGCAAGCGGTAAAATTGAGCTTCGCGAAATTGAGGGCTTGACCATACAAAACAGAATGGCACTAAATAAAGCTATTCCCGACGATACGCTTTTAGCTATTAAGGAATGTGACGTTCTGCTAAAGGGCCCTACAACCACCCTAAAAGGCGGCACACTTGAAAGCGCGAACGTAGCTTTACGCCGCGAGCTTGACCTATATGCAAACGTGCGCCCCGTAACCGTGCCCGAGGAGAATATCGACTGGATTTTCTACCGCGAAAACACCGAGGGCGAGTACGTGCTTGGTAGCCGCGGTGTTGAAATCCCCGAAAAGTTAGCTATGGACTTTAAGGTTACCACCGATGCGGGTACGCGTCGCATCTGCCGCGCCGCTTTTGATTACGCCAAACTTAACGGCAAAACTAACGTGGCAATAGTTACAAAGGCTAATATTATGAAAAAGACCGACGGCAAGTTCTCCGCCATCGCGCACGAAATTGCAAGCGAGTATGAAGGCATTGAGGCTGAGGACTGGTACATTGATATAATGACCGCAAACCTTGTAAACCCTGCCATTCGTTCTAAATTTCAGGTATTCGTAATGCCCAACCTTTACGGTGATATCATCACCGACGAGGCGGCACAAATCCAAGGCGGTGTAGGTACCGCAGGTAGTGCCAATATTGGTGATAAGTACGCTATGTTCGAGGCAATTCACGGCACAGCCCCAAGGATGCTCGAGGAGGGCCTTGGTGATTACGCCAACCCACAAAGCATTTTAAAGGCAGCCGAAATGCTGCTTCGCCACATAGCATTACCAAGGGCCGCCGACAAGCTAACACGTGCTATGCAAACGGCAGAAAAAACAGTAAAAGTAACCGGCACACGCGACGGCGCCACCTGCCGCGAGTTTGCCGACTGTGTAATAGAAAACCTATAATAAGCAAAAATGCTATCCTACAAAAGCAGGATAGCATTTTTTATTTTTTATTCTTAAAAATTATAAACTTGCTAAAAATGTAGTTCATTATAATAACCACAACCGAAAGCAGAATTTTTGCAAGGCTTGCGCCCGTTAGGGTTATTACTTTCAAGTTAAATGAATATTCACCAAAGCTTAAAACCTCTACCATTAAAATAAGCCCGAACTCTTCTACCACGAAGCTGAAAAGCCTTGCGAGTAAAAACTCTACCGATTCTTTTATTACAAGCTTTGGTGCCCACGATTTAGATTCGAACACGTAAAGCTTATTGGTGACATAAGCGAATATAACTGCTATCAGCCACGCGACAGCGTTATAAATTATATACCCGTTACCGCCACTACCGAATATATATTCGAGCACGAAAAACGAAACGAGATTTACAAGTGTTGTAAGCACACCAAAGATGACATAAACAATTATTTGTTTGTGCTTTTTTATTAGCTCTTTTATTTCAGTCATTCTTTATATATCCTTTAATTATTTGCTTGTATTGATTATATAATTACATTTTTACCTTGTCAAGCGAGGTTATTATTTAAAATCTTAAATTATTTTGCAGCATTGCCCACTCTACTGCGTCTTGCGGCAACGACATTCCCCTTGCTAACTGCTCTATAGTAGCGCCGCAATAAATCTCGGTAGACTGCATAAGTAGTAGCGCAGCAAAGCGGTTAGCCTCTTTTTCGTATCTACCGGTTACCATTTGGGTGCTGCTGTGCATAAACATATAGTTAAGCCCACCGTGCAAGGTTGCGTGACCTAACTCGTGCGCAATACAGGCTGTGCGTTCTATACCCCTTAAAGCCTGATTTACAACAATTGCGCTGCCCCCACAAGTAGACATATAAAACCCTCGGGTTTGCTTTGGCAAGTCAGTAAACAACAGCACGATATCCATTTGGTCGCACAGCTCTTTAGGGTCGACCGTGCCGTATTTAGCCTTAATTTCTTTTATTGCTGACTTGATTTTTTGGGTCATTTTTTATTCTCCTTCTTGCTTGTCGTGCCTTTCCATTATTAACCTTGCAGCAAGTAACATTGCGTCGAATATTTTTTCGGTATCCTCGGCGCTTACAGGTACGCCATCGAACATAATACCCTCTGACTGACGCATTCTTGCACGAATACTATTTATCATTTCGCTTATTTCGGTAGGCGCATCAAAATTTTCAGTTACAAGATAATCGGGTGTAACATTATAAAGCTTACAGATTTTTTGTGTAGTTTCAAGGTCGGGCTCGCGTCTACCCTGCTCGTACATACCAACAGCGCTTGGAGAGATGCCAAGCCGTAGAGCTGCCTCTGCTTGTGTTAAGCCTGCCGATTGCCTTAGCTTTTTAAGTTTTAGCGAAAAATCATTCATTATGAATACTGTCCCCTTTTTTGTAGCCGCATTTCATCCCACATAAGTTACCCAAAATTCTTACGCAATGCGTGGCCATTTATTTGCTTTCGCAAGTTTATTATAACACACAGTTTGTGTATTTTCAATAGGTAATTTTAATATTTTTTGCAATTTATACGACTTATCGGAAAAATATTTACACGGTGTGTGTATTTTACTATTGACACTACACAATTCGTGTGGTATTATTAATATTGTAATCAAGCGATGCAGAAGAAAGAAGGAGTTTGAAAATGGAAAAGGAAGTTTCGTTATTAGAGTTAGGGCAGCAATATTTAAGCCAAGCGAAAGTTTTACACGAAAAGGTAAAAAAGCTTCAAGAATTGGCGCTTGAGCTACCACCCGAAAAGCGCCTTAAAATGTATAAGCGCATACGTTCTATTTGGGAGTCAGCTATAGAGTGCAGGCGCTGTGCAGAACAGCTTTGCGGATACTACGAAAGGCAAGAATAGTAATGAGAATACATAAAATAAGCCTCGATTTAGCCTCCGACCACACCCCTTGGCTTGCAGATGGGTTCCAAAAAAACGGCGGTATTGATTTTTCAAAACAGGTTGCGACAACTATCAAAAAAATAATTGCCGAGGACCTAACCCCTACCCAACGCGAATTAATAAAAGAGTATTATTATGGCGGTAAAACCGTAACCGAAATAGCAAAACTTCGCGGCACGAATAAATCGAGTGTTTCGCGTGGTTTAAAGGCGGCGCGCAATCGCATTGAACGAGCTATGAAATACGGTGCATTGCGTAGTTTTTACAATGAGTAATCCTTTATCTTTTACATATTTTACCAATAGGTGTGTACGAATAATCGTACTTTAGTTAGAAGCTACATTAAAAAGGGTATTATGGATTTTTAACCCATAATACCCCTTTTGTTTTTGTAATAAATATATATTTTTTTAGTAAGCAAGGACAACGCTATTAAGAATGCCGCACCCAAGACCCCGCCAAAAGTATCGATAGCCACGTCGAAAAGTTTTGCGGCTCTGCCGGGAATGAAATACTGATGCAGCTCGTCTAACACGGCATAAACAAAGGTTGCAGCACAGCTAAATATATACCTTAGCTTTTTGCTAATTTTATAGCAGCTAAAATATCCGCAATATACAAAACCAAGTACCGCAAATAAACATAAATGCGCCACCTTTCGCACCGTAAATTCTATCTCTAAAAAATCACTATGCGTTGGCTCTATGCCGATTACCTCGGTTACTATTGTAGTAACTATTGTGCTTTGCTGCTGTGACTCTGTACCCTCGGTTGCGGAAAAGCTGAATATTAAAGCCATTAGAGCAATAGCCGCTATAAGCCAGCACGTACGTGCCGCTTTGCTATTCATGCTTTTTCTCGAGCTTGTGACGGCTGCCATCCTCTTCTTGCACCACAATACTGCCCAACTGAGCCTCTAAATTGCGGCGCACCGACTGAATATACTCACGCCTTAGCTGTTGCTGTTCGGCAGCCTCTGCCTCGGTAAGCCCCTCTTGGCGTTTCTTTTTTGCAAGTTCATTAATTCTTGCTATCTTTTGGTCGGTCATTAAACTCGGCTCCCATCGGTTATAAGTTTTAAATTATTTTGCATACTCTTGTGCAAGGTAGTTTTCAAGCTCGCTATACGGCATTTCGAAAATCTGTGGTCCGTATGTATAGAAAACAACCTCATCGGGATTAATTACAACAGTAAGGCCCGTGTCGGTAAAGTACCAGTTACCCTGTTTTTCTACCGCAGCGCCAACAACATTTGCATAGTCGCTGTAAAGGGAGAAATCACCCTTGTTTTGTTTTTCCTCCAAACGTGTGCAGATAAAGTTTTTGGCGTACTCTTTATATCCGTTAAGGTCTGCCATAACCTCTGTAATTTGGAGTTGTTTGCCCGTAGTAGACGAGAAGCAATATGCAGTTACCTCGTGATTTCCGTAAACATTACCGTAAAGATAGTTGTACTCGGTTTTAAGGAAGTTTACCGACTGCTTATCTACCCTACCCTTTTGCATTGTAACGGTGCGTTCGTTCTTTTTAAATTCGCCGTAAGACTTATTCGCATATGCGTATTTATATTCATAGTTCTTATTCTCGTCGTTAAAGGTTGCAAGCACCTCAGCCTTATCGCCACTAAAGAAGCTGTTAATTGTTTCTTGAGCCTCAGGGTTCTCTGATAGGGTTACAACGGGATATTCGTAGGATGCCTCAGCCACAACAGCGCCGTCGTCTGCTTTGACCTCTTTGGTATCCTTTTGGAACTCTAACTTGTATTGAGGCGCGGGTGCTACCGATACGGTACTCTGGACACTTTCGGTAGATGAAGTAACACTACTTACAATATCTATATTCTGCTTTTTATTTTTAAATGACGTGCCAATAATTATTGCCGCAACAACCACAACAACCAAAAGCAAAGCTACCGATTGCTGCATCATTGAAAGACCCAAAAATTTCTTTTTAGCGGTTGCGCCAACCTTTTTTGCAGCACGGGTGGCGGTTTTGCCAACCTCCTCGGCGGCGGCAATTATGCCGTTCTCTTTTTTATCGTCGTAGGATTTTGGTGCAAACTTTTCGAAGACGCTTTCAGCAATAGCCGCACCATCGTTTTCGGTGTATTTCGAGGTAGCAGTTTCGGTTTCACCAAGCTCTCTTTCGGCGTTGTTGATGTACTTGTCAATAATAAACTCCTCGGGCGTCGGCTCTGCCTCGAGTTCGGGTTGCTGGTCGGTTGCGCGCTCTGAAATTGCAGCATTAATTCGCAAATCAACCTCATCAGGAACTACTGTGCAAGCCACCATAAGCTGTAAAGCTGTGCGGAACTCAACCGCCTTTAGATTTATTTCTTTTTGTGTAAGTGCCTCGATAGTGGTTTTCATATGCTCGGCAGCCTTTTCCATACGCTGCTTAACTATATCACCACTACAACTCATAATTTTTGCGATTTGTGCTACAGATAGCCCGTTAAAATAGTGGAGCATAATTGTCATACGCTGTGCATCGTTAAGGCGGTTAATCATCATATCCATAACGGCGGCGGTTTTGGTTTCCTCAATATCGCCCTTTGGCATAGCCTCCATTTCCGATTCGCTGAACAAGGATTCACTTGTATCAGCAACCGACTGCAAAAACAACATAGGTCTCATCTTATGGATATAATTAAAGCATTTTATTGCAGCAATATTCTTTATCCAAAGCTCGAACTGCTCGGGTTGCTCTAAGCTATCAAGTTCGTCAAAAGCACAAACAAAGGTTTCGCAGCAAAGGTCGATAGCAACATCGCTATCCGCCACAAGCTTTGAACAGAAATAGTAAATTTGGGGTCTATATAGCTCGTAAATTTTGCGTAAGCTTACTGCAAAGCCTTGCTTTGCGCCTTCTAAAATTTCAAACATATTTAAATTTCCTTTTCTAAATTTTCGTGTTACTTGTACTGTGTAACGGCAAAACAACACAATACTCCACTTTAGTTATATTATTATACAGTATAATGCCAAAAATTGCAACTCATTTGTAATTTGGCATATATGCGCCAAACATTAAAAGCATAAAACAAGCCCAAGATATATTTCTTGGGCTTGAGATAATCACGCATTTTATTTAGTTTTAACCTTTTTAGCAGAAGACCAGCTTGAATAATAATACTTACCGCTTACCTTTTTGTAGGTACGTACGCGTACGTAGTAGGTCTTTTTAGCCTTTAGCTTTTTAACGGTTTTAGATACAGTCTTATTCTTTGTTACCTTAACTGTTTTTGCACTCTTGAATTTAGA
>JAZNZF010000062.1:0-30042 GCA_045594795.1 Acutalibacteraceae bacterium | reverse complement strand
TTCTTTTTATACACGCTGACGCGTGATGATATACAGTCCGTCCCGCTTTGCGTTTCGGCTGCTTCGACGAACCCAAGGGTTCTCATCCCCATACCTCACAATAAAAAACAAGGTACACCAAATGGCATTCCTTGTTTTTTGGCGCGCTGGGAGGGACTCGAACCCCCGACCTTTTGGTTCGTAGCCAAACACTCTATCCGGCTGAGCTACCAGCGCATTGCTTTTTGTTGCCATAGTATAATATCACACTAAAAGTAATAAGTCAAGTATTTTTTGCCGAGTTTTAAAATTTTTATATTTTATCCACAACAAAGCATTCGTCTATTCCATAATATCGAAATGCTTCTACTACATTATCGTCTATTATTTCTCCGCTAACTATTATGGAAACGGCCGGTGGGCAATTAACTGCTGTTTGCGACAGTATCTTTCCGCTGCTTTCGCTTGCTTTAATTTTTTTTGATTTTGAAAACACTGCTTCTCTTAGCGACATTGCCCTTTTGAGTGCTACAATTTGCGGTGCAACGCTATTTATAGCTTTGCGTCGTTTTATTTGTATTAATGTATTTTTAACAAATTCCAAGACGGTGTCGGTTGTTTCTGCCGAAAACATCATTACAACAAAATCCTCATCATAAAACTCCGGTATAATTTTGTTGCTTTTTAATATATCTGCGATTTGAACTCCTGTGTATCCATACATTTTTGTTGCTATTGTTAGTTTTAGCGGCTCGTTGCCTATAATATTATATCCGTTTTTTTGGAGGACTTTCTTTATAGCCGTAAGCTTGGGTACGAACGTTTGTAATTTTTCTTTATAATTGCTGTTAAGATAAGAATTTGCTTTATCCAAAGACTGCAAAATTAAATATGATGGACTTGTAGAAGCAAATATTGACATTGCGCTTTCTGCTTGCTCGCAAAATTGCTTTGGCGCCTTTTTCGATATATGCAAATACGCGCCTCCCGTTAATACAGGAAGTGTTTTGTGCGCCGAATCGGCACACATATCTGCGCCAAGTTTTATTGGATGCTGAGGTTCTTTTAAAAAGTTTAAATAGGCACCGTGCGCATTGTCTACCAACAATAAACAGTTATGTTTTTTGCAAACAGCCGACAATTTTGCTATATCCAAAACATTACCTAAGTAGTCTGGGCTTGTTAGGTATACTGCCGCCGGGCGCGAAGTAGCAGTGTTGAACATTTCTTCTAAGTCGTTGGCTGTAATGGTACACGATATTAACTCTGTTTTGTCTTTGGGATATAACCATTGCACCTCGGCACCCGTTAATGCTGCTGCCGAAATAAAAGCTTTGTGCGCGTTTCTTCCTGCCACAATTAAAAAAGGTATACCATTTTCCTTTGCGTGTTGCGAAGCCAAATATACCATAGCCATTATGACTAACGACGAGCCTGCTGTTGAATATAACGTTTTTGCAGTACCGAATATTTTTGATGCGTTTTGCTCGCTTTGTTTTATTATACCGTTAGCATTGTATAAAACGTCAGCCCCGTCTATTTCGGTAATATCCATATTCTCGCAGCCCAAAAGCTTATTTCCTTTATGCCCTGGCATATGTAATCTTATATTTTCTTCATTATCATATTTTAAAACAAAATCACATATCGGTGTGTCTAACATTACATTTTCTCCAATGTTTTTACTGCTTCTAACATTATTGCACATTCCATACGCTTTTTAAAAAGTTCGCAGCCGAATTTATAGACCCCGTTAACACTGCCTGTTGCGTGGTACGCATTTGCCGCACAACCACCAGAGCAATAAAGCTTAGCCCAACAATCCTTACACTCGGTGCGTGTATAAACATTGCTATCAGCAAATTCTTGCTGAGTTTGCTTATTCGTTACGCCATCCCAAACATTACCTAATTTGAACTTTTCTTCTCCTACAAATTGATGGCAAGGATAAAGGTCTCCCCAAGGCGTTACCGCCATATACTCTGTTCCCGAGCCACAGCCCGAAACGCGCTTATATACACACGGTCCATCCTTTAAATCTATCATATAGTGATAAAAAGTAAACGGTTTACCCTCTCGATTTTTTTCAAGCATAAGTTGTGCTAATTTTTCGTACTGCTCAAAAACGATGGGTAAATCCTCTGCAGTTAAAGCCGAAGGCTCGTCGGGACTACATACAACCGGTTCCATACTTAGCTCGGTAAAACCTAATTCTAACATTTGTTCAATATCCTTTAAAAAATCGGGGTTAGCGTGTGTGAACGTGCCGCGTATATAATAATTTTTATTACCCCTTTTTTGCACAAATTTTTGGAATTTAGGAACTATTTTATCCCAGCTTCCGTTACCGTTATAATCTTTTCTGTATCTATCGTGTATTTCTTTTCTACCGTCTAAACTTAATACAACATTACTCATCTCGCGGTTTGAAAATTCTATAACATCGTCATCTACGAGAACGCCGTTTGTTGTAAGGGTGAACCTGAAATTTTTGTTAGCTTCTTTTTCTCTTTCGCGAGCATACTTAACCAATTCTTTTATCATATCGAAATTCATAAGAGGTTCGCCGCCAAAAAAGTCTACCTCTAAATTGGTTCTGCCTTTAGAATTCTCAATTAAAAAGTCTAACGCTTTTTTACCGACCTCTAAGCTCATCACTGCTCTATCTCCGTGATATTTACCTTGACTGGCAAAGCAGTACGAACAATTTAAGTTACAAATATGTGCAACATGCAAGCAAAGAGCCTTTACTATTCCTGCGCTTTTTGTTTTAAATTCGGTTGCTATCGTTTCAAAATTGTCAAGAGCAAATAATTTATTATTGTTTTTTAACTCTACTATATCATTATAACACTCTTCTATATCTTGCTCTGTAACATCTTCTTTTAACATATATTTAGCAAGAATAGCACTTTTAATTTGTTCTATTGTGCTATTTTCGAACATCTGAATAATATCGTAAGCCACGTCGTCAACCACATGAACCGAGCCCGAGTTAACATCAAGAACAATATTCATTCCAAATTGTTTATAACTGTGTATCATTAAAAAACCTCTTTTGCTTGTGATAAATCTTTTTAACAAAACTGCCCAACTTCGTTTATTGAAGCTGGGCACTGTAATTTTAAAACTTATTTGTTTTCAGCCTTTTTGCTTTCGCACTGTTGATTTGCAATGCCGCAACTTGTTTTGCAAGCGGACTGGCAAGATGTTTGACATTCACCGCAACCACCGTTTTTTGCGCTTTCGCAAAGACTTTTTGTATTTAATGTTTGAATTCGTTTCATCGAAATCATCTCCTAAGTATTTATTTCGAACCAATTATAACACAACATATTAAATAAGTCAATTATAAACCTTATTTTTTATCTACAGTAGCTTCGGCTCCAGTTAGTCCTTCAATAATAACGTTTGCATCAGAGCCTGCCACTTGTGGTAGCTGACCGTTCCACTTCTCTAACCATTGCTGATAGAGTATATCGTCGGTTAAAGACTTTGAAATGGTGGTGTTAGCCTTTGCCTCTGCCTCGGCGGCGATTAGCTTTGACTTAGCAGATGCCTCTGCCTCGATGATTTTCTGCTCGGCTTGGGTTTGTGCCTTTAATTTGTTTTGGGCTGCAACCTGTTTATCCTCAACCGCTTGGGTGAATGAATCGGTAAAGTCGAGGTCTTCAATTGCGGTGCTTACAAGCTCGATGTTATATTCCTTAAGCTTAGCGCTAAGCATTGTTTCAACCTCGTTTGCAAGCTTTGCGCGTGAGCCGATAATATCCTCGGCGTCGTATTTCGCGGTTACGGTTTTTAATGCCTCGTGGATACAAGGTGTTACAACCGTATTATAGTAATCACTGCCGATGGTTTTGTATATGGTCTGTGCGTTTGCCTTTTCTATGCGGTAGTTAAGGGTGTATGTAGCCGAAACCTCTTGGATATCACTTGAAAAGCAAGACATTTCGAGTGAGCCTTTTTGGGTGCGGTTGTCCATATTAATAACGTCAGAGAAAGGCATTTTCATATGCACGCCCGCCTCAAATGTGTAGTCCTCTACCTTACCAAAAGTAGCAACTACGCCCGTGTGACCCGTAGGTACCGAAACAACACAGCTTGCGATTATTCCAATTACGCCAACAACCACCGCCAAAATCGGAAAAACTACAGCCTTTTTATTTTGACTTACCTTTTTAGCCACTATAATAGCAATAATGCCAACCGCAATAATTGCTAATGATACTAAACATAAAAACATATCTAAAACTCCTTACAATAAATTTATTCCGTTCTGTTCGCAGTATTCCACAACCTCGTCGGGCCATATTGAAGACTGCACCTCGCCGATGTGCATTTTTTCGAGTAGCAGTAAACAAAGGCGCGACTGACCGATCCCGCCGCCTATGGTTAGGGGTAAAGTGCCCTCTAAAATGCCCTTGTGGTAGGGGAATTTCTCGCGCTCTAACTGCCCCTCGTGCTCTAACTGACGGTGCAAACTTTCGGCATTTACACGAATTCCCATCGAGGAAATCTCGAGCGGCTCACCCAAAACAGGGTTCCAGAATAGTAGGTCGCCGTTTAAATCCCAATCGTCGTAATCGGGGGCTCTGCCGTCGTGCTTTTTACCGCTTTTAAGTACACAGCCAATCTGCATAATGAACACGGTTTTATGCTCTTTTACAATCTCATACTCGCGTTCTTTACCCGAAAGCGTGGGATACATATCCTCAAGCTCTTGGGTGGTTATAAAGAAAACGTCCTCGTTAATTTCGTTTTTAAGTGTGGGATATTCCATTTGCACTTTTTGGTGAGCAGCACTTATAGCGCGTACGATCTTCTTAACTATATGCTTTAGAAAATCTAAATTGCGCTGGTCCTCGGTGATAACGCGTTCCCAGTCCCATTGGTCTACGTATATAGAATGTATATTGTCCATATCGTCGTCGCGGCGAATAGCACTCATATCGGTATAAAGTCCCTCGCCTGCCGAGAATCCATAGCGGTATAAAGCCAAACGCTTCCACTTAGCCAGTGATTGCACAACCTCTGCCTCGGTACCCGTTTCGCGTATGGTGAAATGCACCTTGCGTTCTACGCCGTTAAGGTCGTCGTTAATGCCGCTTGCCTTTGTTACAAAAAGCGGCGCGGTTATACGTTCTAACTTAAGCGCAGGCTTAAGCTCGTGCTGAAAGGTATCCTTAACAAGCTTAATTGCGCGCTGAGTTTCGCGCAGATTAAGCGAAGAACTATAGCCCTTAACACATCTGAATTCTTTCATTTAAAAGCTCACCTCTTACTATATATAATTTAATCTAAAATCTTAATAAATGCAACCCTCTCGTCGCCATTTTTTAAATAAATTACGCCCGAACGCAAAAATCCATTGTTCTTTAACGCCCTTTGCATAGCTGTATTGCCTCTATGGGTGTCGATTCTAAGCTGGGTTTTACCGTTTTCTTTAGCAATCTTCTCAGCATTATCTACAAGCGCTTTGAAAACTCCCTTGCCGCGACTTTCGGTATCCACAGCCACGCGATGCATTACTACATATTCACCCTTATGAAAAGCACCCCAATATATGTAATCGTAATCGGGCTCGTAAAACCCAATATAGCACATACCTAAAAGCTTACCGTTTTCGTCGGCAACGTAAAGGTTACCGTTTTCAATATCGTTTTCGATATCGCTTTCGCTCGGGTCACCGTTTTGCCATTGGTCTATCCCTAAAGCCGCTATGTTGCGTCTGCCACATTTTAAAAGTCGCACCGCTTCACAATAGTCCTGCTTTTTTGCTTTGCGTATTTCCATTTAAATTAATCTTTCTCCAAAGGTATTATCTTTTTAAACACACAGGTGTATTTCTGTGTTAGTGTTTTATCCTCGTGCAGCGAGCCAAAGTACCAATGCTTGAACTCGCAGGTGCGTGAGATTTCCTCTAAAAATCCGTTTAGCTTTGAAACCTTTTGCTCGGCGCCAAGTCTTAGTTGCATTGCGCTTTTTAAAAGCTGTGGCGGCTCGTGGGTTAATATGTAATCTACCTTACAACCGCACTCATCAAGATTTTGCGCACCCGCCCTGAACTCATCTGCGGTAGGCATTTCGTTGCGCCACCACTTGCCCTGTTCAATTCTTATATCGCGGTCGGCACTCTCGCCGCCACCAAAGGTGAAAATCTTTTTACCCTCTATAGTGAAAATCTGACCACGCATAAGATTTAAAAGGTTTCCGCAAACTCTGCGCACGTGACCGCCGTGCCATACCGTTTCGCGACATTTATTAAGGAGGTCAAAATTTTCGTGTGTGCCATCTAAAAACAGAACGTTAAACTTTCTGCTGCCAAGATATTCTAAAGCCTCGCGTTCGCGCTTACTTCCGTCCCATAAAAAACCAAAATCTCCACATACTATTAAAGTGTCACCGCGTTTTAGCTTTCGCCACTGCAAATCGAAAAGCCTGTTTTCGTCGCCGTGCATATCACCTGTAACATAAATCATATTTTCACCGCCTCTAAGATACATTTTTGCTTGACCAAACGTCAACATATGAGTATAATTAAGTTATGAGTTTTTAAGCTTTATTTTTTTACTAATATATATAATACTACATTTTGAGGAAGAATGCTATGAAAAAATTTGTAAGTTTTATATTTTGTGTAATTTTTTTGGTTTCGGCACTGTGTATGCCTGCAAATGCGTACAAGCCTACCTTTAAAAATCACGCCGATGCGGTGCTTCTTTACAATGTTGATACCGATACTGTGGTCTACTCGCAAAACCCAGACAAGCGTGTGTTCCCTGCCTCGCTTACAAAAATTATGGTTGCCATTCTTCTTGTAGAAAAAAACGATAATTTAAAGGACCTTACCCTTACCGTTAGTGAGGAAATATATTTGCGCTACCGCTATTCCGAGGCAGTTATTGCAGGCTTTGAGACGGGTGATACGGTTAACGGATACGACCTGCTTGCCTATACAATGGTTAAATCCTGTGCCGATGCCGCGGGTATAATTGCCGAATATGTTGCCGGTAGCGAGGCAGCGTTTATAGATATGATGAACGCTAAAGCACGCGAGCTTGGTATGACCTCTACAAACTTTACAAACTGCCACGGTCTGCACGACGAAAACCACTACTCAACAGCCCGTGATATGTGCATACTTACAAAATACGCAATGCAGTATTCCGCAATTACCGATACCGCCAAGGTTGCCCGTTATGAAACGGTTGACGGCATAACCCTTGCCGCTACCAACCTTTTAATTGATCCAACAAGCGGCTATTACTACCGCTATGCCACCGGCTTTAAAACGGGCTATACAAACGAGGCGGGTCGTTGCCTTGCATCTACCGCATCGTACGAGGGTATGACCTATATTTGCATTATGCTTGGTTGCCCACCGCAAGAAGACTCGCTTGAAAACCGCTACGAGTTTATAGATACTGCCGAGCTTTACCGCTGGGTGTTCACAAACTTTACTTATCGTCAGGTGTTAGAGGGTCGCGAAACGGTGGACAGTATACCCATTGACTTTTCGTGGGATTATGATACGGTAAACGTGCGCCCATCAAAAGATATTTTCGCCTTGGTTCCAATAGATGCCGACCAAAGCACCTTTAAGGTTGAGGTTGAGTTTACTAAAGATAGATTAGAAGCACCCGTTAAAAAAGGCACGGTTGTTGGTGTGGTAAACGTATACTATGCAGAGGAAAAGGTGGGGGCTGCAAATGCCGTTGTTGCCGAATCGGTAGAGGGTTCACAGCTGCTACGCGCCACGTCTGGTATAACTAATTTTTTGAAAAAGTACAAAAGCATCTTCGCGCTTATAGCCCTTGTTCTGCTTATACTAATAATCGTGTTCATCGCGGTTACCATCCGCTTAAACTCTAAAAAGAAAAAATACGGTACAGTGCGTCGATATAAGAGGTTTTAAGAATGAAAACGCGCCAAGACGTTATCGACTTTTGCTTGAAGTTTAGCTCGGTTTACGAGGACTACCCCTTTCGCGACACTAACTGGACACTAATGCGCCACCAAAAATGCAAAAAGAACTTTGCCACAATTTTTGAAAGGCAGGGCAATATTTGGGTTAACGTTAAGGCGGTTCTTGAAGCGGTAGAGTTTTGGAAAAACACCTTCGACGATGTTGTACCCGCCTACCATATGAACAAAAAGCATTGGATAAGCATTATACTTCGCGGTAATATGTCCGATACCGATATTAAAATGCTAATAACCGACAGCTATAATTTAACGAAAAAGTAGTTTATATTAAGGGAGAAACTTCTTTTTGAAGATTCTCCCTTTTTATTTTTAAAATGGTATTGCTATTGTTCTCGTTTTGGAATATAATGAATTTATAAGGGAGTGACAAAATGTTGGCATATATGACAGCAAATGAAGCTGCTGAAAAATGGAACATTTCACGCAGGCGCGTTTTAACTTTGTGTAAGGAAAATCGTATAACTGATGTCGCAATGTTGGGTAATATGTGGATTATTCCAATTAATGCCCAAAAGCCTAAAGACGCGCGAAGCCTTAGGTATACCCACAGCGAAGAAGAATCGGTCAAACCTTTTTTAAAGTGGGCGGGAGGCAAAGGGCAACTCCTTAAAGAAATAGAATGCTATTATCCTTTTGCATCGAGTAATATTACAAAATATGCCGAGCCATTTGTTGGCGGAGGCGCAGTTTTATTTGATATCCTCAGTAAATACGATTTGCAAGAAATTTACATAGGAGATACCAATGACGAATTAATTAACGCTTATACTATTATTCGAGATGCTGTTGATGCATTAATTAATATGCTTTTAGGTTTGCAAAATGAGTTTATTCCATTAGATACAGAAAAACGAAAATCGTATTATATAACTAAGCGTATTCGTTTTAACGATTTAATAGTCAACCCCGATGAGAAAACAAACATTGAAAAAGCGGCATTGATGATATTCTTAAACAAGACCTGCTTCAATGGGTTGTTCCGAGTAAACAAAAAAGGTCTTTTTAATGTTCCAATGGGATCATATAAAAATCCTATGATTTGCGACGAAAAGAACTTACGTGCAATATCAGAGAAACTGCAAAAGGTTACTATTGTTTGCGGGGATTATAAAAAATCAGCAGACTTTATAGACGAAAGCACCTTCGTTTATTTAGATCCTCCATACAGACCCCTGACTGAAACAGCAAGCTTTACTGCTTATACCGAAAACCTATTTGACGATAAAGAACAACTTGAACTTGCACAGTTTGTTGACGAAATGCACAAAAAAGGCGCTAAGGTCTTAATTAGCAATTCGGACCCTAAAAACACAAACGCAGACGACGATTTCTTTGATAACATCTACTCTGCTTATAAAATCAAACGAGTTGAGGCAACGCGAATGATTAACTGTCGCGCCCAAGCAAGAGGGAAAATAAAAGAACTTTTAATATCAAATTTTTGAGGAGGATATGTATGAAAAGAGAATTTAACGAGTGGTTTTCTGACTTTAAAGAGAATATTGCTGATTATAAGTATTATACAGATTTCGATAAGGTTTATAAAAATGTAGAATCCATTAAGGTTGAACTAAATATTCTAAATTCACTTATAGGTTCAAAGAATATAGAAGATGACTTTAAAAAACTGTTTAAAAAGTATCCACAAATAATTAAGGCTCTCCCTATCCTAATAGCAAAGAGAGAAACAGAAATATATTGTCAGGATGGAAATGGTGGCGTAACATATACTTTTGACTATGATAAATATTGGCCAAATAGTCATAAGTTTAAAAACGGCGAACAGTACTCTTATTTTATGCGTGAAACTGGATTGTTTGAATTATTGGAAAATCATGTGATCAATAATTTAGTCGATTATGTAACTGGCGTTGAGGTCGGTTTAGATTCAAACGGTAGAAAATCTCGTAGCGGAGATTTAATGGAGAATCTTGTTGAATCATTCATTGTTAATTCAGGTTTCATAAAAAACGAAAACTATTTTAAAGAAATGCGTTTAAGTGATATTGAAAAGAGATGGAAAATTGATTTGTCCAATATTTCAAACTCGGGTAAGACTGAAAAGCGTTTTGATTTTGTTATAAAAACTGCAAATATGATTTATGGCATTGAAACTAATTTTTATAGCACACAAGGGTCAAAACCGAACGAAACTGCAAGAAGTTATAAAATGATAGCCTTAGAATCGAAGAATATCACAGGATTTAAGTTTGTTTGGTTTACCGACGGAAAAGGATGGAAACCATCAAGGAATAACCTTGAAGAAACCTTTGATGTAATGCAACACATTTACAATATCAAGGATTTGGAAGATGGTATAATCAATGAGGTTTTTAAGTGATGGCAAAGAAAATCACTAAGTGGGAGCCGGAAGATTTCGAGATAGAAATGACAACTCATTGGTCTTTTCCAAAGCGAGGAGATTGGGCTACTCATGACGCTAAATGGCGTGGTAATTGGTCTCCGTATATTCCACGAAATATTCTGCTCCGATATTCAAAAGAACAAGATTTGGTGCTTGACCAATTTGCAGGTGGCGGTACGACATTAGTAGAAGCAAAGCTGCTTAACCGGGATATCATCGGTGTTGATGTGAATGATGTTGCACTTGCTCGTTGCAGAGAAAAAACTGATTTCGAGCATGAGGGTGCCAATGGCAAAGTATATCTACATAAAGGTGACGCAAGAAATCTCGATTTTATACCTGATAGCAGTGTCGACTTGATTTGCACACATCCACCGTATGCGGATATCATTCAATATAGCGAGGATATACCTGAAGATTTGTCTTTATTAAAGATAAAAGATTTTCTTGAGGAAATGAAAAAGGTAGCCACAGAAAGCTATCGTGTTCTGAAAAAAGACAAGTTCTGCGCTGTTCTTATGGGTGATACTCGTCACAAAGGACATATGATACCAATGTCATTTGATGTTATGCGAATCTTTGAAAAAGCTGGATTTAAACTTAAAGAATTGATAATTAAAGAACAGCACAACTGTAAAGCAACTGGATATTGGAAAACAAATAGTGTGAAATATAATTTTTTGCTAATCGCACACGAATATTTGTTTGTTTTTAAAAAACCATAACTAAAACCGTATTATATGAAAAGCAGTATAGACAAAATCTATACTGCTTTTTGTGCTTTTATTTAAGGTTTGCTTTGAGGTTTTCGAGCTGTTCGCGGAGTTCTTGTGGTAGCTTATCACCGAATTTCTTGTAGTGCTCTTCAATTTCCTCTGCCTCTTTGGTCCAAACGTCTTTGTCGATTTCGAGAATCGATTTTAGAGTTTCGATATCAAAGTCGAGGTCGGTAAGGTCGATATCCTCAGCATTAGGAACGTAGCCGATAGGTGTTTCCTTAGCGTCTGCTTTGCCGTCGCAACGGTCGATAATCCAGTTAAGAACGCGGCAGTTATCACCAAAGCCAGGCCAGATGAAGTTGCCTTCGTCGTCGGTACGGAACCAGTTAACGTTAAAGATTTTAGGTGCTTTGTCGCCAAGCTTTTCGCCCATATCGAGCCAATGACGGAAGTAGTCGCCCATATTGTAGCCACAGAATGGGAGCATTGCCATTGGGTCGCGACGAACAACACCAACTGCGCCTGCAGCTGCAGCTGTAGTCTCGGAAGCCATTGCAGAACCTACGAACACGCCGTTAACCCAGTCTTTTGACTGATATACAAGGGGTGCGCACTTTGCACGACGGCCGCCGAATATAATTGCCGAAATCGGCACGCCCTCGCCCTTGTTGAATTCATCTGAAATGCAAGGGCAGTTTTCAGCAGGTGCTGTGAAACGTGAGTTAGGATGTGCAGCACAGGTAGATTTATCTGCCTTGTTGAACTTAGAAGCATCCCAAGGATTGCCCTTCCAATCAAGTGCGTTTTCGGGTAGGTTTTTATTTAAGCCCTCCCACCAAACAGTGTTATCGTTAAGGTCGAGAGCAACGTTTGTGAAGATGGTGTTCTTTGTAGTAGAAGCCAAAGCATTGTAGTTTGAGTGTGCGTTGGTACCGGGCGCTACACCGAAGAAGCCGTTTTCTGGGTTGATGGCATAAAGTCTGCCATCTTTACCTATGCGCATCCAAGCAATATCGTCGCCAACTGTCCAAACCTTGTAGCCCTTTTTCTGCAAGTACTCGGGAGGAATCATCATAGCAAGGTTGGTTTTACCGCAAGCAGATGGGAATGCAGCTGCTACGTACTTAACCTCGCCCTTAGGATTCTGAATACCAAGGATAAGCATATGCTCTGCCATCCAACCCTCTTTCCAGCCTTGGTAAGAAGCAATACGAAGTGCAAAGCATTTTTTACCAAGAAGAACGTTACCGCCGTAACCTGAGTTTACAGAGATAATTGTGTTATCCTCGGGGAACTGGCATATATATCTCTTCTCGGGGTCAACATCGCAACGTGAATGCAAGCCGCGTACCCAGTCGTAGCTGTCGCCAAGCACGTCTAAAACCTTTAGGCTTACGCGGGTCATAATAATCATATTAAGAACAACGTATACCGAGTCGGTTACCTCGATACCGATTTTAGCAAGTGGCGAGCCGATAGGACCCATTGAGAAAGGAATAACGTACATTGTTTTGCCTTTCATACTGCCCCTTGCAATATCGTAAAGTTTTTCGTACATTTCTTTTGGGTCGCACCAGTTGTTTGTAGGACCTGCATCCTCGCGCTTAGAGGTACAGATAAAAGTACGGTCCTCAACACGTGCTACGTCGTTAGGGTTGGTACGATGCAAGTAGCAACCAGGAAGCTTTTCCTGATTAAGCTCGTGAAGTTCGCCAAGCTCTACGGCTAACTTTCTAAGCTCTGCGATTTGTTCTTCGCTGCCGTCTACCCACACAACTTGGTCTGGTGTTAAAAGCGCCTTAACCTCGTCAAGCCACTTTAATACCGATTTGTTCTGAGTCATAATTTTTTCTCCTTACTTTGTAAATGATGCTAATTTGGGTTTTTACAATGTTATTATATTCAATTTCAAAGTTTTTTTCAATAGTTTTTATAAATTTTTGATAAAATATTAACAATTAGTTATTAGCCGCTTTAAATTTTGGCTATTATATATATGTAGCCTTGCCATTTATAAACTTTGGTGGTAATATATAGTGTAGACCACCTTTAAGGAGTTATGCTTTTGGCTAAACAATTTTTGTGCTTTGATATGGATGGCACACTTATCGACTCTATGGATTGTTGGATTAATCTGAAATATAAAATGTGTGACAGATATTTTGAACGCACAGGCACACGCATACCGCTTAACGAAAAAGACGCCGAGATTATAGAAAAGCTTGGACTTAAAGCGGCTATAAACTACCTAAACCGTACCTATAACACGAGCCTTGATTTAGAACTTGATGCCTGTGCTTCCTTACAGAGCTTTTACCTTAACGAATGTACAATAAAACCGCATGTTGTAGAGGCTTTGGATACCTTTTTAGCCGACAATATAAAGATGTGTGTTATCACCGCAACGCCATACCAATATACTATAGAGGTGCTAAAACACTTGGGGCTGCTTAAATATTTCAGCTTTGTACTTACACCCAATCAGTATAAAAAAGGAAAGCGCTCAAAACGGATATTCTATGCCGCCTGCCTAAAATTTAGATGCCTACCCAAAAACGCGGTGCTTATCGATGACGCTCTTTACGCACACGAAACCGCTAAAAAGGCGGGGCTTTACCGCGTTGGTGTGTTTGACCAATACCGAAACGATAACCTTGAGGGAATCACAAACATAAACTTTAATAATTTTAAAGAGCTTTTAGCTTATTACTTAAAAAACGAAAGGACTTTTTAGATGGTACTTTTAGGCGTAATTTTAATAACCATAGTTGTGCTTTACTTGTTACTCTGCTACGTATGTTTCAGAATGGCGGTATTAAGAAGCCGACCTAATGACCGCACAAAAGAGGTTTTTGCAGCCGATAACCCACTTTACCCATTTCAGCAACGGTTTATTGACGGCGGTAAATGGGTAGACGAACAAGAGTTAGAGCCAATAGAAATTACCTCTTTCGACGGACTAAAGCTACACGCAGACCTGCTAAAAAACAACGACAGCAAAAAGTTTGCGATAGTTTTCCACGGCTACCACTCGTCCTACCGCGGCGACTTTTCAATTTCCCTACCCTACTACCAAGAGCTTGGTTTTAACCTACTGCTTGTTGACCAGCGTAGCCACGGCAGAAGCGAGGGCAGATATCTTTCCTACGGCATACTTGAAAAGTTCGACTGTCGCGACTGGGCATACGAAATAGTTCGCCGCTTTGGTGAGGACTGTCAAATTGTTTTAAGCGGTATGTCTATGGGTGCATCTACCGTTATGTTGGCAGCAGGCTTAGAGCTTCCGCCACAGGTTAAGGCTATTACCGCCGACTGCGGATTTACCTGTGGCTTTGATATAGTTAAGAACACCGCAAAGTCGATAAACCGCTATATTCCCGATTTCGTTATTCACACCGCTAACCTTTTCTGCCGCATATTTGCAGGGTTTGATTTGCGCGAGGACAACACCCAATTATCTCTACAAAAAAGCAAGGTGCCAGTGCTTTTTATCCACGGCACACACGACACCTTTGTTCCGTGCGAAATGACCCTTAGAAGCTATGCCGCTTGTAAAAGCGAAAAGCAGCTTCTAACAGTTGCAGGCGCAGGTCACGGAATGAGCTATTTAATCGACGAGCCGCTTGTTAAGAAAACTATGAAAGAGTTTTTCGAAAAGCATATTAAATAAACAAACCGCGCAGTGTTAAAATAAAACACCTGCGCGGTTTTTATTATTTTACTTTTATCTTTTTTATGGAGCTATAGGGTGCATATATTTTTTTGCCTTTAACTTCTTTGTACGCCCTAACTCTAACATAGTAAGTTTTGCCCGATTTTAAACTGCTTACGGTTAATGAAACCTTTGATTTCTTTTTAGCATAAACTACTTTTTTATTTTTGGTAAATTTTTTGTTAGTGGCAACTACTATCTGGTATCCACTTGCGGTAGATACCTTTGACCATTTGACCTTTAGCTTTTTAGTAGCGTTGGATTTCAAATAGCTTATTTTATTTTTCTTTGGGGTTATTTTAAAGGTCGCGGTTTTCGTGCCAATATACTTGTTTTTGCCCTTTATCGTTACAGTTGCGGTACCTATTTTTTTGTTGTTTTTGTAGCTAACTGTATAGTGTGTTCCTTTTTTAAGCTTTTTGCCGTTAAGCTTAACCGTAACTGTAGGCTTAAGTTCTTTACCTGTATAAACCTTATTTGATACTGTTATTTTTGCTTTGGTTAGCTTGGTTCTTTTTAGTTTATCTATATAAGCAGTAGCCGTTTCATCACACCAAAAACATTGGTATACCCATTTGCCCTTTTTAGTGTAGGTTGAAGGTACATATTCTAACAAGGTATCAAAGGTGTGACCTTCAGCAGCTACAGTATCTTGCTCTCCAATCTCACCACAAAGGCTACATTCGTAATGTCCTAAACTTTCTTCGTCACAACTAATAGGTGTATCGTAAACAAATTCATAATCGTGAATGTTGGTTGCAGGTATTAGCTCTGTAACATTGTTTTCACAAAAAATGCACTGCATGTTTTTTTCGCCTGCACGCTTACAGGTAGGATTTAAAACATACCCTACCAGATATAAATGCTCGCAAGGCTCTGAAAAAGTAATGTTCTGGGTTGTTTTTAAATTTTGATTACCTGAAGTAAAATCTATAGTATACCAATATCTTTCTTCGCCTAAAAAATTAATCTTAATATTTTCGCGCACACCATAAAAAGCTTTCGAATTTATTGTTTCTAAAGTTTCGTAAAAAGTTATTTCTTCTATTTGCGTGCAGTCGGAAAAGGCAAACCGTGAAATTTCGGTTACGCTTTTTGGTATTGTAACACTTTTAATACCTGTGCAACCATAAAAAGCGAAATCACCAATATATGCAAGCTCATCAAACCCGTAAAAGCTGCTTAACTTTGTGCACATGAAAAACGCAGAGCTTCCTATAATTTGAAGATTAGGGGTAACTGGAGCTGACACTAAAGAACCACAGCAATTAAATGCATGGTTTTCTATTATTTCAAGCTTTTGGTTAAATATAACGGTTGCAAGTGCTTGGCTGTTTGAAAAAGCATATTGCCCTATCTTTTGGAGGTATTGTGGTAGAACTACGCTTCTTAACGAGCTTTGTTCGAAAGCATAGGGTGATATTTCGGTTACGTTAGCACCCTCTATTTGCGAGGGTATGGTTATATTTGTTTCAACACCCTCGTAACCCGTAATAGAAATTCCGCCCGAGAAATTATAACTGTACCTAAAGCCCTCGTACTTATTATCTGTAGCATAAGCGCTAATCGGACAAGAGCTTACTATTAAAATAACAGACATAATAACTGCTACTAACCTAACTTTAGATTGAAACATCAATCCACCCTCTTTCTTTGTTTTCTAATATCATTTTACATTACATTTTACTTCACCGTCAATTAGCAGTTTATACAAATATTACCCTTTGTTTTTATCTAATAAAAACAAACATTTAAAGTTATTATGCACAGTTCTCCAGTTAAATAAAATAGCGCGTAGGTGATTATTTCACCTACGCGGTTTTTATGCACATATCTTTGTTAAAAATTAAGCGCGATGTCCGAAACGGGCACCGCGCTTTTTTATTTAGAATTATTATTTAATTCCGTAAAGCTCGCCAAGGCGTACTAAGTGGTTGTAACGCTCCAAAGCGGTTTCCTCAGCTTTAGCGAAGAGCTCTTCTGCACGGTCGGGGAATGAACGTGTAAGTGAAGAGTAACGAGCCTCGTTAAGAAGGAAGTCTTTGTAGCTCCCTGAAGGTGCTTTGGAATCCATAGTGAATGGGTTCTTGCCCTCAGCCTTTAGGCTTGGGTTGAAGCGGAACATATTCCAGTAGCCGCACTCAACAGCTCTTCTCATCTCGTTCTGGCAGTTTACCATACCGCCTTTAATGCTGTGCATCTCGCAAGGTGCATAGCCGATGATGATTGAAGGACCGGGATAAGCCTCAGCCTCTTCGATAGCCTTTAAGGTCTGGTTCATATTAGCGCCCATAGCGATTTGTGCTACGTAAACGTAACCGTAGGACATAGCAATTTCGGCGAGTGATTTCTTAGCGATTGCTTTACCTGCAGCTGCGAACTGTGCAACCTGACCAATGTTGGAAGCCTTAGATGCCTGACCGCCTGTGTTAGAGTAAACCTCGGTATCGAATACCATAATGTTTACGTCGTCACCAGCAGCAAGAACATGGTCAAGACCGCCAAAGCCGATATCGTATGCCCAGCCGTCACCACCGAATATCCAAACAGATTTCTTTGAAAGGTATTCGCGGTTTGAAAGAACGTCTTTGCAAAGTGCACAACCGCAATTCCATTTTTCTAAAGCTTCAACGAGTGCGTCGGTAGCAGCGCCGTTCTTCTTGCCATCCTCAACAGTTGCAAGATACTCGGCAGCAGCAGCCTTAACATCTTCGGGAGCATTGTCTAAAGCAGCGATTTCCTTAACCTCGTCGATAAGGCGGTTACGAACAGCCTTTTGACCAAGGTACATACCATAGCCGTGCTCTGCGTTATCCTCAAAGAGTGAGTTTGCCCAAGCAGGACCTTGACCCTTACCGTTTACGGTGTAAGGTGAAGTAGCTGCAGGACCACCCCAGATTGAAGAACAACCTGTTGCGTTAGAGATATACATTCTATCACCGAAGAGCTGGGTGATAAGACGTGCATAAGCAGTTTCAGCACAGCCTGCGCAAGAACCCGAGAACTCGAGTAATGGCTTTTTGTACTGGCTGGAGATTACGTTAGAAACAGCAACTGTTTCAGGTTTAACATCTATGTTAGCTACGCAGTAATCAAATACTTCTTGCTCTGCCATTTGTGACTCAGCAGGAACCATTTTAAGTGAATCGGTAGGACACTCGCCAACGCAAACGCCACAACCCATACAATCAAGCGGAGAAATAGCAAGAGTGTAGGTGTAGTCGGTCTTAACGATAGGCTTAGGTGACTTCTTCATATTTGCAGGTGCTGCAGCAACCTCGTCAGCAGTTAATGCGAAAGGACGAATTGTTGCGTGAGGACAAACGAATGCACACTTGTTACATTTAGCACAGGTTTCAGCATTCCACTCAGGAATCATAACTGCAACGCCGCGTTTTTCGAATGCAGAAGCGCCCTGCTCGAAGGTACCGTCTGCATGGTCCATAAATACAGAAACAGGTAGGCTGTCACCATCCATTTTGCCAACTGGCTCCATGATGTTTTTAACCATTTTGCCAAGCTTTGTGCCATCGTTGGTATCAGCTACAACCTCGTCTTTAGCGTCTTTCCAAGTGCTAGGTACGTCTATCTTAACGTAAGCGGTAGCGCCAGCGTCGATAGCCTTCTCGTTCATTTCAACGATTTCCTTACCCTTCTTCATAAACTTCTGGGCTTTCTCTTTCATATAGCCGATAGCCTCTTCCTCAGGAAGAACCTTAGAAAGTGAGAAGAAAGCAGACTGAAGAACTGTATTTGTACGCTTACCAAGGCCGATTTCGGCTGCAAGGTCGATAGCGTTAACGGTGTAAAGCTGAATATCGTTATTAGCGATGTAGCGTTTTGCTTCAGCGGTTAAGTGTTTATCAAGCTCTTCAGCAGTCCACTGACAGTTGATAAGGAATACACCGCCGGGTTTTACGTCGTTTACCATTTTGTAGCCCTTAATTACGTAAGAGGGGTTATGGCAAGCAACGAAGTCAGCTTTATTAATATAGTATGGGCTCTTGATGGGCTTGTCGCCAAATCTTAAGTGAGAAATGGTGATACCGCCGGTCTTCTTAGAGTCGTACTGGAAGTAAGCCTGAACGTATTTGTCGGTATGGTCACCGATAATTTTGATAGAGTCTTTGTTAGCACCAACGGTACCGTCGCCGCCAAGACCCCAGAACTTGCACTCGATGGTGCCTTCTGCTGCGGTGTTGGGAGCTGCTTCCTCTTCGAGTGAGAGGTTGGTAACGTCGTCAACAATACCCATTGTGAACTGATGCTTAGGCTCGTCCTTCTTAAGCTCGTTATATACAGCAAAGATGCTTGAAGGAGGAGTATCCTTAGAACCAAGACCGTATCTACCGCCGATAACCTTAGCGTTTACGCCACGGGTTGCAAGTGCGGTAACAACGTCCATATATAAAGGCTCGCCAAGTGAGCCAGGCTCTTTAGTTCTGTCAAGAACAGCAATTTTCTTTGCGGTTGCAGGGATAGCCTCGCAGAGCTTTTCTGCGCTGAAAGGACGGTATAGACGTACCTTTACAAGACCAACCTTTTCGCCTGCTGCGGTTAAGTAATCGATAACCTCTTCTGCAACGTCGCAAACAGAACCCATAGCTACGATAACGCGCTCTGCATCGGGTGCGCCGTAGTAGTTAAAGAGTTTATAATCGGTGCCAAGCTTAGCATTAACCTTGTCCATATACTCCTCAACGATAGCGGGCATTTTGTCGTAATACTCGTTACAAGCCTCGCGGTGCTGGAAGAAGATATCACCGTTTTCGTGAGAGCCGCGCATAACGGGGCGCTCAGGGTTGAGTGCGCGTTTGCGGAATGCCTCAACAGCATCCATATCGCACATCTCTTTAAGGTCTTCGTAATCCCAAACCTCGATTTTTTGAATTTCGTGCGAGGTACGGAAACCGTCGAAGAAGTTTATGAAAGGTACGCGACCTTTAATAGATGCTAAGTGAGCAACTGCGCCAAGGTCCATAACCTCTTGTGTATTAGTTTCAGCAAGCATTGCGAAACCTGTCTGACGACAAGCGTAAACGTCGGAATGGTCGCCGAAAATATTAAGTGCGTGTGAAGCTACGCAACGAGCTGATACGTGGAATACCGATGGGAGCAACTCACCTGCGATTTTATACATATTAGGAATCATAAGTAAAAGACCTTGTGATGCTGTATATGTTGTGGTGAGAGCACCGGCTGCAAGTGAGCCGTGTACGGTACCGGCGGCGCCGGCTTCTGACTGCATTTCGGAAACCTTTACGGTTGTGCCGAAAATGTTTTTGCGGCCCTGTGCGGACCATTGGTCAACATAGTCTGCCATAGGGCTGGACGGGGTGATAGGATAAATACCTGCAACCTCTGTAAACGCATAGGAAACGTGCGCTGCAGCGTTGTTACCGTCCATGGTTTTCTTTTGTCTTGCCATGTTAAGTTTTCCTCCTGTAAATAAATGTGTATTGCGGGTGCATTGCCGCTGTAATTCGGCAACACATTTTCTCACATAGTATATAATAATGATTGTTGTTAGTCGAAACGCTTTAAAAGCGTTTCGACAAGCCACTTGACAAGTGGCTTTAGCAAAATTAAATTGTAATATTTAATTTTGCACGACATTCATTGCAATGAGAAAGGACAAATTTTTATTAAAAATTTGCCGCAAAATCAAAGATTTTGTGGCGAAACAGGATTGTTTCGCCCAACCTATCCCATTATAACACTTTATTTTCAATATGTAAAGGTTAAATTTTTAACATATTTGTATTTTTATTGAAAGATTTATTTCTATAATGTGTTTTTTGTAATTACCAATATGTTCTAATTTAAAGGTCATAGAGCTTTTTTAATATTTATATTGACAAATTGACCTTTTACATATATTATTTATATGTTAGAGTATTATGCTCTGAAATTTATTATTACTTTGAATGGAGAGATTTTATCAACATGGACCCCGATCCTGCCACTAATATTATTTTAAAACTTGTACTTTTGCTAATTCTTATTATAATTAACGCGTTTTTCGCAATGAGCGAAATTGCACTTATCTCGCTTAACGATAACAAACTGCGCGTTATGGCCGACGATGGCCACCAAAAAGCCAAAAAGGTTTTACAGTTACTCGAAAGCCCCTCGGCTTTCCTTTCAACTATACAAATCGGTGTAACCCTTGCAGGCTTCTTGACCTCTGCTTCGGCAGCACAGTCCTTCTCGTTACCGCTTTCAAACTGGTTTAGCGGAGTTCTGGGCTTTAGCAGTACACCCTCGTGGTTAACGGGTGTAGCTACCGTTGTGGTTACAATTATAATTTCTTACTTCTCTTTGGTATTAGGCGAGCTTGCGCCAAAGCGTATTGCTATGCAATGCTCCGAAAAGGTTTCCTTCCGCGTGGTTTCTATTCTTCTTTTCATAAAAGCTACTATGAAGCCCTTTATCGTGTTCCTTTCTTTTTCCACAAACCTTATAGTGCGTCTGTTTGGTTTCGACCCGAATGCCGACGAAAACGTGGTTACCGAGGAAGAAATTCGTATGCTGGTTGACGCGGGCGAGGAAAAAGGCGTTATTGAAGAAAGCCAAAAAGAAATGATAAACAATATTTTCGAGTTCGACGATATCGTTGCCGCCGACGTTATGACCCACCGCACCGAGCTCTTTTGTGTGGAAATTAACGACTCGCTTGAAAGCATTGTTAAAATTGCTCTTAACGAGGGCTACTCGCGTATCCCCGTTTATGAGGACGAGCTTGATAATATTCGCGGTATTATATATGTAAAGGACCTGCTTAAATATATAGGCAAGCAGATTCCTTCAAGCTTTAAAATCTCACGTATTATGCGTGAAGCTTACTTTATTCCCGAATCCAAACGCTGTGGCGACCTCTTTAACGAAATGACCGAAAAGCATTTGCAAATGGTTATCGTTTCAGACGAGTACGGCTCTACTGCAGGTATCGTTACTATTGAAGACCTACTCGAATCTATCGTTGGTAATATGCAGGACGAGTACGATAACGAGGAGGAGGAAATCGAACAGGTAAACGATAACCTCTTTAATTTCGACGGTATGACCGATATTGAGGAGGTTAACGAAACTCTGGAAATTTCACTTCCTGAAGGTGAGTATGATACACTCGGTGGCTTTATTATGTCCGAGCTTGGCCGTATTCCGCAAGAGGACGAGAAGCCCGTTATTGAGGCAGAAGGCTTTAAATTCACAGTAGAAGAAATGGAAGAGCGCCGTATAGAGCGTATCCGCGCCGAGCGTCTGCCAAAAGACGAAGATGCGGAAGAAAATTAATTTAGTATATCATTTGAAAAGAGGAAATATAAATGGCAAACTTTTTAGTTGAAATCTCAGCAAGACACTTACACGTAAGCGAAGAGCATTTAGAAATACTTTTCGGCAAAGGCTACAAGCTTACACCCAAAAAAGACCTTTCACAGCCCGGTCAGTTCGCTTGTGAAGAGCGCGTTGACGTTATCGGACCTAAAAAAGAGCTTAAGGGTGTTTCAATTCTTGGCCCTTGCAGAAAAGCAACCCAAGTAGAAATCTCACTTACCGACGCACGCTCTATCGGTGTAGCAGCACCTATTCGTGAATCGGGTGACGTTGCAGGCTCGGGCGCTTGCAAGCTTGTTGGTCCTTGCGGCGAGGTTGAGCTGACAGAGGGCGTTATCGCAGCAAAACGCCACATACATATGACAACTAAAGACGCTAAGGATTTTGGTGTTACCGATGGCGAAATCGTAAACGTTAAAATTGCTACCGACGGCAGAACCACTATTTTCGGTGATGTTGTTGTTCGCGCTTCTGATAGCTATGCACTTGCAATGCACATTGATACCGACGAAGCTAACGCCGCCGCTGTTCCAGGAAAAGCTTTTGGCGAAATCGTAAAATAATTTAGTTTATTAGAGGGCTTCGTTTTTTGAAGTCCTCTTTTTGTATATTGGAGGTAAACCCCTATGGCTATTAACGAACTTAAAAAATGCGGACATCCATCGCAGCTTTATGCGGTTGAGGAGCATAAGCTTGTGGGTGGCAAAGCAAACGAAATGCGCCTTATTAATATGCGTAACGGCAAAGGCCTTAACGCTACCTTTGCCGCCGACCGCTGTTTAGATTTATATAGATTAGAGTACAAAGGCACTAATCTTGGCTACTTTTCGCCTACCGGCTACGTAGCGCCCGAATACTACGACAAGGACGAGTTTTTGCGCTCATTTACCGCAGGCTTTATGACCACCTGTGGCTTAACTAATTGCGGTAAAGCTATATCTGACGAGTTCGGCAACGGCTATATGCACGGTAGAATTGGCAATATCCCTGCCGAATATTTAAGCTACAAGGCAGATTACAGCGGCGCCGAGCCTGCCATCACCGCCGAGGGTGTTATGAACGAGGCTGTGTTGTTCGGGGAAAAGGTTCAGCTTACCCGTAAAATTGGAATGTTTACCGATAAAAACGAGATAGTTATCCACGACACTGTGGAAAACCAAGGCGGTACAAAACAGCCCTTAATGCTTTTATACCATATGAACTTTGGCTATCCCCTTTTGGACGAGGGCTTAGAAATGTTTGTGCCATCCCTTAAGATAACTCCGTATGATAGCAACGCAGAAAAGGGCAAGGATAGTTGGGATAAATTTCCCTCCCCCCTACCGCAAGAGCCAGAACAGTGCTTCGACCACCTACTTGCCGAAAAGGATGGCGAAAGCTCGGTTGCAATTTACAACCACAAGCTAAAGCTTGGCGTTATGATAACCGCCGACCGCACCACGCTTGACACCTTTACAGAGTGGAAAGCCTTTCAGTACCGCGACTATGTGCTTGGCTTTGAGCCCTCCTGCGCAAAGCTTAGCGGTAGAAAGCAACTACACGACGAGGGGCTTTTAAAGTTTATTCAGCCCGACGAGATAGTAAACTTTAATTTAAAAATTACTATTTTAGATGGCGACGAGGGCTTACAGCAAGCCCAGGACAGAATGGATTATTTAATGAAATAATCGCATACTATATTATGTTAATTAATCTTTTAAGGAGTTATTAATGGCTAAAATTTATATGTCAGCTTCAGAGCTTGTGGGCAAAACACCACTTTTGCGCCTTTGCAATATCGAAAAAGAGTTAAAGCTTAACGCAAAGATTTTAGCAAAGGTAGAAAGCTTTAATCCGGGTGGCTCGGTAAAAGACCGCGTTGCGCTTGAAATGATTAAAACTGCCGAGGAATCGGGTCGGTTAAAAGAGGATTCGGTTATAATCGAGGCAACCTCGGGCAACACAGGAATCGGTCTTGCCGCGGTTTGTGCTGCGCGCGGGATTAGGCTAATTATCGTTATGCCCGATACAATGTCTTTAGAGCGTAGGCAATTACTAAAGGCATACGGCGCCGAGCTTGTGCTTACCGATGGCGCCCTTGGTATGACGGGTGCTATAAATAAAGCAAACGAACTAAAAGAGCAATATAAAAACAGCATTATTGCGGGGCAGTTCCAAAACCCCGCTAACCCAAAAGCCCACTATAATACCACCGCTCCCGAAATTTTAGAGGACACTGACGGCGAGCTCGACTACTTTGTAGCAGGCGTTGGCACGGGAGGTACAATTACAGGCGTTGGTAGCTACCTAAAAGAGCATATAAAAGATATTAAGATTATTGCAGTAGAGCCCGAAAGCTCGGCTGTATTGTCGGGTAAAGCGGCGGGTAAACACGGTCTGCAAGGCATCGGCGCAGGCTTTGTACCCGACGTGCTTGACACCTCGGTTTACGATGAAATTATAACCGCTACCGAGCAAGATGCCTATAATTCGGCTCGCCTTTTAGCAAAGCGTGAAGGTCTGCTTTGCGGAATTTCCTCGGGCGCGGCATTACACGCCGCAATAAAAATAGCGGCAGACCCAAAAAACAATGACAAAACGGTTGTCGTTCTGCTTGCCGACACGGGTGACCGCTACCTCTCCACCGAGCTTTTCAATTAATCATATCAAAGATTAAGGGCAATATAAAGCAACTTCTTGGGAAACACTTTATTAAGAGTCGTACTCTAAAGGACAAAAAAAGAAGCACGAAATTTTCGTGCTTCTTTTAACTTTGTTGGGGTGTTGTTATTGCCTTGCGGCAATAGTGTTATTGAAACCTATAGTATGCTGTGTGAAGTCGGCTTAGTCTTCCAACTCGTCTTCTAAGCTATCCAATTCGAGATAGCCCATCTCGGACGCATCAACTACTACGTCATAACAAATATTATCTTCGAGCTCTTTGATTAGGTCAAATTCGGGTGTAATATACTTTTTCATATAACTAATAACTAACCTTTCTTATTAATTACTGACAACGTTGCTATATGTAGACAAAATGTATATAATACAAGAAATATATATATTCACCCCTATATTATAATTATATTTTTTTAACAAGTAAATTAAAATATTGCTTTTTATTAACACAATATTGCTTTTTTTACTTATTTATGCTACAATACTGTTGTTATGTAGGGTTACAGATAAATAAAAAGTGCAGCCGCAAGCGACTGCACCGTACAATTATCGGTTGTTTTGATTGCTCTGATTACTCTGTCTGTTCTGCTGATTGTTGTTGTTTTGATTGTTCTGATTGCTCTGTCTGTTCTGATTATTGTTATTGTTTTGATTATTGTTGTTCTGATTGTTCTGCTGATTGCTCTGTCTGTTCTGATTGTTGTTATTGTTTTGCATTAGTGTCACCCCTCTTTCAAGATTATTATTTGCAAACTGCGAAATAATATACAGCCAAAAGCTATAAAAGAAAGGATTGGAAATTTTGAATTTACCAAACGAATTTCTTGAAAATTTAAAAAAGGTTGCTTCCCACTATCCCGACAGCGAAAAGTTTTTAACCTCGCTTTCTAGTACTGCTTTTCGCGGTATTCGTGCAAACACCTTAAAATGCAGTGCCGAAAAATTAATCGAGCTTAATATTGCAAATAAGCCTACCCCATTTTGCAAAAACGGTTTTTATGTTGACGACGAGTTTTCGGTTGGCAACCATCCTTTGCACCACGCAGGCGCTTACTATTCGCAAGAGCCCTCGGCAACCTCTGCCGTAACGGTGCTTGACCCAAAGCCTAATGATTACGTTTTAGACCTTTGCGCCGCACCTGGCGGTAAGTCTACCCAAATTGCCGCGGCTTTAGGCGACACAGGGCTTATTTGGAGTAACGAGCCCGTTTCAAAACGTGCCGAGATTCTTATTTCTAACTTTGAACGTATGGGAATTGCAAACGGTGTTATTTCCGCCACTATGCCCGATATACTCTGCCCTACCCTTGAGGGCTGTTTTGATAAAGTTTTGGTCGATGCGCCATGCTCGGGCGAAGGTATGATTCGCAAAGAGCCAAAAGCAATAGAAAACTGGAGTAGGGAAAACGTTTTAAGCTGTGCTAACCGTCAACTAAAAATTTTAAACTCGGCAGCTATTACCTTGCGCGCGGGCGGTAGCTTGGTTTATTCCACCTGCACCTATTCTTACGAGGAAAACGAGGGTGTTATAAGTAAGTTTTTAGCAGATAACCCCATTTTTTGTCTACAAAGCATTACACAAAGCTTTGGCAGGCAGGGAATAGGTATGCCCGAGGTACGCAGAATATTTACAGTAGACGGCGGTGAGGGGCATTTTGTAGCCCTACTTAAAAAACAGGGCGACGAACCGAGAAATCCTATTAATTGCCTCAAAGCAAAACCTCAAAAAGACCAAACACTAATTAATACCGCTAAAAAGTTTTTTGAAGAAAACAGCATCACGCTAACCGAGGGCAACATAGTGCAAAAAGGGGAGAGGCTTTATCTTACACCAGATATCACACCGCCAGACAAGGTAGGTGTTTTGCGTTGTGGTTTGTTACTTAACGAGCCTAACCCAAAGCGTTTTGTTCCCTCTCACGCGCTATATATGTGCCCTTTTGTAGTTTGCCAAAACGAGCTTGATTTATCCCTTTCTGACCCACGCGTTGCCGCATTTATACACGGCGAGGAGATAGAGGCAGTCGGATTTTCGGGCTACACTCGCGTTTTAATTGAGGGAATCCCTTGCGGCTTTGGTAAGGCAAGCGGCGGCAGACTTAAAAACTACTACCCAAAAGGGCTTAGGACATTGTGATTTTTGGAGGTAAGTAATATGAAAGAAATGGATTGTGTTGAAGTAATTGTTGAAAAAGAAAAGTACGCTAAAGAGGGCGTGCACAAGGGCATGCAGGGTTGGATTTGTTATGATAAAAAAGTTAATGGTTACTGGTTAATAAACTTTCCACAATATGGAGAAAAAGACGATATAGCAGAAATCAGCATCCTTGAAAGCGACCTTAAACATTTACCAAATGGAATGGATGCCTCGGTCAACGAACGAATTAAAGCCGAACATGGAGAATAAATTAGCGTAATAATTATTATTTCCTTTTAATCCCAGGCTACAACGGCGTGTTTGTGAACAAATTGTAAACATTTTAAAATAGTTGCATAGATTTATGCAGCTTTCGTGATTACCTACTCCTTTATATAGAAAGATTTTTCTTTACTATTTTAAAGGAGTGTTCTATGGATATCATATTAAAAGGGTTTTCTGCCCCTTCAGAAAATCTGTTCTGTCAAGAAAAATGGTGGACAATTAAGCTTTTTTACAAGAGCAATGAACAAAACTGGATAAAATGGGTGCACGTAAGCAAAGGACTAAGCCATTGCGAAACCTGTCTAATGCTTGACGGCTGTTGGTTTAATAAGGATAATATGCCGAAACATCCTCAGCATCCAAATTGCCATTGCAAATTAGAGGCTTTAGATTATTCTACGGTTAAAGAAAATGCTGTTGCACATAGTGATTATAGCAAGTTTGACCCCTATCTATTCGACCCAGATGGTTCTTACAAACACGGCAAACAGAAACTATTTGAAGGTTGGGGTTACACCATAGAAGATTCTATGTGGCTAAAAGAGGAATTCGAACGCCAAGCACGAGAAAAATATCTAAAGGGAGATTATATCTTAGGGAAATTAGATAGATATTGCCAAAGAATAAATATTACTATTGTTTTGCCAAGAAAAAAGGCATTGGTTTTGTTACATTTATTTCAGGTTGGAGTGTTTTACCTAATGGTCACATAAAATTAAATACACCTTATGGTAGAAAATGATTTTGGAGGGAACAATATGAAACATTTAGATAGAGTTGAAATTATAGTTGAAAAAGAAGAATATGCCTCAGACGGTGTGCATAAAGGCATGCGCGGTTGGATATGTGATGATGAAAAAATTAATGGTTACTGGTTAATAAATTTTCCACAATGTGGTGAAAAACCTGATATAGCAACTATTCCCATAAAAGAGGTTGATTTAAAATTAGTTTCTATAATGGATGCCTCGGTCAACGAACGCATCCGCGCTGAACACGGCGAATAAAAAATGCTTGTAAAAACTTAAAAAAAGGTGTATAATACTAAAAGAAAATTTAAATTTGAAAGGTGATGAGCGTATGGAGTCTGGTAGCAGTAGTGGTACAAAACCCCGAGTGAGCTTTGTTTATTATGCCCTTATTGTTGGCAATTCCGTGCGCGTTACCAACATTGCATAATTTTAGCACTTTTTTGTGCTTTTAGCTTGTTTTGTACTATCTACCTTTGGCAGTTTTTACTGCCGCTACTCTCCTACATATATTGTTATGTAGGATTTTTTGCGCCAATTTTTAAGTTTTTAGGAAGGGGATAGTTTTGTGACAGAAAGAATTTTAGAGCTGCTCGAAAGCAAACGCTTTTCGCCGCTTAGAGCAGAGCTTTTAGAGATTAATCCTGTTGATATTGCGCTTATGTTTGAGGAAATTTCTTCCGAACAGCGCATTCTGATGTTCAGGCTTTTACCTAAAGAGCTTGCCGCTGAGACCTTTGCATACCTCGAAGGCGATATGCAAGAGAGTCTTATTAAAAGCTTTAGTGATAAAGAGCTAAAGGCGGTTGTCGACGAGCTTTATTTAGACGACGTTGTTGATATTATCGAGGAAATGCCCGCGGGTGTTGTAAAACGCATATTGCACGGCGCCGACCTTGAGACCAGAAAAGCCATAAACGAACTGCTTAAATATCCAAAAGACAGCGCGGGCAGTCTTATGACCCCCGAGTTTATAGATTTAAAACGTAATATGACGGTTGAGCAAGCCTTTAGCCGTATTAAGAAAACGGGTATTGACAAGGAAACCGTTTACACCTGCTACGTTACCGACAGCAACCGCAAGTTAAAGGGTATCGTTACGGTTAAGGATTTACTTTTTGCCGAGGGCGATATCCCCGTGTCCGAGCTAATGGAAACCAACGTTATTTCGGCTGGCACCTTAGACGATAAGGAAGACGTAGCCCAGCTTTTCGATAAGTACGACCTTTCTGTTTTGCCCGTAGTTGACAAGGAAAACCGCCTTGTTGGTATTATCACGGTTGACGACGCTATCGACGTTATCCAAGAAGAGAACACCGAGGATATCGAAAAAATGGCGGCTATCATTTCAACCGACAAGCCCTACCTTAAAACCGGTATTTTCGAAACGGTTAAAAACCGCATACCTTGGCTACTTATTCTTATGCTTTCTGCCACCTTTACGGGCGCGATAATTTCGGGCTTCGAGGCAAAATTAAAGGCAATAGTGGTGTTAACCTCTTTTATCCCTATGCTTATGGGTACGGGCGGTAACTCGGGCTCGCAATCGTCGGTTACTATTATTCGCGGACTCTCTTTGGGCGAAATTGAAATTGCCGATATTTTAAGGGTTATTTGGAAAGAATTGCGCGTTGGCGTACTTTGCGGTATCGTGCTTGGCATAATCAACTACGTAAAGATTTTGCTTGTGGATTACCTTTTAATCGGCGCATTCGAGGGCTACACCTTCGAGCAAACCTGCCTTATAGCCTTTGTGGTGTGTGTAACAATGGCAATTACCATTGTTGTGGCAAAGCTTGTGGGTTGCGCGCTACCGATTATAGCAGAGGTTCTGCATCTTGACCCTGCGGTTATGGCAAGTCCGTTTATTACAACTATTGTTGACGCCATCTCGCTACTAATCTATTTCGGTGTTACAACAATTTTCCTTACCCCGCTGATGTAAAAATTTAAAAGCGCAGATTTAGAATTTTTGATATAATCCCCTTAGAGTAGACACTTGAAAAAACAAAAAGTTTTCAAGACTACTTTAAGGGGTTATTTTTATGCGTAAAAACAAGAAGTATAGTGCTGAATTAAAGATAGCGGCAGTACAATCGTACCTTGCCGGA
>JAZNZF010000061.1:0-11444 GCA_045594795.1 Acutalibacteraceae bacterium | reverse complement strand
TATAGGTTTTTTGTTCTAAAAGATTACTCTTATCTGAAATTTCTAACATAGTAACTCCTTTTATATATGTATTAGTGTATACAATTATACAATTATCCAAAGGTACTGTCAAGCAATATGGCTGTTTTTCTAATGTATTATCAAATTTTATGGTTTTTTAGTTACATTTTTGTAATAGTTGCATTATTTTATGCAACTTTTAGGGGGTAGCGTGGGGTATATTGTGTGCTGAATATGTGTATTTAAAAGGAGGTAAGGGCTTGGCGAACTTCAAGTTAAGTGATAAAGAAAAGCAGTTTTGCTACCATATTGCTTCACATAGAACCTTAAGGGAAGCGGCGGCGCTTGTCGGTTATACCTCACCTATTATTGCGGGCTTAAAGCTAATGCTAAACCCTACTGTAAAGGCTTACATACAAAAGCTAAGAGAAGCCGAGGACAATGCCGGCGAGGTTGCCACAGGGTTAAGAAGCATAGCCTTTGGCAGTATCGCAGACCCCGTAAAATTAGCAACCGCTAAAGACTTTAGCGAGCTTAATGTTGATGCTTTGGATTTGCATATGGTTTCAGAGCTAAAGTTCTCAAAAGGCGGGGGCGTTGAATTCAAGTTTTTCGACCGCATAAAAGCCTTAGAAAGACTTATGGATATTAGTCAGTCGCGAGAAAACGGAAATGACCTTTTTACAGCATTAGAGAGTAGTGTGCGCAGAATAGAGGAAACGGGGGAGTAGCGCTTTGAAGTTTAAAAGCTTTTCTAAAAAGCAGCTTTCTGTGCTTAATTGGTGGTGCGCTAACTCTAAGTATAAAGACTGTGACGCAATTATCTGCGACGGCGCGGTAAGAAGCGGCAAAACCCTTTGTATGTTTTTATCCTTTGTGTTTTGGGCAATAGCAAAATTCCCCGACGGTAGCCTTGCTGTTTGCGGCAAAACCGTAACATCTGTAAAACGAAATATCATAACCCCGATGCTACCGATTCTACAGAGTCTTGGGTTTAAGTGCAGGCTTGTATCGTCGCGCGGTCAAATTGAGGTTTCATATAAGGGCAGAAGCATTACCCTTTGGCTTTTTGGTGGCAGAGACGAGTCTTCGGCGGCGCTAATACAGGGTATGACACTTTGCGGTGTGCTTTTAGACGAGGTTGCCTTAATGCCCCGTTCCTTTGTAGAACAGGCGTTAGCGCGTTGCTCGGTAGAGGGGTCGAAGTTTTGGTTTAACTGCAACCCCGATAATCCGTCGCATTGGTTTTACCGTGAGTGGATAAAGAAGGCAAAACTTAAAAATGCCCTTTACTTGCACTTTACTATGCAGGATAACCCCTCGCTTACCCCTAAAATGATATCGCGTTACGAAAGGCTTTATTCGGGCACCTTTTACGATAGGTACGTAAAGGGCTTGTGGGTTGCAAACCACGGGGTTGTGTATCCTCAGTTTAAAATTACCCAGTGCTGTGACCCGATAGAAGATGCAAGCGGATATTACGTTTCATGCGATTACGGTACGGTAAACCCCGCTTCGTTTGGCCTTTGGGGGCTAAAGGGTGGTGTGTGGTATCGCATAGACGAGTATTATTACGATTCGCGTCGTGAGGGCGCACAGCTAACCGACGAGGAGTATTATGCTGCACTTTTAAAGCTTGTAGGCGAAAGACAGGTTAACGCCATTATCTGCGACCCATCTGCCGCCTCGTTTATAACCCTTATTCGCCGTAAGGGTAGGTTCAAGGTTATACCCGCCAAAAATGACGTTATAGACGGAATAAGAAGAACGGGCGACGCTATAAAAAACGGCAAGATAAAAATTTGCAACAACTGTAGTGATATAATTCGCGAGTTCGGACTTTACCGTTGGGACGAGGGTGCTGCTTGTGATTGTCCTAAAAAGGAGAATGACCACGCAATGGACGATATGCGGTACTTCGTTTCAACCGTCCTATACGGCGGTAGTATTAGTAAAATTGCAGGTAGCGTAACAAGAAAATAGAAAGGAAAAGAAAAATGAAAAAGAACTCTAAAAGCAAAAGCGAAACACCGCGAGTGTCTTCGGTGCAAACGGGTAGACAGCGCAGGCAACCCTTTAATCTTTTAGAAAGGTATGTGCCCCTATCCGCGCCCGAAGAACAGATGTACGATGCCTTGCGAGAGGCAATACCTATTATCGATGCGGCTATTGATAAGCTGGTTCGCCTTACGGGTGGCTTTAAAGTTGAGTGCAGTAACCTTAATGCCGAAAGACGATTACAAAGTTTTTTAAATGATGTTCAGGTTGGCGCAAGCGGTAGGGGTATAAACTTTTTTATTACCCAATTTTTAGACCGTTTGCTAACATGGGGTACTGCGGCGGCAGAAATCGTGCCATATTCTAATGGTGAGGTAGCGGCTTTATACTGTGCTAACAATAGTGATATAGAGCTAAAGCGGGGCGAAAACCCTTTGGAGCTGCAAATATGTACCTATCGCGACGGAAAGGTTACACCCGTAACCCATCCCGAAAGAATTATAATCTGTGCGCATAAGCCAATGCCAAGTGAAATTAGGGGCACGTCACTTTTAAGGGGTCTGCCATTTGTTAGCTCTATACTGCTTAAGATTTACAACTCTACGGGCATTAACTGGGAAAGATTTGGTAATCTGCGTTATGCCGTTACCTATAAGCCCTCGGGCTCGGTAATAGAAAACACGCTTGGCAGTGACGCTGTAGCGGAAATTTCAAGCGAGTGGTCGCGCGCAATGAATTCCGAAGAGGGTGTGCGCGATTTCGTGGCGGTAGGTGACGTTGATGTAAAGGTTATAGGTGCCGACAATCAGATTTTAGATTCCGAAATACCCGTAAGGCAGCTCTTGGAACAGATAGTTGCAAAGCTTGGTGTACCACCCTTTATGATGGGCCTTAGCTGGTCGTCAACCGAGAGAATGTCGCAACAGCAAGCCGATATATTAACAAGCGAAATTGAAAGCTACAGGGCTTTGATTACCCCTGTTCTTAGGAAAATTTGCCGAACACAGCTTACTGCTATGGGTTATGCGTGCGAGCCCGAAATTATTTGGGACGATATTAATCTTCAAGACGAGGTTGAGCTTTCGCGCGCCCGCTTGCTTAACGCACAAGCAACCGTAGTAGAGGATACGGGCGAACAGATTACTGAGGAGGAATAGTATGGAAAAAGGATTTTTAGGTAGAGAAGAAATTACAGCCGAGGATTTAGAACTTATAAATCTTCAAACAAAAAGAAGCCTTACCGCAGATGAGGTCTATGCCTTTTCGGTTACCCTTTGCGATAACGATATAGACAGAGACTTCGAGCGATTTACACCCGAGTCGCTACAAAAACTCGCAGAGCTTTTTGTTGGCAAAACGGGCATATTTGACCATTCAATGAAGGGTCGCGACCAGATAGCCAGAGTGTATAGCTGTTCAGTTGAGCAGACGGGTGAAACCACTGCCGACGGTAAGCCTTACACAAGGCTTAGGGCAAAAGCATATCTCCCACGCACCCCAAAAACCGAGGATTTTATCCTAAGCCTTGAAGCAGGCATAACCAAGGAGGTTAGTGTGGGATGCCAAGTTGATAAAAAGATTTGCTCTATTTGCGGCGCCGACCAAAAGCGAGAGTTTTGCGGACACAGAAAGGGCGAAATGTATGGCGAGGGACTGAAGCAAAAACAATGCCATTTGGAGTTAGTCGACCCTCAAGATGCATACGAATGGTCGTTTGTTGCAGTTCCTGCACAAAGGCGCGCAGGTGTAATTAAGGCTATGGGCAGCAAAGAAGGAGAAGGTGTAATGGAAATAGGCGAGATTGTTAAAAGCTTAAAACTTGGCGGTATGACCTTATCGGCAGAGCAGGCTAACGCGCTTTATGGCGAGATAACAGGGCTTAATGAAATTAAAAAGGAATACCTTTTTGATATTAAAGCCAACATCGTAAAAAGCTGCGCCGAGGTTTTACCCGAGCTTAAGGGCGAGGATTTAGAGGGAGTTTTAAATGCTCTTTCACCAAGCTTACTGAAAGCATTTTTGGCAGCGTTAAGTGAAAAAAAGAAACGCTGCGAAGTTCAGCTTACCTCCGATAAACGCGAGGATAAAAAGCTAAATAACCAATTTAAAATATAACTTTTAGAAGGGAAGAAAATTATGATTAGCAATGTAGGATATAATGAAGGCTTTATTACTTTATATGTTACCGAGGGCACAAAGCAGAACGATGTAGTTTCTATAAGTCAAAATGATACTTGTAGTGCTTGTGCTGAGGAGGAGAAGTTTTGCGGCGTAGTTAAGGGTGTTCGCAACGGCATAGGTACAGTTCAGGTTAAGGGCTATGTAGAGCTTACATATTCCGGAAGCACCGTAAGCCTTGGCAGAACCAATCTGGCAGCCGATGGTATGGGCGGAGTAAAAGAGTCTATCGACGGTGTGCCTGTTTTGGTAACCGCGGTTGATACTATAGCTTCAAAAATCAAGGCTATTCTTTAATTTAGGAGGAGTAAAAATATGAGTTACGAAAATTTAAAGCTTGAAAAAGGTATGTATGCAGTTCCGGGCAAACGCTTTAGCCAAGTTCTCTCAGAGCTTGACCCCGACGCAAATTATAAAGGCTCTGCCTTAGAAAATTTAGACGCTTTTGGCAGACAGCTTAAACGCTTTGATATTAAGGTGAACGGCGCATCTTCCGACTGTGTTCAGAAGTTTTTCCAGACTTCCGACTCTGCAGCGCTTTTCCCCGAGTACGTTAGCCGTGCTGTGCATCAGGGTATGGAGGAAGCGGATGCCTTGGGTGATATCGTGGCAACCGTTACAAACATAGACAGCCTTGATTACCGCAGCATCACCTCGGTACCTACCGAGGATGAAAAAGAACTAAAAGTAGTTGGTGAGGGTGCCATTATTCCCCAAACAAACATTCGCACTAACGAAAATCTTGTTAAGCTTAACAAACGTGGAAGAATGTTGGTGGCTTCTTACGAGGCACTTAAATATCAACGCTTAGACCTTTTCACCGTAACCTTAAAACAGATAGGCGCTTACATAGCACGTCAGCAAATGAAGGATGCGGTAAACACCTTGGTTTCGGGTGACGGTAACAACAACGCTGCCGAGGTTATTACTTGTAACAACGGCATTTTAAATTATTCCGATTTACTTAAGCTTTATACCAAGCTTGACCCATACAAGCTTAATACCCTTATTGCTTCGCCTGAGATGATTGCAGATCTTATGCAGCTTGATGAATTTAAAAACCCACTTTGTGGTATTAATTTCCAGGGCACAGGTTTGGGCGGTACACCTCTTGGCGCAAAGCTTGTTAAATGCAATGGTGTGGAAGGCATTATCGGTCTTGATAACACTTGCGCACTTGAGATGGTTGTTGCAAGTGATGTTGCGATTGATTACGATAAGCTTATCGACCGCCAGTTAGAGCGCGCCGCTATTACCTCTACTGCAGGTTTTGCAAAAATATTCACCGATGCTTCAAAGGTGCTTTCTGTTTAATTAAGGAAAGTGCTGTGGGGCGGCAATAAGCCGCCCCGTTTTTTAAAAAGCAATATTAAAAGGAAGGTGCAATGTTTTGAATAATACACCCTGCAAGAATACTATAGAATGGTTTAAAACCCTAACTAACATCCAAAACACAGAGGAGTGCTTGCGAATAATTTTGCCTTCAATTACAGCGTTGCAAAGCCGAGTGAGAAGAACGGATTATGTTGTTGACGAAATACCCGCACTTAGCTATGCGGCGGCATGCTTGGCTATGTACCGTATGTCATTAAGTGGCGAGCTAACAAGGTATTCGTCTTTCAAGGCTGGGGATATCACGCTTAAAACCTCACAAAACGAGCGCCGTAAAACAATGCTTGATATGTTAGAGTTTGCGCTTTGTGAAGCAAAGCCGTATTTAAAAACAGGTAAGGTTTTCAAAAGCATAAACGGAGGCGCGGTATGAGTAAGGACTTAGCCAATCAAATAAAACTGCTGATGAAAGAGGCAGGACAGCAAGTAGAGATAGCTCGCGGCGAGAAAACTGATATCGTTTATGCTTTCTTACAACCCTTGCGCTATAAAAACAAAATGTATATAGAACTGCAACCGTCCGAGGTTGGTAGGGTAGACGACGGGTGCTATTTATATTTAGGACCCTCTGACGCCGAATTTTTAGCAGACGACATTCTATATGCTAACGGCAGAAGATTTGTAGTACAGCGTGTAGAAAAGGTGTATTTGTTTTCAAAGCCCCTCTACTGCTGGGCTACGGTAAGGCCCTGTGTGGATAGCACGAATGATTAATTCGGAGGATGGATTTATATGGAGTTTAATTGTGTTGTAGAAGTATGCGAATATCTTTTAAACGGGCTTAAATCAGGTTGCCACGATATGCAGTTTGTTTCCGAGTTCCCAAGCGAGATTACCGACTTCCCCGTTAAAAAGCCTACTGCCTCCCTTGGCATCAGCAAAGCCTCACTGCCCTTTTCGGAATGTATTTTCGAGGGGGTCGATGCGAGAAACGATAAATATTACGGCACTACAGCCACCTTCGAATTTTCGCTTAATATATGTGTACCAAAAACTATGGCAGGCATAGAGTGTTACAAGGCATTTGATAAAATTGCAGATGTCTGCTTGGGGCTTAATGCGGTAACCATAACAAACGTTTACTGCGGCGATATAAAATATAATAGAACTATGGGTGCGCTTGTGTTAAGCGCGGGCATTAACCTAAGTGTAGAGCTTTGCACAATTATAGAATCACAATAGGAGGCGCAAAAAATGGATTTCTCAAAGCACAAGGATAAATTCAAAATAGAGATTAACGACACTCCCTTTGGCGCTATCACTAAATATTTGGTGTCCAAAGAACCGGACACAGAATCGGAAGAATTAGAGAAACCACTGCATTATATAATAACCATACGGCGCAGATACGACCAGCGCGGTCAAAGAGAGGTTGTTAATCTTTACGGCTTCAACAAGGTTAAGTTCGCAGTAACGCGTTTGGGGTATAAAATAACCTATCCTGAATGTACTATAAGGCAGATAATTGAGGACGTGGGAGAAGAAGATAAGCTTATATATCAAACGGTAGTGCTATGCGCCAAAGAGCGTACAAGGGAAAGAATATACGACTAATGAGCGTAAAAGATATTTAAAACAAATTATTTGGATAAAGAAAATGCGGTGTCACAACAAAACTGTGATACCGCATTTTTAATATAAATTATAAATCGCTGTCCTATTAATTGTACACCAAACTACATAAGCTTAGCTATGGTTTCGCAATATCGTGCTGCCTCGCGAGTTATAATTTCGTATTCTTGTTTATTTGCAAGTGTAAGGTTTGCAAGGCTACCTGCAATGCTAAAGTATTTAATACCTGCTTTATATAGTGGCAAGATATCCTCAAAGCTTATGCTTCCTGTAGCAACAAGCTTTGCTTTGGGGAAGGTATCTGCCATTAAAGCGGCATAATCGGTATTGCCGTTAATGGTGGATGGAAAAAGACGAACATAATCTGCGCCAAGGCTTACAGCATTACTTATTTCGGTTGCAGTAAAGCCACCTGCCATAGCGCATAGGTCAACTGCGTTAGCGCGAGCTAAAACATTATTGTTAAGTGTGGGAGAGCTAACAAAATCGGCACCCGCGCCTTTGCACAGCTTAACCATTCTTTCGGTAAAAACGTTTGTTGCGCCAACCGTTAAATCCTTGCCAAAGCATTTTTTAAGGCCGTTTATTTTAATTACACAGTCGCGCTCGCCCTGTTCGGTTAAACTATCGGGCGCAACCTCAACTGCTTTGATGCCACCCTTTATTAATGCTTCAACCGTGTAAAGAAGCGTGTCTGCTGAAAAACCTTTCATATTAGCGATAAGCCTACAAGTGTCGATATTAGCAATAGTGTTGTTTTTCATATGTTACACCTCAGCCAACAAATTTATTTTTATATAGTAATTATACCACAATTTTTATCGTTGGCAAGGATAAATAATATTTTAAAAAATATTAAATTACAGTAGAGTTTACAAAGTATTTGTGATATACTTATAAATATATAAGTATTATAGTCGGAGGACTTTATGGAAATATATTCTCTTAAAAGCGGAGTAACCGCTTTGCATTTAAAAAACAACCGCTTTAAAGCAAATATGCTAACCGTTAGGTTTATGTTGCCTTTAAGCGATAAAACCGTAACCGAAAATGCTATGGTAGCGCAGCTTCTTTGCAGTAGCACAAAGGCTTATCCAAAGAACGAGGAGTTAAGCCTAAAACTTATGCAGTTATATGGCACTAATATTTCTGCTACTACAGAAAAGCTTTCTAATTCGCAGATAATTACCCTTCGCCTAACCGCCCTTAAAAACGGAATGGGCTTTAATTCTGAAAACTGCTTTTCTGAGGCGCTGAATATTTTGTACGATATTGTGTTTAACCCCAATGCTGTCGATGGCGCTTTCGAAAAGGACGAGGTGCATAGGGTTAAAAGTATGTGGTGCGATAAAATTGATGCAGAAATTAACGATAAACGCAAGTACGCTAAAAATCGGTTAGAGCAAATTATGTATCAAGGTATGCCATTTGGCACTAACCGTTATGGATACAAATCCGCGGCACAAAAAGCAGACGGCAAAAGCTTATATACTGCATATAGGCGCTTAATCGAGGATGCGCAAATCCGCATAACCTTTACGGGAGATGAGTATCCAAAAGAGTTTGTATCGGCATTTTGTAACGCATTGCCCGACGGGGAAAGATATACCCCCGACAACGCTAATATTCCCCCAAGGGCAGTAAACGAGGTTACCGAAAGGCTCCCCATTTCACAAGGAAAGCTTGTAATGGGCTTTAGGCTGGGGAGTTTTGGTGATGAGCTCAACACCTATGTAAACGCGGTTGCGGCGGATATATTCGGTGGCGGCACCTACTCAAAGCTATTCTCCGAAGTTCGTGAAAAAATGGGGCTCTGTTACTATTGTTCGGCTACCGCTAATCGTTATATGGGCGCAATGTTTGTTGAAAGCGGTGTCGACGAACAAAACGCAAACCGCGCAAAAGAGGCAATACTCGAAAAGCTAAGTGACTTGCAAAACGGTAAATTTAGTGACGAGGTATTGCTATCTTCAAAGCGTTCATTCTTAAACTCACTTAACGCGGTGGGTGATTCGCTGGTCGGTATAGACGGCTGGTATGGCGCAAGAATGGTACAAAGCAATCCGTTATCACCAAAAGAATTAAGTGAACTTATTTGTTCGGTTACACGCGAACAGGTAATCGAGTCAGCAAAAGCTATAACCCCTGATACTTTCTTCTTTTTATTAGGTGAAAAGGAGGACGCACAATGATTAAAACTATCGAGAATAAACGCCTTGGCGTAAGTTGTAAATATATCGAGCATAGCTCGGGGCTTAAAATATATCTTATGAATATAAAGGGTGTTTCGTCTACAAGGGCAATTTTCGGTACGGCCTATGGCTCTATAGACACACACTTTTCTAAAAATGGTGGAGAAGCGGTATCAGTGCCCGAGGGCATAGCCCACTTTTTAGAGCATAAGCTCTTCGAGTCCGAAACTGTTGACGCTTTCGAGCTTTTTTCAAAAACGGGCGCATACTCAAATGCATACACAAGCTTTGATAGAACCTGTTATCTTTTCAACTGTACCGAAAATTTAGAGGAAAACTTAAAAATTCTTTTAGGCTTCGTGCAGTCACCATATTTTACAGAAGAAACGGTTAAAAAAGAGCAGGGCATTATAGGGCAAGAGATACAGATGTACCTCGACTCACCCGATTGGCGCGTGCTTTTTAACCTATTTGGCGCGCTTTACAAAAACAACCCCGTGCGTATAGACATAGCAGGCACAAGGGAGTCTATTTCTAATATAACCGCCGAGCTTTTGTATAGCTGTTACGAAACCTTTTATAACCCTAATAACATGTTTTTTGTTTTGGCGGGCGATTTTTCGGAAGACAAAGTTTTAGAGATTATAGATAGTGAGCTTAAACCTGCCGCGACTGTTACAATAACCCGTCATTCTATTAAAGAGCCTGAGTCGGTAGTTACCGATTACACCGAGCAAGCCTTGGCGGTTGCAAAGTCTATGTTTATGGTTGGCTTTAAGGTTAATTGCAACGGATATGCCGATGCTAAAGAGAGGCTCTCAATGGAGCTTGGCTTGGATATCCTTTTTGGCAAATCGTCGCGCCTTTATAAAAATCTCAGGGATAAAGAACTGATTAGCAACACACTCGATTACGAGTATTTTTGCACAAGGGATACCGCTACTGCTATAATCGGTGGCGAATCAGACAACCCGAGAGAAGTAAAAGAACAAATTTTATCTGAGCTCGAAAGGGTGGCTAAAGAGGGCTTAGACCCCGATGTTTTCGAGGCGGCGCTAAAGTCTGCTTACGGAGAACGCGTAGTTGCATTCGATAGGGTAGAGGGTGCGGTTTCGGTAATGGTGGAATCGACTGTAAGCGGTGGCGAGGTTTTCGAGGAAATAGAGCTACTACCAACACTAACACTAAGTGATGTACAAGAAGCTTTAGGTCTGCTTAAAGAAAGCAACTGTTCACTTTCGGTTATTAGCCCAAACAGTAAGTAAAAATTTAGGAGAAAAGATATGAATACGGTAAAATTTTTAGGATTTACGTTTAACTTGGATCCCGTTGCCTTTACACTTCCCATCGGAGACGGTTGGGATGTGTACTGGTACGGTATACTAATAGCGCTTGGCTTTTTGCTTGCCTTTATTTACGGAATGAAAAGGGCACCGCTACTCAATATCAATACCGATAGGCTTGTTGATGGCGTAATCATAACCACGCCTTTAGCCATTCTTGGCGCAAGGGCGTATTATCTGCTTTTTTATTGCCCATCCGAATTTTTTACAAGCTTCTTTAAAATTCACGACGGTGGCCTTGCCATATACGGCGGAATAATCGGCGCGGTTATTGGCGCTATCATTTCGGCTAAAACCCGTAAGCTTAATTTTATAGACTGTTTAGACCTTATTGCACCCTCGTTGTTTATAGGTCAGGCAATAGGCAGATGGGGTAACTTCTTTAATCAAGAGGCTTTTGGAACTAATACCGAGCTACCTTGGGGAATGTTCTCTATGGGCAGTTCCGGTACATACGAGCATATTGTAGCTATGGGGGAAACCTCGCTTGACCCAACAATGCCGGTACATCCTTGCTTTTTATACGAGTTTATACTTTGTACTATAGGCTTCTTTGTGCTTAATTACGTAATAAAACGAAGAAGATTTAAGGGTCAGTTAGCCCTTATTTATGGCATAATATACGGAATCGGCAGATTTTTAATAGAGGGTATTCGTACCGATAGCCTAATGCTCGGTTCTTTAAGGGTGTCACAGCTTTTGTCGGCTGTTATAGTAATTGCCTGTGTTGTGGCGTATGTAATAATTTACCGTTGCACAAGGGAAAAAG
>JAZNZF010000060.1:0-8384 GCA_045594795.1 Acutalibacteraceae bacterium | reverse complement strand
CCTTTTTTACCTTTTCCTTTAACGTCTGCAGTTAAAACAACCTTCATATAATTACACTCCTTGGTTAAAATAGTTATCTATTGCTTTTATTAAATCTGCCTTAGCTGAATCAATATCGGGTACATTTAGTTGACACGCTGCCATATTCTGATGGCCGCCACCGCCAAGACTTTCCATAATAAGTTGAACGTTAATTTCGCCGTACGAACGCGCTGAAATATTTACTGTGTCCTCTGTTTTAAACAAAACAAACGAAGCTTTAACACCTTCTAAATAAAGCATTTCATCGGCTGACTGCGATGCCGCTATTCGCGTTACTTCATCACTAAGGTCGTCAAATGCAATAGCACAGTTATTATATAACTCGGTTTTAGAAACAATTAACGATTTTCGCGAATATGTTCGCATATTGTCTGAAGACATACGCTTAACCTTAATAGTATCAGCACCATAACCCTTAAGTTTTGATGCGGCCTCAAAAGTGCGCACACCTGTGTGCAAGAAAAAGTTTTTAGTGTCAAGCACAATACCGCCAAGCAAAGCGTTTGCAACTGTCGGTGTGATTTTTGCACCCTGCATATACTCTATTAATTCTGATACCATTTCGCAAGCAGATGATGCAGCGGTTTCGTGATAGAAAATAACAGCATTATCTATGGCATCAACGGCTTTTCTGTGGTGGTCAATAACAATAACGTTACCAATCTTATTATAAAGCTCTTCGTTTTCCAAAAAAGCTGCCCTGTGGGTATCTAAAACTATAAGCAGGGTCTTCTCGTCAATAAGCTCGTCAAGGTTGTCCCCTTTAGTGAATGTAACACGATTATCTTTTTTTATAATTTCTTTATATAAAGGCAACGCAAGGGTTTTATCCTTATCAAAAACCACGTAAGCGCTTTTATTTAGGTCAACGCTAACCGAGGCTAAAGCATACGCTGCACCAAGACAGTCAAGGTCAGAATATTTATGACCCATCAGTATTACCTTGCTGGAAGCAGAAATCATTTCTTGAACTGCCGAGGAAACTGTTCGAGCTCTAACCTTAGTTCTCCGCTCTACAGCGCGTGATACTCCACCAAAAAATTTGTATTCATTTTTACTGTTTTTTATGGCAACCTGGTCGCCGCCTCTGCTTTGCGCCATTTCCAATGCCTGTTTAGATAGCATTTCTGTTTCGTTATAGTTTGCGCCACCTTTACCAACACCAACCGATAGGGTTACGCCACTATATTCGCCAAGCTTAAGTTTTCTAACGCTATCAAGAACAGAAAATTTTGTTTCGGTTAATTCTCTAAGACCGCGTTCATCTAAAACAACCTGTATAGAACCTGCGCCAATATTAACGCTTATGCAGTTAGTTTTAGCAAGCCAATTTTCAATCTCGCCGTGTACTGCACCTAAAAACGCAGAACGCTCACTATCTTTAGAATTACGCAAGGTTTCGTTAAAATTATCGGTAGTAATCATAATTACAACCGGTCTTGTAGCAAAATACTCGCGTGCGGTACGCTTTAAAGACGTATTATCAATTAAATAATAAATATAGTAGCCACCGTCAGCAGAAGGAACATACGCCCTGAACATATCAAACTCTCTTCCGCCAAATGAAGCCTCGCATATAGAATTCGCTTCGAGTGAAACTAAATCTACATTAAAGAGTGTAGAAATATCGTACCCATAATATTGTAAGTTTTTGGTATATTTTGAAAATGAATCGTTATACCAGATTATTTCGTTATTCTCGGAGGTTATAATCGCGGGTATACCAAACGCAGAAAGAGTTTTTGATTTAATTGTAGCCCCTTGTTCGAGCGCTAAGAGTAACTGCTTAAAAGAAGCGTTAAAATTGGATAAGCGAAAAATAGTTACAACAACGCCAGCTAAAGTTATTGCGGCAGATATAAAGCACATTTTAAAACTAATAAAAAATGCAACAACAGTGTTAACCGCAAGTAACAAAAGTAAAACGATATAAAGCGAAATAAAAGAATTATACTTGCTTGTTTGCTTCATAAAATACCTCCCACAATATTTATCAATAAACTTAAATTTCTAAAATAATCGGTAAAATCATTGGGTTGCGCTTTGTCTTTTCATATAGGAATTTAGAAACGGCATCACGTAAGCGTGCTTTAATTGTGCTTCTATCAAAAATACCTTTATCATAGCAACGTTCAAGAACGTCACAAGCCACTTCGCGAAGGTTGTAGAACATATCTTCTGCCTCTTTAACAAAAACAAATCCGCGCGAAATAACCTCGGGACCTGAAACAACCTCGTTAGTAATTGAATCGACGGTAAGTGTTACTACAACCAAGCCGTCTTCTGCAAGATGCTTACGGTCACGCAGAACAACACTTCCAACGTCACCAACGCCGAGCCCGTCTACGAGCACTCTGCCGGCAGGAACAGATTCTACTATTTTCATTTCTCCGCCTTTAAACTCAATAGCTTTGCCAATGTCTGTTACAAGGATGTTTCTTTTATCGATGCCCATTTGCATAGCAAGATTAGCATGCTTAAACAAATGTTTTTGCTCACCGTGAACGGGTACAAAAAACTTTGGCTTTGTTATGCTGAGCATAAGTTTTAGCTCTTCTGCACAAGCGTGGCCTGATACATGCACGTCGTACATTTTTTCGTACACAACATTTGCGCCAAGCTTAATTAGTTCGTTGATAATTTTACCTACAAGTTTTTCATTTCCGGGAATTGGAGTTGCCGAAATAATTATCATATCACCCGGAGAAATGTCAAGCTGTTTATGGTCGCCATATGCCATTCTGTGTAAAGCCGACATTGGTTCGCCTTGGCTACCTGTTGTTATAATTACAATTTCACCCGGTGAATAGCGTTTAACCATATCAAGCTCGATTAACACGCCTTCGGGTACGTTAAGATATCCAAGTTCACTTGCAACAGCAACAACGTTAATCATACTTCTGCCCGAAACCGCAACCTTTCTGCCACAGTTTACAGCCTCGTCGATAATCTGCTGAAGCCTATGAATGTTTGATGAGAAGGTCGCAACAATTATGCGGTGCCCCTCTGCTTTATGGAAAAGATTAGAGAAAGAGCCACCCACAAGACTTTCAGATTGGGTATAACCTGCACGTTCGGCGTTAGTAGAATCGGACAACAAGGCCAATACCCCTTGCTTGCCATATTCAGCAAATCTTGCAAGGTCGATAACGTTGCCGTCAATGGGGGTTGTATCAATTTTAAAATCGCCTGTTTGAATAACAGTACCTGCTCCGCAAGTAATAGCAAAGCTACACGCATCAGGAATAGAATGATTAACGTGTATAGCCTCTACCGAAAACGCGCCGAGATGTATGGTTTCACCAGGAGTTATAGGCACAAGCTTTGCACCTGCTAACAGGTTATGCTCTTTTAATTTACCCGATATAAGTCCGATAGTAAGTCGTGTGCTATAAATAGGTACGTTAAGTTCTTTTAACAAATACGGTATTGCACCAATATGGTCTTCGTGCCCGTGTGTAACAACAAGCCCACGAACCTTTTCTTTGTTTTTTACTATATAAGAAAAATCAGGAATTACTATATCGACACCCGGTAGGTCTTCATCGGGGAAAGCCATACCGCAGTCAACTAAAATAATATCATTGCCATATTCGTAAAGGGTAATGTTTTTGCCAATTTCGTTAAGTCCTCCTAAAGAAATTACCCTTAATGGCAAAGAATTATTTTGTTGTGTTATGGTTTTCTTGTTAGTCTTTTTAGTGTTAGTTTGTTTTGAATCTTTTTTAGCTGATTTGTTTTGAGAATTTTTAGCGCTATGATTTTTATTAGTAGTAGGGTTAAAATTACGTTTTTTTGTATTATCAGTTTGCTTGTTTTGGTTGCTCTTGTTAGTGTGTTGAGCCATGTTTTACCTCCAAATAAATATATGTAAATATGCATAATAATCCAATTATATAAATTCAACATTAATTTTACCTTTTTACAGAGGAAAAGTCAAGAGTTGTTATCTAATTATAACGTATTATTGTCAAAACAAAACGTACTAAATCAATATGTAACAAATATAAATTCAATGAGTAAAATGATATTAAGCGAAATTCTTTAAAAAGGAATTGATAATTAATGAGATTACGAGAGTTAAACGAGGGATGCTCGGGTGTTATAACAAATATAACCCTGGGCGGAGATATTCGTAGAAGATTATATGATTTAGGACTAATTAAAGGTACGAAAGTTAGCTGTGTAATTAAAAGTCCTATGGGTAATCCAATAGCATACAATATTCGCGGCGCGGTAATAGCACTGAGAAATTCTGATGCTGATAAAATATTCATTAAATGTCGGGGATGATGTAGTGAAACGTTCAAAAAAAACACTAATAGAATGTGACGAAACCATTACCGTAGCCTTAGCAGGTAACCCAAACGTTGGCAAAAGTACTGTGTTTAACGCATTAACGGGTATGCATCAACACACAGGTAATTGGTCAGGAAAAACAGTATCGGGAGCAGTAGGTAGCTGTAAATATAAAAATAAAACAATTAAATTTGTTGACCTTCCAGGTACATACTCTTTAAAAGCAACCTCCCCCGAAGAAGAGGTTGCACGTGATTTTATTTGTTTTGGTGACGCCGATATCGTCGCAGTTGTTTGCGATGCCACCTGTCTTGAACGCAACCTTAACCTTGCGATTCAGTGTATGGAAATTTATAAAAACGTTGTATTATGTGTTAATCTTACCGACGAAGCAAAAAAGAAAAAAATTAATATTAACTATCAAAAACTATCAAAGCTTTTAAAGGTACCCGTAATACCAATGATTGCTCGTAAAGGCAAGGGCTTAAAAAGCTTGTTTTCTAATATATATGAAGGTAAATGCGGTGGATTCTTAAATGTAAAATATCCCGAAAAAATCGAGGCAGAGCTAAATTTGACTATAGAGAAACTTGAAAACATCAACTGCAAAAACTTAAATCCGCGTTGGATAGCATATAAGCTTTTAGAAAACGATGAATCCTTAATAGCTAAATTATCTGATTACTTAAATTATGATTTAACTGGGTTAACCGATGTAAATAAACTATCAAAATCCGAGCTTAACGATGCCTCTGCTTGTTGTGCAGTATTGACAGCAGAATATATTGCATCCGAAACCGTAAGCAATTCTGATAGTCTTATGAATAGACGGCAAAAAAAGATAGATAAAATACTAACAGGAAAGCTAACGGGAATCCCGATTATGCTAATATTACTATTTATAATATTTTGGCTGACAATAAGCGGGTCGAACTATCCCTCACAGTTGCTTAGTATTGGACTTTTTAAAATTGAAGATTGGCTGGCTACTTTACTTAGCAATTTAAATGTAAGTGAAAATATTATTGGCTTAACAGTTCGCGGTGGTTATAGAGTGCTTGCGTGGGTCGTATCTGTAATGCTACCGCCAATGGCAATATTCTTTCCGCTTTTTACAATTCTCGAAGACCTTGGATATCTACCCCGAATCGCCTTTAATTTAGATTACTACTTTCAAAAAGCAAACACCTGTGGTAAGCAGGCGCTAACTATGTGTATGGGTTTTGGTTGCAACGCGGCAGGTGTTGTTGGTTGCAGAATTATAGAGTCACCAAGAGAACGTCTAATAGCTATTTTAACTAATAGTTTTGTTCCTTGTAATGGTAGATTTCCAACGCTTATTGCAATAATAACTATGTTCTTTATTGGCGGAATTTCGGGTTTTAAAAGCACAATATTATCAACACTTTTACTTCTTTCGGTTATAGTTTTAGGGGTTATGATGACCCTAACAATATCAAAAATATTATCCAAAACACTACTAAAAGGTCTCCCTTCTTCATTTGCTTTAGAATTACCGCCTTTTAGAACGCCGCAAGTACTTAAAATTGTTGTGCGCTCAATTTTTGACAGAACATTATTTGTGCTTGGCAGAGCTGCGGCAGTTTCACTTCCTGCGGGAATGATTATATGGGTTATGGCAAATGTGTATATAGACAACATATCATTACTTAATATATGCGCCAATTACCTAAACCCTATAGCACAAGCTTTTGGATTAGACGGGGTTATACTAATGGGTTTTATACTCGGCTTCCCTGCTAACGAAATTGTAATACCAATAATTGTTATGGCATATCTCAGCAACGGTACGTTGACCGACACCACAAATTTATTTCAATTAAAAGAAATATTTGTTAATAACGGATGGGAATGGACCACGGCAATATCAGTTATCCTATTTTGCTTATTCCATTGGCCATGCTCCACAACCTGCTTAACGATTGCTAAAGAAACCAAAAGTCTAAAATGGAGTCTATTATCTATATTTATACCAACACTTGTAGGGTTAACAGTCTGCTTGATTTTCACACAGTCGGTTAATTTAATTAAAAGTATTGTGTAAAAGTAATAAAATATCACTCGTCCTCATACATTTTACAAACAGAGTTTTTGCATTGGAGGACGAATTTATGATAAACAACGCAAAGATATATAACGATATCGCCGAACGCACCGGTGGTGATATTTACATTGGTGTTGTAGGTCCTGTGCGTTCGGGAAAATCCACCTTTATACAAAGGTTTATGGAAAAACTTGTACTGCCCAATATAGAAAGTGACTACGAGCGTGCGCGTGCAAACGACGAGCTACCTCAATCGGCGTCGGGTAGAACAATAATGACCACCGAGCCTAAATTCATACCTGAAAACGGAATAGAAATTAATCTTGCAGATGCAATGAATTTAAAGGTTAGAATGATTGACTGTGTTGGATATATTGTGCCGAGCTCTATTGGATATATTGAAGACGAGCAACCAAGAATGGTTATGACACCTTGGTACGATGAACCTGTTCCATTTAATATGGCTGCAGAAATAGGCACGCAAAAGGTTATAACCGAGCATTCTACCGTTGGCCTTGTGGTTACAACCGATGGCAGTATAAGTGATATTCCGCGTGAGGAATACGAGGAAGCTGAGGAAAGGGTTATAAGTGAACTAAAGGAAATAAACAAACCATTTGTTATTCTGCTTAATTGCACAAACCCAAATAGTGAAAAATCAATTTCACTTTCAAAATCGCTTTCAAAAAAATACTCTATACCTGTGCTTCCGGTAAGTTGTATTGACCTTGACCTCGATGAAATTAAAAACATAATATCCAATATTCTTTGCGAGTTCCCAATAAAAGAAATTGCGGTAGACGTTCCGTCTTGGCTTAACGTGTTACCTTATCAGCATTGGCTAAAATCTGAAATAAGCAACACTCTTTTAGAAGCATTTAGCGGCACTAAGAGAGTTAGCGAGTTGGGCTCTACAGCAAAAGCCTTAAATGAGTGTAAATACATAGACAATGCAAACGTAAAGAACATATCACTAGGCAACGGCTGCGCTGTGATTAACGTTAATCTTGATAATAACTTATTTTACAAAGTAATAACCGAAACAAGTGGATTAGAAATTAATAGTGATAGTGAGCTTATGTCATGTATATCAGGCTTAGCAGAAATTAAAAAGAAATTTGAAAAATTCCAAAATGCTATCGACGAGGTTGAAGCAACGGGCTACGGAATTGTTTTACCAAGCTTAGAAGAACTTTCATTAGAAGAACCTGAGATTATGCGACAAGGCGGTAGATACGGCGTAAGACTAAAAGCAAGTGCACCCTCAATTCATATGATGAAGGCAAACATTACCACCGAAGTAAACCCAATAGTTGGCTCTGAAAAGCAGTCTGAGGATTTGGTAATGTATATGCTAAAAGAATTTGAGGAGGACCCCATTAAAATTTGGGATTCAAACATTTTTGGCAAATCTCTTAATGAGCTTGTAAACGAGGGCTTACATACAAAACTTGCACGTATGCCTGACGACGCAAGAATGAAACTGCAAGAAACCTTGGAGAGATTAATTAACGAAGGCTGCAGCGGTTTGATTTGTATAATATTGTAAAAAAATTTGGGCTGATAAGCTGTCAGCCCAAATTTTTTTGTTTTTTTGTAATAAATTCACACATTTTTTATAAAAGTATGTTATATTATATAAGTCGACTATTTTTATGTTTTAATAGGAGTTATAAAATGTTTTTAGAATTTTCAAAAAAGAGAACTATAGCATCAATAATATTAAGTGGTGCTCTAATAACTTTTTTAGGTATATTTAACCAGCAGTTTTTAAATAGCAAGGTAAAATACGGAACATTGCTTTTCTGTCTTTGTATACTGTGTTCCCTGCTTTGTGGTTTAGTATTGGCTACAAATATAAAAGCAAAACCTAAAATAGAAACTTTTTTAAATACAGCAGCTATACTTTTGCTACCAATCGTTTCAATAACAATGGTAGAGTGCTTAAACTATGTATTTGTTTACGATATGTATTATG
>JAZNZF010000059.1:0-62107 GCA_045594795.1 Acutalibacteraceae bacterium | reverse complement strand
TCGACCATCTAAGTTCTCTTTAACATTCTCACCTATGAGCAAATGTCGGTAGAACCTTTTGAAAAACTCTTTCTCATCATCAACTGTCTTATACCAAGGTTTTTTCCCTTCGCTTGCAAGGTTAAAAAGACTCATCATTTTATCATAGGATAGTTCGAAGGGCTTATCACTCCATTGGCTAATTATCTGATCTCGCCAAAGTTCTTTTTCTTTGTCAAAATATGTAAGTGTACCATCACGATCGAAAAAAATGGCTTTATACTCCACTTTTTATATCTCCTTTTTTCGTCTTTCTACTGCTGTTTTACGGAACTCAGCGGGGGTTGTGCCTGTGTGTTCTTTGAAAATTCGGTTAAAATGTTGTACTGTTTTGAACCCTACCATATTAGCGATATCTTTAATGGGCACATTGGTAAAGCCTAGTTGCTTTTTGGATACAGTAATGCGATATTTCATTAAATATTCGATTGCGGTACAACCAAGTTCCTCTTTCATAAGTGCAGTAAGAGTAGTATGGTTTATTCCGGCATTAGCTGATATATCGGACAGGGTTATACTATCGCCATAATGCCCCTCTATGTAAAGCACAGCATCACGAAGTTTTGGATTTTTAATAATTGGTGTATTATCTGATTTTTGGTGGGTTAAACCATAGCCAATAAGACCGTACATACGCTCTAATGAGATAATAATCTCCATAAAGTAGGAACGGCCTCTACAAGACCAATACCAATCTCTTTGCTCAGTTAGTTCCTCTAACATATAATCGGCAGATTGTTCAATCTTCTCTACCTGTGTCTCTGCGATAGGGATCACATACGCTTTTTGGGTAAACGGTTTCAGCATAAACATATCGTGGGTAGTAGCGATATCACCGTAATTTTTAGAACGTAAAAGTTCAAAGGTCATATTAATATTTAAAAATTTAGGATGGAAGTACACACAAGTGTATTGAGCTTTTGATTTAGAAACAAGCACTGGATTTTCTAACTCGTCAAAGCACAAAAAAGATGGAGCGACAGCAGTGACTTTCTCACCGCCCACTTTAAATTCTAACTTTCCTTTAGTGAGTACGATAAGTAAAAAACACTTGTCTTTGATATTGATATTATCAAGCGAACCGTTCTTAACACACTCAACAAAAGCAACTTTTCCCTCATTATACTTTCTTCCAACAGTAATGTGTTCCATACATCCACCACCTTTAACTATTTGTATTTTACCATATTTCGACTTTTCCTTCAATGTTCAGTTATTATCTGATTTATAATTTCTTTTATCTGATATTAAATAATAACATTCTTTACTAACCATATAATATTGAGGCGTAAAAATCGACTTTCAAGAAAACATTAACAAAGGGGGAAACAATTATAAAAGATCAATGAAAAAAGCAAAAGCGCCGCTTTTCAGCGACGCCTCCATGTAATTATTTTAACTCATCGTTCATACAATACTTATCTCCAATTAAATTCCCTTGCCATCTCTGCAAGACAAGCGGAAAATGCAATTTGCTGATGATGATCATCTAACTGTTTTACAGCTTCGCATAGATCATGAATTGCATTAACAGCCTTTGCAACTTCCTCATTTTGTTTTGCTTCATATTGCAATTGCTCTATTTGGCGAAAATATTGTAAATTTACATACTGCGGATTAAACATTTGATTATAAAAAGTATTCATATTTCATCTCCTTTGCATGTCGTTTTCTTAATTCCATTTCAAATCATACAACCAATTTTGATTTACTCGAACTATATATTCGTCCTCTTTCTTATACTCCTCATAAAAGGATTCGCTAAAATGAGGTGTTTCACAATATGTACCCTTTTTTATGAATTCGCATAAAGGAAAGAAACTGCGTTCATGTTCTTCAGCGGATTCATCCTCGAATCGCAGATATTCTTCCGTATCGCAAACTAACAAATGTCCGGAACGATTCTTTGAAAATCTTGCGGCTGCGTAGCTCCTTCCGGTAAAACTTTGTATAGGTCGATTGGAAATTCTTTCACAAGAGCGAAACAAAATAGGTCTCTCTTTTGGAAGGTAACTTTTCAAAACGAGTTCCCACACATCATGGTAACTTTTCGTCCTTCCACGACCGTCGGGTTGCCTCACCCAGCAATATATGAAAGAAACAGATTCCGGTAATAGCGGAGTATCTTCAACCATAAATGACACGATATTCTTTGCGATCCGCTCCTTTGATTTTCCACGTATTCTCTGCAAAAACTCACCTCATTTCATCACTTGCTTTTGCTATGTTTTTTCTTAGTATTGTAACATTATTTACTTGCCAAATTTTGATACATCTTCATTAATTCTGCCACACAGGTGCTCTCCGTCATAGTCTTTACATCAAAACCATACGCCTGCATTACGGCGCGGTCGTTGGCTTGATGCGCTTTTCGGAGTTCGGGTGGCATAGCAACCTCGTCATAGAGATCGGCAAGTGAACAATCGGGATAGAGGGCTCGAGCATCAAGAATTGCCTGCGCAGTTTTTTCAATAGCCGCTTTCTGCTCGTCGGTAGGAGTAGGCCATGGGAAATTGTTATATACTATATTAACTGAATATCTGTAACGCATTTCCAATCGTCCACAAACCGCACGCATCCATGCCATATGTACGTTAGATGTTAAAACTCCAAAATGATAAATTGTAGCATCCGGTACAAATGATGCCGCATTACTTGCTATTACGTTTTTGTCAAGATATCCTATTGGTACATATCGTCTATTCTCCGAAGATGTCGCAGGTATCATTAGGAAATCGGAGTTGGGTTGCTTTATTTCCATAAAGCGAGTAGGATATGCCGCATATTCACGCGTTGCCGCTTTGACACTGGCTTCTCTAAACTTACGCACGTTTTCAACTCGCTCCATAACATGAGGCAGAGAACGGAGGTCTTTCGGAGAAGCATTCAACAGCCATAGGCACCAACGTGTATGACCATTTATAAAATCATCCGAACCCATAAAAGGTCTAAAATAAATCTCAGCATTTGGTTCTATTGCTAAAAATTCTTCCTTTTCCTGTTCAGTAAAAATCAAATGGCCTCCCTCTACAGGTTTACCACCACTACTCATGGAAGGAACATTAGCTAAGGGCTTTGTTCTACTTTCTACAAATACATCGGGTGCTTCTATAAGGTAAGCGTTTATATTTTTAACGAGTTGCATTCTTTCAGAAGAATATAACTGCTTTTCACGTGGGTTATAGGCGGTACTAAATCCAACTATTACACAGTGAACGTGCGCTTTAACATTTGCCTCACTATCCCAACGGAATGTGCGGTGAGCAAAGTCAATATGAATATTAAAACGGTCATAAAGGGGCTTCCACACACCGGCAACCTGTTCGCCCTGTGTAATAGAGTTTGTAGACACGAAAGCAGTACGGATTCTAGTGTTCTGCATTAATTCTGCTGCTTTGAAATACCATCCCGAAACATAGTCGATTTTGCCCGCTGTCTTATAAGGCTTACCCTTTTCGTCAACATAGATGGAGAGGATATCCTGCTTTTGGTCTGCTGTCTGCAAAGAATATCCCACAAACGGAGGGTTTCCCATAATGTAATTCAGCTTGTCTTTGGACACAACAGTTTCCCAATCGGTACGGAGGGCGTTGCCTTCTACGATGTTGGCATAGGATTTCAGCGGGAGGAAATCGAGGGACATATTTACAATATCCTCGGTTTCTTTAAGCATCTGGCTTTCTGCAATCCAAAGTGCAGTTTTTGCAACGGTAACAGCAAAATCGTTGATCTCAATGCCGTAGAATTGACCGATAGAAACCTTAATCAAACCATCATATCCAAGTAAAATCTGTCCCTGGTTGATAATCTCCAAGGCTTCATTCTCCAAACGGCGCAAGGAAATATAGGTTTCGGTCAGGAAGTTACCGGAACCACAGGCAGGATCAAAGAACGTAAGCTTAGACAGCTTTTCACGGAATACTTCTGCTTTATCGTTGCGAATCTTGGGTACTTTCAGTGCCTTGATCTCTGCAAGCTCCTCGCGGAGTTCATCCAGGAAAAGCGGGTCAATAACCTTATGGATATTTTCGATAGAGGTATAGTGCATACCGCCGCTGCGACGGGTTTCGGGGTTCAAGGTGGACTCAAATACGGCGCCAAAGATAGTGGGGCTGATCTGCGACCAGTCGAAATCTTCGCTTGCATTGTGCAGGAGCAAATCAACAATATCCTGCGTCATGTTGGGAATTTCAATGTTTTCGTCAGCAAACAAGCCGCCGTTCACGTAAGGGAATGCTGCTAAAGCATCATCCATATACGGATCACGCTCTTCGGTTTTGGTATCGAGCACACGGAAAAGGTCAATGAGTGCACGACGCACGTCTTTCACGTTAAAGTTCTTTATGTAATTATGGAATTTCAGATGACCACCGAAAATACCTGCGTCCTCTGCATAAAGGCAAAACACAAGACGGACACAAAGCATATTCAAGCTGCGCAGAGTTTCTTCACTGTCGGGATGAATATACTGCTTCAGAATGGCATCGTACAGTTTGCCCACAAGCTCACCGGCTTTGATGGAGATCTGTTCCTCTCGGTGCAGAAGCTCACTCTTTTCTTCTACAAGAAATTGCAGGCGATAATACTCCTTGCCGAGATCCTTAAGCATTATACTTTCCGGCTCACCTGTAGGCTTCTCCATATCGTAGATAAGGAACTCTTCAAAATTGCAAGTGATGATCCAACGAGGACGCTGCGAATAAGGCAGTGCCGCCGAATATCTCTGTGCCTGCTGAAAAGGATTGAGCAAAGTACCATCCGATTGACGAATAGGACTACGCAAATTAAGTCCCTTCTTTTTCTGTTCGATCAACACATGCGTAGAGGGAATATGACCGTCAATAAAGCTGGTATGGTCCAACTTTACGCGTTCTTCAAACAATATAAACTTTTCGGGCTCCGCAACGCCCAACACGTCACGTGCAAGAGAAAGCCAAAAGGACTGGCTGTCGCTCTTTTCGTCACCACGATCTTTCCAATATTCCGCAAAGGCTTTTGCGGCTCTTTTTCTATCTATATCTGTCATAATTTCATCTCCAAAACTTATAATTGATTTTTAAACCGTATTTATTTGATGTATTCTATTTCAAATGTTTCTTTGGTAGAGACATACATGTCGTTTCTGCTTTTATACTGCTCATATGACATTGAAATGTTTTGTTTATATTCATAACCGTATTGGTTCTTCCAGTAGAGGACCAAACAAACATCTATTTCTTTTCTATTAATTTTTTCTTGAAATTCAATATTGATGGGTTCCTGAAGTTCGTTAATATTCGTTTCTTCAAAAAAATAGTTGCAATTTTCGTGTTTTGAAAAGTCGTTATTAATGTATAGATCATAGCCACTTACAAAGCCAAAGGAATTGCCTCGTTTAAAGAATCTAAACTCGATGGTATTCCCTCTAATTATTTGGTTTTTAGGTGGAACAAGATAAGCTATTTTATCCTTACATGACATATCGGCTAAACGTTGATTGATCATATTTGCATTTTCGTTTTGCCACAATGAAACAGCCGCTAATGCAACAGTACCAAAATAAGCCATGTATCCATACCAGAAATCAGGATTGTCAAAGATATTAATTGCAAATATAAAATATATTGCCAATATGGCGATGATCGGCAATATCAAAAAGAAAATTGCTGAAACTACAATAAATGATTTTTTCATTATGGTCTTCCTCTTTTAATTTTTCTTGCACCTTAAACTAGTAATTACTCTTCGGTGTACTCATGAGGTCTTTCTTTATAGTCTTTAACTTTGTATTCGCCGATGGTGTCGTATTTGCTTGCTTTTGTTTCGGTGGGTGTGTCGGTTTCGTTATCTTCGCCGAGGATTGCATCGAAGAAGATGCGTTCAAGGTATTCATATTTAGAATAAATACCTTGGGAAGCCCAAACGAGAGCATTACGAACATAGGCGGAGTTTGTTTTAAAAAGTTCGTGTTCAACTTCAAAGCCCAAAGATTTTGCAAGCAGAACAGCAAACACTATAACTGTTCTTGTATTACCTTCACGGAAGGGGTGGGTTTGCCAAATGCTCGCTATAATACGAACAAGCTTAAAAACTATATCCTTATCATTGTCGCCGGTTCTTTTGAGCTTGGCGATTTCTTTCATCGTTTCATTCAGTTGCTTTTTGATTTCTTTGGGATAAGCATAACGAACGGTATCACCGCCAAGGACGTCTTCGTATTTCACCATTTGAATGGTGCGGAATTCTCCCGCCCAATCAAATATTTGCCCAAAGATGTTGTGATGAATATCCTGCAAGGTTTCGGTATTAAACTTATCATATTTATAATCATAAATTGCCGCCATAGCAAGGCCGGTAATATCAGCCTCTGCTTTGCGTAGCAATTCCGAATCTTTTATATCTGCTAAATTTTTAAGGATGTCAACATCATCATATAAATAAGGGTCACGCATTTGTTATACCTCCGTAACAAAACCGTATCTTCTGAGTGTTTGTTCAAACACCGACAAGAACGTAATATTGCCGTTTTTCCAATTAGCAAGGTCTTTTTTTACCTTATCACTTACGGGAACACCCTCGATTGAGGTCATAGCATCGGAAAAGGAAATTCGCTTTTCTTTTTCGTCAGCAGAAATACTATCCATACCGCTTGTGAGTTTTAACATTTTTAATTTGCGAAGCAATGCTTTATCCAATAACTCAGCGGCTGTTTCGATATCTGCAAGTCTGATTAAAATCTCAGGCAACTCTGCTTCATATTCTTTTCTTGAAGAAAGCTGATTTGTTATTTCTTCGACTTCTTCTGCCTTGATGTATTTGCTCTCAACAGTATCTCCGTTACGGGTTTGCAAATATAAATATTGCTTACCGCCAATCGTCTTTTTTGATATATATCCCTTAGGCAAAACACTAAGTTTTTGCTCAATTTCAAGTTTTGATGCAAGTAATTCTTTGTATTCAAAAATAATATCAGTCATAATACTACCTCCTGACTACTAATAGTATATCACAAATTAACCTACAAATCAACAAAAATTTGAGAATTTGTAGGTTAAATATAACTATGCTGTAATCAGGATAGCAATGATTCAATTTGATTTTCTTTCAAGACCGCCATCACTTGCAACAAACAAGGTGATACCTAAACATATTAGAAAAGCACCTGTTGATGTTGAGACCTTATATAAAAGTGCAAGATAGCCTGTCCGTATAGTAATTAAAACCAAAATCAGCATAACAATAAACTTAAATAGCTTCATTTTAAATCTCCTTTTATGTATTAAAAAAGCCTTATTTCAAGCGGTTTTGTCAGCTGCTCCGCCCTTGCCATTCCACTTTGTTGGTTGTGCTTCTGCGAAGCGCTGATAGTGTACTACCTCGCGTTGACGCAGGAACTTAATTACGTCTGCTACGTCGGGGTCGTCACAAAGTCTTAAAATGTTGTCGTAGGTTGTACGGGCCTTTTGCTCGGCAGCTAGGTCTTCGTGTAGGTCGGTAATTATATCGCCCTTGCTTTGCAAATAAGCGGCGGTAAACGGCACACCCGCGGCACTGCTTGGGTAAACGCCTGTGGTATGGTCTACAAAGTATGCATCAAAGCCGTTTTTCTTTATCTCCTCGGGGGTAAGATTACGGGTTAGTTGATGCACCAAGGTACCTATCATTTCCAAGTGGGCTAGTTCTTCAGTTCCCACGTCGGTCAAGAGACCTTTTACCTCGTTATAAGGCATTGAAAAGCGTTGGCTAAGATATCTTAAGCTTGCACCTAACTCACCGTCGGGACCGCCGTACTGCGAAATAATTATCTGTGCAAGCTTGGGGTTGGTGTTTTTAATGTTTATAGGATACTGCAATTTCTTTTGGTATTGCCACATTATTTTTCACCCTCCTTTACGGGTTCCCAGGGCCAAGGTGAATTAAGCCATTCCCAAGAATTAGGGTTGGTGTTTTCGGTCGGCATCAATTCGCCATATTTCTCGCTATATTCCTCACTCAATTCCATTGCGCGACGTTTATACTGATTAAATGCAGCTATAGCTGCAGCATCATTTGGGTGGGTATCAAGATACAGATGTACCTCCCACGCTGCAAAGTGAGCAGCCGAAAGACGTTTTAAAAGTTTTTCTCTATCGTTCATACCTATCACCTTCTCTTTGCTGCCAAAAAGGGCTTATCTATCGATGGGAAAAGTGTTCCGTTAGTTAATGCCTGTTCGGGCTCGTATGTGGTTCCGTACGGTTGCATAGGCACGTAAACCATAGTTAAGGGTAGCCTATCCAACTGTGTGGTACCAAAGTTGTTTCTAAGTGTGGGGGTTCGTCGTACTGGCATAGGCATGGTCATTTGCTGAGGCATCATTTCCCTACGCCCGAAAAAAATAATATTATCTTCCACTTCTATTCTCCGTTCTGTCGCAAAGAGAGTATTATTACATAGCAAAGCCAAGTGCTTTCTGCGACCGAAGGCACTTTTGAAGGCAAAATTGCTTTGCCTATTTATTTTATTCGTACCAAGAAATTATGCGACAAATTTGCAAAAACAAAAAAACCCGCTACTTTTTTGCTTGTAGCGGGGATTTTTATAGTTATTTCTGTTTTCTTAAACGTTCTATTCGGTCGCGTATCATAGCCGCGTGCTCGAACTCTAAAAGCTTTGCCGCCTGCTTCATTTCGGCGGTTAAACGTTTTATAAGCATCTCGCGTTCTAACTTGGTAAGTCGTTTGTCGGGTTTGTCCTTAGCCTTTTCTGCGGGCGAGGAAATCTCTATAATCTCACGCACGTCTTTTACTATGGTCTTTGGAGTGATTCCGTGTGCCTCATTGTAGGCTTTCTGTATTTCCCTACGTCTCAAGGTTTCGGTTATAGCGCGTTCCATTGAAGGCGTTACGCTGTCGGCATACATTATAACCTGACCTTTTGCATTACGCGCCGCCCTGCCTATTGTTTGTATAAGCGAGGTTTCGCTACGCAAAAAGCCTTCTTTGTCGGCATCAAGTATCATTACAAGCGACACCTCAGGGATATCCAAGCCCTCGCGCAATAGGTTAATACCAACAAGCACATCGAACTCGCCAAGCCTTAGGTCGCGTATTATCTGCATTCGTTCAATGGTGTCAACATCGTAGTGCATATATCTTACCTTTATGTTAAGATTCTCAAGATATTCGGTAAGACTTTCTGCCATCTTCTTGGTCAAAGTGGTGATAAGCACGCGTTCGCCCTTGGCAGTTCTTTCGTTGATATTGGAAACTATATCGTCTATCTGACCCTCTACGGGTTTGACGATTACCTCGGGGTCGATAAGCCCTGTAGGACGGATAACCTGCTCTACAATTTGCGCCGACTTTTCGCGTTCAAACTGTTGTGGTGTAGCCGATACAAACACAACTTGGTTAAGGTGCTTGTAAAACTCGTCGAAATTAAGCGGCCTATTATCAAAAGCCGACGGCAAGCGGAAACCGTACTCTACAAGATTTTCTTTTCTTGCCCTATCACCACCATACATTCCTCGCACCTGCGGTACGGTAACGTGCGACTCGTCGATAAACAGCAAAAAATCGTCGGGGAAATAGTCTAAAAGCGTAAAGGGTACGCTGCCCTCGGGTCTGCCCGAAAGCACGCGCGAGTAGTTTTCTATACCCTTGCAAACGCCGATTTCCCTTAACATTTCCACATCGTACTCGGTGCGCTGACGAATGCGTTGCGCCTCAATTAGCTTGTCGTTTTCTTTAAAATACTTGACCCTTTCTTCCATTTCTGCAAGAATGTTTTGTAGCGCCAGCTCTTTTTTATCATCGGGAACGATATAGTGCGAGGCGGGATAAATTGCAATATGGCTAAGCTCGGACTTAAGCTCACCCGTAAGCGCGTTGATTTCGGTAATTCGTTCAACCTCGTCGCCAAAGAACTCTACCCTAATGGCAGTATCGCCCGAATAAGCAGGAAAGATTTCAACCACGTCACCGCGTACACGAAACTTGTTACGGATAAAGTTGATATCGTTACGTTCGTACTGTAATTTGACCAACTTCATTAAGAGCCAATCTCTGCCCTTTTCTTCACCGCGCCTAAGAGAAATAATCATATTACGGTAGTCTATAGGATTACCGAGTGAGTATATACAGGAAACCGATGCAACGATTATAACGTCGCGTCGTTCAGAGAGTGCACAGGTAGCAGAGTGACGAAGCTTGTCTATTTCGTCGTTTATTGCCGAGTCCTTTTCGATATAGGTGTCGGTGCCTGGGATATATGCCTCGGGCTGATAATAATCGTAATAGGATACAAAATACTCCACGGCGTTTTCGGGGAAAAATTCTTTAAATTCAGAGCACAACTGCGCCGCAAGTGTTTTATTATGAGCGAGAATGAGTGTCGGCTTGTTGACGTTTGCGATAATATTAGCCATTGTAAAGGTTTTACCCGAGCCTGTAACACCCAAGAGGGTCTGTTCTTTTAAACCTGCTTTGACACCCTCCGAAAGCTTTTCGACAGCTTGCGGCTGGTCTCCGGTTGGCTTGTAATTTGAATGTAAAATAAATTTGTCCGGCACTCATCTCACTCCTTTGCATAAAACTTTTTAATAGTATACCACAAAACTTGCTTTAAGTAAACAAAAAGCAGATGCATTTTTACCGTTTGTATTTTATATGTTTGTATCGCGCTAAGTAAAAAACCGATAATTACATTTACTATGATTAAGCCATCAAAACAATTTTATTTGAGGTTTTGTAGGGCTTTTATTTTTTTGTAAACAATGAAGCCTTCTTTTTCGTATGATGGATTAGGAGGTGAAAAATCAATGACAAATTTTAATTGCTACTGTAGATTCAGCTGCACGGGTGCCGCAATTATAGGAAGTATAATTGTTGGAATTATAACTGCTTTCTTGACCTTTATGGCGGTTATCACCCTTACCCCCGCATTCCTTTGGGTTGTTTTGGGCGTGGCTATTGTTTACCTTGCTATTAACCTTATAGTAGCCGCCGTAAGCAGTGGCACTACACGGCGATGCCTATGCCCCAACCTTGCGGCTTTAATTGTTGGAATATTCGGCACTATTGTTTTCTCGCTTGTTCTTTTAGCCGTTGGGTTCGCTGCAACAAGTGTTATAGGCGCTATCTTTGCGGGTCTTCTTTTGGCATCATTTGCACTTATAATTACCACCACTGCTTGCAACATCAGGTGTATTGCTTGTGGGGAATAACTTAATTAGTTAGATAACGGAAAAAGCAACGATTCGTTTTTGAATCGTTGCTTTTGTGGGTTTATAAAGTTTTTGGCTATTACCTATGTGTTCGGATAACTGCAACTTTTTAATGAAATATTTTTCTTGCGAAAAATATGAAATAATCCTAATGGATTATGAAATTTTCTGCTGACGCAGAAAGTGAAATAAAATTCGCATTAAAACATTTGCGAAGCAAATATTTCATAGCGAAGCTATTTCATATTACGGAGTAATATTTCACTCGCCGTAAGGCGAATTTCATTGAAAAAAGCACCGACAAGGTCGATGCTTTTTTCTGGCAGGGGCAGAAGGACTCGAACCCTCAAGGACGGTTTTGGAGACCGGAATGTTACCATTACATTATGCCCCTATATATAAAAAATGGTGGGCCATCAGGGACTCGAACCCCGGACCAACCGGTTATGAGCCGGTTGCTCTAACCAACTGAGCTAATGGCCCTCAAGTTGACCTAAACATTATATCATATTTTTAGCGTTTGTCAATAACTAAACTTAAATTATTTAAAATATTTTTGCCTTTAACGCCTATTCTCTAACAAGCTTTGCGATTACCTCTACGTGCCCTGTGCGAGCAAAGAGGTCAACGGGGGTTGCGAATTCGGTTTTATAGCCGAGACTTTTAAACTCAGCGCAATCTCTTGCCAAGGTTGCATCGTTGCAAGAAATATAGACCACTGTTTTTGGCCTGAATCCGTTTGCTACCGTTTCTAAAAGTGATTTATCACAGCCCTTTCGTGGTGGGTCTAAAAGCACAACATCGGGTGTTATCCCCTTTTTATTTAAATCCTTAGCAGCCGCCGCGGCATCACCGCAAATAAAACTCGCGTTTGCTATTCCGTTTAGCTTTGCGTTGTACTTTGCGTCCTCTACAGCCTCGGGCACTATTTCTACGCCGATTACCTCTTTCGCCTCGTCTGCCATTGATAGACCTATTGAGCCTACGCCACAGTAAAGGTCTAAAACCACCTTGCCTTTTGGCTCTGCTAATTCCTTTGCCAAGGTATAAAGCTTCTCTGCCATAGCGTGATTTACCTGATAGAACGACAGCGGTGAAATGCGAATTTTAACACCGCATATTACATCGGTTATATATGGCTCGCCGTATAGCGCCTTGCACTCGTTACCAAGTACAACGTTTGTATCGGCTTTGTTAATGTTAATCTGTATGCTTTTAACATCATTAATTTGGGTTAGGCTATTAATTAGCTCGTTAGCGTGTGGCAACGCATCTGCATTTATAACAACTACCACCATTATATGCGAAAAAGCTGCTGATTGCCTTATATATAGGTGACGCAAAACACCCTTACCGTCAGCCTCGTTATAAACCGAAACGCCATAGTTATTTGCCCATTCAGTAAACATATTTATTATTCTGTTAAACTGAGCATTATGCAAACGGCAATCGGTACACGGCACTATTCTGTGGCTGCTTTTAGTATAGTACCCACAAACCACCTTGCCATTTTTATCAAGCCCTACGGGTACTTGTGCTTTGTTACGGTAAGCATCAACGCTTCGGGCTTCAATAACGGGTTTTATTGGTGTATCAAGCCCACCGATTCTTCTAAAAGAATTTACTACCTGCGAATACTTAATCTCGCATTCCTTTTGATAACTAATGTGCCTAAACACACAGCCACCGCAACGCGCAGAAGCACCACAGTTGCTTTCTATTCGGCTCTCGGCAGGTGTGATAATTTCGCTTAATTTTGCGATGGCATACTTCTTTTTAACCTTTATAACGTGGGCTAAAATTTCATCGCCAACAGCGGTGTTTGGCACAAAGACAACCCTGCCGTCTTCTGCGTGCCCTACACCGTCGCCACCGCCCGTAAGGTCGGTTATATTTAATTTTATGATATCATTCTTGTTCATAAAACCACCGAAAAATACGGTCGATTTTTAAACCGACCGTAAAAGTTTATTTTGCGTAGCCGTTAGGATTGTTGCTTTGCCAGTTCCAGCTATCCTTACACATTTGCTTAATATCAAACTCTGCAGTCCAACCGAGAAGTTCCTTTGCTTTATCGGCATTTGCGTATACTTTTGCAGGGTCGCCGGGTCTGCGGTCTACAATTTTATAAGGCACCTTAACGCCCGAAGCCTCCTCGAAAGCAACAACAAGCTCTAAAACAGAGGTACCGTTACCGGTTCCTAAATTAATTGCCTCGCAACAGTTCTGCTTTGCAACGAAGTCAACCGCTTTAACGTGACCGCGTGCAAGGTCAACAACGTGTATGTAATCTCTAACGCCTGTTCCGTCGGCAGTATCGTAATCGTTACCGAAAACGCTAAGCTCTTTAAGTCTGCCAACCGCTACTTGAGCTACGTAAGGCATAAGGTTGTTGGGGATACCCTTGGGGTCTTCACCGATAAGTCCGCTTGGGTGTGCACCGATGGGGTTAAAATATCTCAAAAGCGCAACCGACCACTCGTTATCAGAAACTGTAATATCACGCAAAATATCCTCAATAAACAGCTTTGTTCTGCCATAAGGATTAATTGCGCCAAGTGGCATATCCTCGGTAAGTGGCATTTTTTCGGCTACACCGTAAACGGTTGCAGACGAGCTAAAAACTATTTTCTTGCAAGAAAACTCGTTCATTACCTCGCACAAAGCAACAGTTCCTGCGATGTTATTTTCATAATATTTTAAAGGCTCTTTTACCGATTCGCCAACCGCCTTAAGACCTGCAAAGTGAATAACAACATCAATCTTGTTTTTAGAGAAAACCTTGCGCATAGCCTTTTTATCTAAGATATCGGCTTTGTAAAATTTAACGTCTTTGCCTGTAATTTCCTTTACACGTTTCAAGGATTCCTTACTACTGTTAGAAAGGTTATCGGCAACAACTACCTCGTAGCCAGAAATTAAAAGCTCTACACAGGTGTGGCTACCAATATAACCTGCACCACCGGTTAATAGAATTTGCATAATCTCTACTCCTTTACCTTTTTATTATATATACAAACAAAAAATTTGTCAATAAATTGATGGACAATTTAGGATTAAAAGGTTATAATGATTGTAGTTAGTTAAAACGCTTAAAAAGCGTTTCAACAAGCCACTTTTAAGTGGCTTTTGCAAAATTAAATTATAATGTTTAATTTTGCACGACAGTCATTTCAATGGAAAAGGACAAATTTTTAGTAAAAATTTGTCACAAAATTAAAGATTTTGTGGCGAAACAGGATTGTTTCGCTTAACCTTTTTCATTATAATAGTGTTTGTTGAAATACTGCGTATTTCATATTGTGCTATGCACAATATACGTTTGCGTATCACGCAAACAACAAAAATATTGCAATCGAATGTAGCTGACAAGCAAAATGCTTGTCAGGGGCAGAATATATTCTGCCAAAACGGTTATAACCGTTTTCTACAATATAGATTATAATATATAGGTAAATTTATGTATTGTAAGGAGAAGGTATGAATTTTCGCAAGCTTGAGATTACAGATAAACATATTTTCGACAGGTTTATAAAAGGAAAAGAGAATCTCAGGTCTATTTATAATTTCACTACACTCTACATTTGGTCGGGTGACGGTAAGGTTAAAATAGCGGTAGAAGATGACGTGCTTTATATTCTTTGGGATTTTTTAGAAAAAAGCTTTATGATGTACCCTATTTCAGATGGTGGTGATATGAAAGCCGCCATTAACAAAGCTACCGAGTATTTAAAGGGTATTGGGGCTGTGCCAAGGTTCCGTTCGCTTGACGCTAACAACGTTTTAGAGCTAAAAGCTTTGTTCCCCGATAGCTTTCTTTTTGATTATGACCGCGACAGCAGTGATTATCTTTACGATGCCGAACGCTTAATTTCACTTAGCGGTAAAAAGCTACATTCTAAGAAAAACCATTACAATGCATTCCAAAAAAATTATAATTTCACCTATAGGCGTATTACCGAAAATGATATTGACGAGTGCAAAGCTTTGTTTGATTTGTGGTACTCGGACAAGGACGAGGGCGCAAAATTGCTCACCGAATCACGCGGGGCAACCTTTAGGCTGTTGGACAACCTTAAAACGCTTGACGTAGTAGGCGGACTACTGGAGGTTGATTCAAAAATTATTGCCTGCTCTGTTGGTGAAAGAATTTGTAAGGACACCGCGCTTATTCACGTTGAATTTGCAAATACCGACTATCGCGGCGCTTATGCCGCAATTAACCGCGAGTTCGTAAAAAACGAATGGGCAGACTGCAAGTATATAAACCGCGAAGAAGATATGGGTGACGAGGGCTTGCGTCGTGCCAAGGAGTCGTATCAACCAATAGGGCTTGTTGACTTATATAAAACAACCTTAAAAATTTAAAGAAAAGCCGAGCAAGTGCATCTTGCTCGGCTTTAACTATGCTATTATTTTGAATTGCGCTGTAGCTCGAAAACTACGTCTGCGGCGGCTGCAACCTCGGGCGAATGGGTAACGATAATTACACACTTCCCCTCGTTTGCTAACATTTTGAAAATATTCATTATTTCGTTTTGAGTTTCTGTGTCAAGGTTACCTGTGGGCTCGTCGGCAAGGATTATTTGAGGATTATAGCTAAGCGCCCTTGCAATAGCCACACGCTGTTGTTGACCACCAGATAGCAAAAGCACCTTGCGGTCAAGCTCTTCCTCTTCTATCTGCACTTTTTTAAGGTATTCTATAGCGGCCGCCCTTTTGTTTTTTACTTTTACACCTGCAATATCCATTGAGAGCTGTACGTTTTCAATAGCACTCATATTAAAAAGCAGGTTAAAACTTTGGAATATAACGCCAACGTGGCGGCTACGGTATTTATATTTATCGAGCTTGGCTATATCCTTGCCACCGAACAGAATTTGTCCTTCCCTTGCCTTTGCAAGACCCGAGAGAATTGAAAGCAACGTAGTTTTACCTGCGCCCGATTTACCTACAATAGCGTAGATTTTACCCGTTTCAAACTCGAAGTTAATATCCTTTAAAACTCGGCGCGAGTTCTTTTCGTAGCTGTAGCCTAAATTTTTAAGTTCTAATATTTTCATTATGCCACACCCCTTACTCTCTGTTGCTTAGTATTTTTAGCGGTTCGTAGCGCATTACAAACAGTACTGCCGATAGCGCCGAAATAAGCGTTAAGCCAAGCCCTACTAAAATCATTTGACCTATAACCGTAAGGTCGGTAGCAGAGCTAACACTTGCAATATAATTATTAGTGTTATCCATAAAGCCTCTAAATCCAGAGAACTCGCCCCTATCGGTTGGTGGCGTCATACCGTTTTCGCCCATTTCACCTCTATCAGAGGGCATATTACCGGGCTCAAAATTCTCCGGCATTGATGACATTTCGCCTTGTTCTACCACCGCGGTATCTTTACTGTTGATGGTAGTAAGTAACGAGTTGGTTACAGGCACAGAGCTTACCGCACCAATACCGCTACCGATAATAAGCGCGGTAAAGGTAATGCAAAATAGCTCTATAATAAACTGCATTGCCACCTTGTGCTTTTTCATACCTATTGCGGTTAGAACGCCTATTTCGTACTTTCTGTCGCGAATACTAAAAAGGTTAATTATAACAAGCACTATAGCGCCTATTATGAAAATTACTATAAGAAAATATGTAGCATATCCACCGAGTGTATCAAGCTGTTCAACGCTTTTTTCGTAGTTTTCTACGTCCTCTGAAACCAAGGTGTAGTTATCCTCTGATACTGTTTTGGTAAGTGTTTCATAATCGGTTAAGTTTTTAAAGGTATAAACTCCGCTATAAGTGGGTGTGAAGCGTGCGCTTTTGTCTTCGTCATCCTGGGTTACGGCGTTTGTTTTAGCACTTTTAGAAACTATGTTCTCTACTGCGGCACCGCTTATGTGAATGAAGTTGTCGGTATAGGACGCATTTGACGAGGTGTCGGTAGCTTCGGTATCTGTAGAGGTATCGCAAATGCCTATAATTGTAAACTTATAGCTTTCGTCTTCGTTATCGGGGTTGGAAAGTGTGAATTTATCGCCTGTTTCAAGTTCGTTTTCCTCAGCTAATGCTTTGGATATAACACAGTTAAGGCTATCATCCTCAACGTCTAAAACGTGAAGTTCACTTACGTAATCGGGCATAGCCGAGTTATCACTATAGCCAACAACAGTAAAGTCGTTCATAGACGCCATATTAAAGAAATACTGGTTGTTTACAATATTGTGGTTGGTTATAAAGGTTTTACCACCCCTGCCGCTTTCCCCACTTGCCTCGGGTGGTGCGGTATTTGTGCCGTCCTCGTTAGTGGGTGGAGTAGGCATTTTTGAGCCCTCGGTATTTCCGCCTTCGGATGCGGTAGCACCGTTGCCATTAGAAAAGTCCGAAAACCCGTCGGGCGCATTTTGGTTTTGAGTTCCATTCTCGTTGCCGTTTTCATTTTGTTGGGGTGGTGTTTGTGCTTCTAAAGAAGACGTGTTGTTTTGGTTTGGTGGTGTTGGCTGACCTTCGTTTGTTGTGGTTTTTTTGGACGAGGTGTTGCTCTCGGTATCGGAAGTTATTTCTGAACTTACCGAGTTATCACCATTAGTAGCGTCTTCACTATCTGTTTTAGAGGATACGCTATCCTCTAAACTGCTTTCTTGTGATGCTTCGTTATTAAGCAGTAATACTGTAGCACTACTTTTATTGGCAAGCTTTATTATGCCATTATCCGTTGCCGCGGTATCCTCGGTAGAGGTGGTAGAACTGCTTGTAGACGAGGTTATTTTCTGACCGTTTTCTATATCGCCGTACTTATCACGGAAATCGCGGTTAGCTCCGAACGAGCCCGAAACGTCCAAAGGCTCTATCCCCTCACCTGCTGAAAAGTATAGTGACGCGGAATAGCTGAATGCTTTAACCACCTTGTCATCACTATATTTTTTCAAGGTATCTAACGAAACACCCTGGGCGTTAGGACCCCTTGTAGCTGCGGTTAGAGTTGCGGTTATTTCGCGGTCGTTCGCGTATTCGTCCTTAAGCGTATTGTTAGCCTGTTTAATAGACAGACCTATGCAAGACGAAACCGATAGCACTAACACTATTAGCGCTATAAGCAGGTTTCTGCCCTTTGCTCGAACAAGGCTTCTGAAAGCGTTTTTAAAAATATACATTAGAACTGCTCCGTTTCTGTTTTTTCGCATTTTATTCTATTTTTTAATTGTTACAATTTTTGCCAAAGTATGTAAAGAAATTGTAAATAAAAAGAAAACCGACAGAATATGCTCACTCGCTGTAAGGCAGTATTTGCGGTTTTCTTTTTTATTAAAGTTCGGGTTTAAAGCTTGGCATAAGCTCTAACTTAAATAGGTTTCTTTTATGAAGCTCGTCTATGCGCTTTTTCTTATCCTCATCGTCAATTACTCCCTCGCGAATGTATCTATCCAACTCTGCATAAGTAAAACCTAAATTCTCCTCGTCTGTCTTACCGCAAAGCCCATCGATAGGTGTTTTATCAACCAACTCGTCGGGCAGTTTTAAAAGCCTACCAATTTGCTTAACCTCAGTAACGGTTAAATTAGAAAGCGGGCTAAAGTCACCAACGGAATCACCATAGCGGGTAGAATATCCAACGTAATCCTCGGATAAATTACAGGTGTTTGCCACCCTACCGTTACAGCTTTGTGAAACGGCATAAAGCACCGACATTCTAATTCTCGGTGGCAGGTTTGTTCGGGATTGCTCACTTAAATCAAGGCCTTCGGGCATAGCGTTTAGCACCCCGTTTATTGCCTCTTTAACGTTAATTTCGTATCGTTTTATTCCAAGGTGGTCGGTTAGCAGATACGCCATATCTATATCGTGCTGCTCGCCACAGGGCATAAGCACACCTATTACGCGGTCGCGACCCAAAGCCTCAACGCAAAGTGCCGCTACTATTGAGCTATCCTTACCGCCAGAAATTCCAACAACGGCGCTACAACCCTCGCCGCTTGTCTTAAAAAATTCGCGTATCCACTCTACACATTCATATTTTATCTTTTCAGCATTAAACATTCTGCCACCTCTAAGCACTTGTTTTAAAGTATTATAATGATTGTAGTTAGTCGAAACACTCTAAAAGCGTTTCGACAAGCCACTTGTCAATTGGCTTTAGCAAAATTAAATTATAATATTTAATTTTGTGCAACATTCATTGCAATGGAAAAGGTCAAATTTTTATTAAAATTTGTCGCAAAATCAAAGATTTTGTGGCGAAACAGGATTGTTTCGCCTAACCTATTCCATTATAACACGCATTCTTTCGTTGTGCAAGTTATACACTTATTTGAATTTTTTATTTACTATAGCAGGGTTGTCTATTATCTCGCCGCTCTCGTTAAACCGAGAGCCGTGGCAAGCGCAGTCCCACGAATGTTCTTGCTTATTATACTTTAGCGCACAGCCCAAATGTGTGCAGCGAGGTTTGAACGGTGTTATTAAACCAAGTGTTGCCTCTGCAATATTAACCACCAAATTTCCTTTTTGCATATTGCGTGATGGCGAAAACGTCTCGGCATACTCATTACGGACACCGAGAATAGCATCACGCAAAATCAAAGCAGATACCATAGCGTTTGTCATTCCCCATTTATTAAAACCCGTAGCAACGTACAAGCCTTTTGTATTACGAGAATACCTCCCTATATACGCTACACCGTCCAATGTGATGCAATCCTGCGTAGACCAGTGAGTTATTTCGGTTGCCTTTGGATAATACTTTTTAGCCTCTTTTTGAAGGTGTGCATAACCGCCTCCCTTTTTACCCGTTCTGTGCCCTCCACCACCGAGCAATAACATTCCGTTGTAGTTTCTAAAAGAAAGGCCTTTTTGGTCGTTATCTACATACATAGCATCCATCTCTGCGGCATCTTTAAGTGCAGCTACGTAAGAACGGTGCTGATACATTTTAAGGAAATAGCCACCGTGGGTATTAATAAAAGGAAAGTGGGTTGCAACTATTATGCTTTTTGCCGTAATTTTGCCCTTGTCGGTTACTGCCACGTTGTCGTTGATTTCGCAAACCTTGGTTTTCTCGTAAATATTTAAATCGTCGGCTAAAGCATAAAGAAATTTTAGAGGGTTGAACTGCGCCTGATTTTCTATTCTTACCGCACCTGCTATACTAAACGGCAAGGTCGTATTTTTTGTTACCCTTGCCGAAACACCTACCTGATTTAAAGCCCACGTCTCGTTTTCTATTTCGCGTATATTGTTTTTTGAATATACGCACGCGGCAGTTTTTTCAAAATTACAGTCTATATTAGCGCATAGTTTTTTGAAATTATAAAGTGCTTCGGTATGTGCTTTAACAAATAGTTGAGTGTTATAAAACCCAAAGTCTTTTAGCATTTTAGAGCAGAACAGTCCGTGCTGCAAGGTTATTTTAGCGGTTGTGTTTTTGGTTATTCCGCAACATATTCTATCCTTTTCTACTACTGTGCAATCCACACCCTCGCTTGAAAGCATATACGCCACCAAAAGTCCCGCTATACCGCCACCGACTATTAAGACATCGGTTTTTATATCGCCTTTAAGTTCGTGGAATTCGTGCGGTGTTACCGATTGTGTCCATAAAGATTCCATACTACCAACTCCTTTTGATAGTATGTGAAGCTTAATAAAAAATATTATGCTCGGTACAGCTTAACTACTATACCGAGCATAATACTATATTATTAATTTTATTCCAATTCGAAAGCACCCGTGTATAGCTTATAGTACACACCTTTTTGTGCGATAAGCGAATTATGGTCGCCTCGTTCAATAATTCTGCCGTTATCAAGCACCATTATTACGTCTGAGTTTTTAACGGTTGATAGCCTATGCGCGATAACAAAAACAGTTCTGCCCTCCATAAGCTTATCCATACCGCGTTGAACTATAGCCTCGGTTCTTGTATCAATAGAGGATGTAGCCTCGTCCATAATCATAACAGGTGGGTCGGCTACCGCAGCTCTTGCAATAGCAATCAACTGGCGCTGTCCCTGTGATAAATTAGAGCCGTTAGAGGAAAGCTCGGTATCATAGCCTTTTGGAAGCCTTAAAATAAAATCGTGCGCGCTGGCAAGTTTCGCCGCTTCGATACACTCCGCATCGGTTGCATCAAGCTTACCGTAACGAATGTTCTCCATAACGGTACCGGTAAATAGGTTTGTTTCCTGCAGAACTATACCAAGCGAACGGCGTAGGTCGGACTTTTTGATTTTGTTAATGTTTATTCCGTCGTACCTAACCTTGCCGTCGGCAATATCATAAAAGCGGTTTATAAGGTTAGTTATAGTGGTTTTGCCTGCACCCGTTGCGCCAACGAAGGCAACCTTTTGACCAGGCTCTGCATAAACCGATACACCGTGAAGCACCTGTTTCCCCTCTTCATAGCCGAAATCAACGTCGGTAAGTCTTACATCGCCCCTTAGCTTTGTAAGGGTGGTTGTACCGTCAGAATGTGGATGCTTCCAAGCCCAAACACCTGTGTGTTTTTTTGTTTCTACTAGCTCACCTTTATCGTTTTCTGTGGCATTAACCAAGGTAACGTATCCGTTATCTACCTCGGGCTCTCCGTCCATAAGGCTAAAGATTCTGCCCGCACCTGCCATACCCATAACAACTGCATTGATTTGTTGTGATAACTGATTTACATTGCCTGTAAACTGCTTGGTCATATTTAAAAACGGAACTAAAATGCTTATGCTAAAAGCCATACCTGAAAAGCTGATATTTTTAATGCCAAGGCTTAAGAATAAACCGCCTACCATTGCAATTAGTACGTATAGCACGTTACCGATATTCATAATGATAGGCCCTAAAATATTTGCATATGCGTGGGCTTTGTAACTGTCCTCAAAAAGCTGCTCGTTGATTTTTCTAAAATCTTCTTCTGCCGCTTTTTCGTGGCAGAAAACCTTTACAACCTTTTGGCCGTTCATTATCTCCTGAACATAACCCTCTGATGCCGCCATAGATTTTTGTTGGCGCACAAAATACTTTGCACTACCGCCGCCAATCTTTTTAGAAACAAACATCATAACAATTACGCCAAGCACTAAAACTGCGGTCATCAAAATGCTGTAATAAAGCATAATTGAGAACACGCTAAGCACAATTGTTAAGGATTGTAAAAATGCGGGTAATGCTTGTGAAACGAGCTGACGCAAGGTGTCAATATCGTTTGTGTAATAACTCATTATGTCGCCGTGCTTGTGTGTATCAAAATAGCGTATTGGCAGTTTTTGCATACCACCAAACATAGCAATACGAAGCTTAGATAAATAGCCTTGTGTCATATAAGCGGTTAGCTGAGTATGCACCGTGATTGATAGCATTGAAAGAAAATAGAATGTGCCAAGCAAGAAGACCTTTGGCAATATTTCCGCCGAGGCGCTTGCCCAATCACCCGTTTTTTGCCATTGCTCGATAACCTCTATTATTTTCTGTATGAATATCGCAGGTATAGCGGATGTAACAGAAGAAAAGAGTATACAAAATGCGGTAACAGGCACTAACACGGGGTAAAACTTAAACAGCATTTTTACCGCCCTTATTACGCTTTTAAAACCGCCTGAGGTTTTGTTAGGCTTCATCGCTATCACCTCCGCTTACCTGTTGCTCATAGGTTTCTCTATATATTTCACTATTATTTAAAAGCTCTTTGTGTGTACCCATAGCAGAGATTTTGCCACCCTCTAAAACAAGGATTAAATCAGCATCCTCTACCGATGAGATTCTTTGAGCTATTATGATTTTTGTGGTTTCGGGGATGTAGCTTTTAAAACCTTTTCTAATAAGCGCATCGGTTTTGGTATCAACAGCGCTTGTAGAGTCGTCTAAAATGAGTATTTTTGGTTTTTTAAGTAAAGCGCGAGCTATACACAGGCGTTGCTTTTGACCGCCTGAAACGTTAGTACCGCCCTGCTCAATTTTAGTGTTATAGCCATTGGGGAAGCTTTTAACAAATTCGTCGGCTTGGGCTAATTTGCATGCCTCTTCTAACTCGATATCGGTTGCTTGTTCGTTACCCCAACGCAGATTTTCTGCAATGGTGCCCGAGAAGAGAAGGTTCTTTTGAAGCACCATAGCAACGCCGTTGCGCAAAGTTTCTTTGCTATAGCTCTTTACATCAACTCCGCCAACCAAAAGCGAGCCCTCGGTTACGTCGTAAAGCCTAGGTATTAACTGCACTAAAGTAGTTTTGCCCGAGCCTGTTGAACCAACTATACCAACAGTTGCGCCCGATTTAATGTTTAGATTTACATTCTCTAATGCGTTACGTTCGGCATTTTTTGAATATTTAAAGCTTACGTTTCTAAACTCGATAGAGCCGTCCGCTACGGTAGTTACGGGGTTTTCAGGGTCTTTGAGCGCGGGTTCTTCTGCTAAAATCTCGGCAATACGCTTGAACGACTCGGTTGACATAGTTAAAATAACATATATCATAGAAAGCATCATTAGTGACATTAGCACCTGCATACCATAGGTTAGCATTGCAGAAATCTGCCCAACGTCTATCATTTTGCCGCCGCTTGTTATTGCAAGACGCGAGCCAACAATTAATACGAATATCATATTAAAGTACAAACAGAACTGCATTATTGGTGTGTTAAGCGCAACTATGCGTTCGGCTTTAGTGAAATCCTTGCGGATGTCGTGAGAGGCTTTTGTGAACTTATCACCCTCATGAGCTTCCCTTGAAAAGCCTTTTACAACACGCATTGCGCGCACGTTCTCCTCGATTGACTCGTTTAGCTTATCGTATTTTTTGAACACTCTGCGGAAAGCGGGCATTGCCTTACTGCTAACGAATAAAAGTCCTAATGCTAAAACAGGGATTACAACAACAAAGGCGCTACTTAAAGGGCCACCCATAACGTACGCCATAACAACAGAGAAAATAAGCATTAAGGGGCTTCTTATAGCGGTACGGATAATCATCATATAAGACATTTGAACGTTGGAAATATCGGTAGTCATTCGGGTAACTAAAGAAGACGTTGAAAACTTATCTATATTGCTAAACGAATATGCGCCGATTCTCTGGAATATATCGTGCCTTAAATTTTTTGCAAAGCCGGCTGATGCTTTAGCACAGGTAAAACCTGCTATACCGCCGCAACTTAAAGAAAGCGCCGCCATAACCACAAGAATTACGCCTGTTTTGGCAATATCCAAAGGCCCTGCACCCGCTTTGATATTATTAACGAGGTTTGCTGTAATAAAAGGAATTAAAACCTCTATAACAACCTCAGCCACAATAAAAATTAAGGTTAATATGGTTGGCTTTTTATATTCTCTGACACTTTTTGCCAGACGCTTTATCATTAAAAACAACTCGCTTTCAAAACTTTTAAAAATATCTATTTAATTATATAACAAGTAATATTTACATTCAAGTACAAATTGTTAATTTTTTTATTCAAAATTTAGTAACAAATACTCTATATTTCTATCGGAATATTCCACCTCGCAGGAGTATCTACGAGCAATGTCTATTACTGCATCGGTGCTGATATTATGGGTGTGCTCTGCAATGTTTTTTATTGCATAGTAGCTTGTAACAGCAAACATAAGCCTTTGGCTAAACAAACCGTCATCTATAGCGCCGCTTAGGTGCCTAAATACAAAATAGCATAGTAATTGCTCGGCTACAATATCAAATCCTTTGGGCAGTACATAAGCTTTATTAAGAAGATTATCAAGGTATAATTCCCAATCTTTATCCAAGCGCTCTAAGGGAAATAAAATATTATAATAATCCTTTGCGCTATATTCGGTATAGCTTTCGCCAACAAACGAAAGTGCTGTAGCAATTCTCTTATCTATATCCTTTGTTCTGTCTTGAAGTGCCACAAAAATTTTATTGCGCAGCTTGAAAAAAGATTGCTCTGCTAAGCTTGGCTCTTTTTCCTCGAGCTCATCGGTTGTAAGATAAAACTTTTCATTTGAGGTTAAAATAATCCTTGCCGCCTCTTCACAGCAAAGTCCCAAACCCACCTCTTGCCTACTTTCAAAATTATTAACAAAGCGTGGATGTAGCCTACAAATATCGCAAAGGGCTTCACTACCAAGGGTTAAAATAATATCACAAAGGTTGTTTTTATTGAGGTGTGGGCATCGACCGTTATTGGCATTTATAAAATGTGGGCAATCGATTTCGGCAATACTATTTTTAAGCTTCTTACCAAACTCGCCCTCTATGCTTTTGTAATAGTTATATGTATTCTTATCTATATCTATTTCCCAACCTATACAGCAGTTATGCTTACACTCACTTGCAATACATTTAAAGCTTTTATAATACTGCGGGACAAACCTTTGCATACTTTTCACCCCTCTTAAAAATTTATGCCGCACCGCATTGTTTTGCGGTGCGGCGAATGTTTTATTTTTTTAGTGCAATGGCACGTTTGGCGGCGGCAACTATATCTTTTGCGCGAAGGCCAAAAGCATCAAGTAGGTCGGGTGCGGGGCCGGATTTACCGAACACGTCGTTTACACCAACCTTAATTACAGGAACGGGACAGCTTTCTGCAACAGCATCGCAAACTGCAGAGCCAAGACCGCCGATAACTGAATGCTCCTCGGCAGTAACAATAGCGCCTGTTTCATTAGCGGCTTTAATGATAATATCGCTATCAAGAGGTTTAATTGTGTGAATGTTTATAATGCGAGCGTTGATGCCCTCGCCCTTTAAAATATCGTAAGCCTGTAAAGCCTCGTTTACCAAAAGACCCGAGGCTACAACAGTAACGTCGTTGCCCTCGCGAAGCTCTACACCCTTGCCAACCTCGAAATTATAATCGTCGTCGAAAATTATAGGTAAAGCAAGTCTGCCGAAACGAATATAAACTGGGCCGTCAATCTTAAGTGCTGCAAGAACTGCTGCGCGAGCCTCGGTAGCGTCGGCAGGGTTGATAATTGTCATACCGGGGATTGTACGCATTAAAGCAATATCCTCGTTGCATTGGTGTGTTGCACCGTCTTCACCAACAGAAATACCTGCGTGAGTTGCGCCGATTATAACGTTCAGGTGTGGGTAACCTATAGAGTTACGAACCTGTTCGAAAGCTCTGCCTGCGGCAAACATTGCAAAAGAACTTGCAAATACACGCTTACCGGTTGCAGCTATACCTGCGGCAATACTAATCATATTACCCTCGGCAATTCCGCAATCGTAAAATCTTTCGGGAAACTCTTTTTTGAACACGCCTGTTTTTGTTGCTGCTGCAAGGTCGGCGTCTAAAACAACGAAGTCGCTATTTAATTTACCTGCTTCAACCAATGCTTTACCATAAGCATCACGTGTTGCCATTTTAACTACATCTGCCATTATTATTTGCCCTCCAATTCTTGTAGCTGTGCCTCTAATTCCTTAAGTGCAACCTCTGCCTGTTCAGCATTAGGTGCAGCACCGTGCCAGCTAACCTGATTTTCCATATAAGATACGCCCTTGCCCTTGGTTGTTTTGGCAATTATGGCGGTGGGCTTGCCTTTGCATTCACGAGCAGCGTTTAGGGCTGCTTCAATTTCTTGGAAATTATGGCCGTCTATAGTAATAACGTTCCAACCGAAAGCCTCAAACTTTTTATCAAACGGTGCGGGAGAGTTTACCTCCTCGATAGTGCCATCTATCTGTAAGCCGTTATAATCAACAAAGCAAACAAGGTTATCAAGCTTTTTAGAAGCCGCGAACATTGCAGCCTCCCAAACCTGACCCTCTTCTGCCTCGCCATCGCCAACGATGGTATATACCCTAAAGCCAAGGTCGAAATGCTTTGAAGAAAGAGCCATACCGCAAGCGGTAGAAATTCCTTGCCCTAAAGAGCCTGATGACATATCTACACCGGGGATGTTTTTCATATCAGGGTGACCCTGTAAGCGCGAGCCTAAGTGACGCAAAGTTTCTAACTCAGATACCTCAAAATATCCTCTGTTTGCAAGCACAGAATATAAACCCGGTGCTGCATGACCCTTGGATAAAACGAATCTGTCGCGGTTTTCCATTTGTGGATTTTTAGGGTCAATATTCATCTCTTTAAAATAGAGATAGGTAAGAATATCAGATATTGAAAGTGAGCCACCGGGATGACCCGATTTTGCGGCGGTGGTGGATTTAATAATCCCCATTCTAACCTTGCATGCAGTTTTTTGTAAGGATAATTTTAAATTGTTATCCATATTACTCTTCCTTCCTTTATTTATAAATTGTTGTTAAGTAGTCTATAAAATCGGCAACTGCGCCGCTATAAACAGATTTTGAAATGAAGTCGGCAAATGGTCGTATTTCTTCGGGTGCATCTTTGGTAAATGCACCTATTGCCGCTTCTTTTACCATTTCAATGTCGTTATAATAATCGCCTATTGCAAATATTTTATCCTTTGATATATTAAACATACTTGCAAGACGCGGGATATTTACCCACTTATTTATACCTTTTACAAGAACCTCGTAGAAAATCGGAGAGGTTTCAATATATTCGGCAGAATCGGGTTTTATGCTTTGCGCAAACTCTTTTACTTTGCTTAGTAGTTCTTGGTCCTCGGTCATAAAAAGGGTTTTTATCCAATTTAAATCGTACACCTCGTCGCAAGTGTGGGGATAAAAAACAAACCCTTCCTTTTCGCGATGCCTTTTGGTAGTATCGTTATCGTTTATATTTATGATTTTATCTACAAGAGTTATCTCTACTCCAATGTCGGGAAATTCCTCTACCGTACGCTTTACTAAGTCCTTACACTCGTCGCTAAGGTAATCTGCGTAAATCATCTTATCCTCATACACATCGTAGATTACAGAGCCGTTAGTAAAAAGGGCAGGAGCGTTTACGCCTAAATCTTTTGCAATTTGCTTACCCACTGTAGGTCCCCTGCCGGTTGCTACGGTGAAAATTCCGCCCTCGGATTTGAAATAATTTATTGCGTCTATATTAATTTCGGGGATTTTACCTTGTATTAAAAGTGTTCCGTCAATATCTGAAACAAGCAAACACCCTGAAAATATGCCCATTATGTTTCCTCCGAGAGTTTAGATAAAAATCCTTTGAAATACTGCGGTAGCTCACTTTCGAGCTTAATTAATTCGTTGGTTATAGGGTGGATAAAGCCAACAATCTTTGCGTGTAGGCATTGACCGCTTAGGCCGTGGGTGTTTTTATTTGAGCCGTATACCGTATCTCCCGCAACAGCGTGCCCTATGCTTGCCATATGCACCCTTATTTGATGAGTGCGCCCCGTTTCGAGCCTTAGCCTTACGTGCGTAAAGCCCTTATATCTTTTAATTACTGTATAATGCGTAACCGCGTTTTTAGAATTATGCAGGGTTACAGCCATTTTCTTTCGGTCTTTTGGGTTTCTGCCAATGGGCTTATCTATTGTTCCCGTATCTTCTTTAAGGTTACCACACACTACCGCCTCATATTCGCGCAAAAAAGTATGCTCCTTTATTTGCTCGGCGAGTATTTTGTGTGCCGAATCGGTTTTTGCCACAATCAAAAGACCGCTTGTATCCTTATCTATTCTGTGTATTATGCCCGGACGCATTACACTGTTTATACCCGAAAGACTATCTTTACAATGGTGCAACAGCGCATTTACAAGGGTATGATTAGGATTCCCAGGGGCTGGGTGTACCACCATACCTTTGGGCTTATTAACTACAAGCAAGCTTTCGTCTTCATAAGCAATATCTAACGGTATGTCTTCCGGTTCTGCCTCAAGAGGTTTAGGCTCTGGTAAGTTAACTAAAAGCTTATCACCGACTGAGAGTTTATAATTTTTCTTAATAGGTTTGTCACACAAGGACACAGAGCCACCCTCGATGAGCAAGGCTGCCGCAGAGCGTGTAAGATTTTCTATTTTTTCTGATATAAAGACGTCTGCCCTTACACCGTTTTCTTCACAAATAAGCGTTATCTGTTCCACCTAAAGCCTTTTCCTTTTAGCGTTTATTTTGATCCTGTTTCTTTTCGTTGATTAAATCGATTACAAAATACAAAATTATTAAAGCGGCACCAACCGTTACACAAATATCAGCAACGTTAAATACGGGGAAATCTATAAAATCGGTTTTAATAAAATCGACCACAGCGCCGCCGTTGAATATTCTATCAATAAGGTTGCCGATACCGCCCGAAAGTACCAAGCAAAAGCCCCAGTCTGTAAGCTTATGCTTAAAAGCACCCTTAATAAGCAGCACCACTATTAATGCCATAACAATAAGGGTAAAAGCTATTAAAAAGCCTGTGCGACCCGAAAGAACACTAAAGCCCGCGCCTGTGTTTTCGGTATAATAAAGGCTTAAAAAACCCTTAATTATAGGCGGGTTTTCGCCACTTAATGCTAAGGTGCTCTGTACTATAAATTTAGTTACCCTATCAACTATAAGCATAATTGTACTTATAATTGCAGCTAACTTGAGCGACACGACTACCTCTCCTTTTTTCAGTCTAAAGAGGGGGTGTTACCCCCTCCTTTTATTCTTCTATATCTGATGAAGTTATATCAAAATTAATTTCTGCAGACTCTACCCCTTGCTCTGAGAAAGAGGATATTTCATCATTTACTTCTTCCTCCAGCTCTTCTACAGGCGCGCTTGTGGACACAATATCCTCGGGGATATCGTCAATTTTGCTATCGAAAGAAATAGCATTGAGCTGACGTAACTGTTCTTCGTAGAAGCCGGTAATTGCGTTTTTAACCTCGGTGAAATCGGTGCGAAGCTTTTCACAAAGCTCGTGCTCGGTTTTAAGCTTTTCACGTGTTGAAGAAAGCATTTGTCCCGAACGGGCTACAGCCTCGTTAATAATATTCTCTGCCTCGGCACGAGCAGCAGCATTAAGAGATTCCTCTTTACGCTCGGCATCAGCTAAAATAGCGTTTGCCTTTTCAATAGTATCCTCGCTTTCGCGGTCGGCACGGGCAATGATATCGCGTGCATCTTCTGCTGCCTTATCGAGCAACTCGCGTGAAGACAAGCGTGCCTCGTCCTCTATCTGCTCGGCAAGTTTTTGTGCGCGAAGAAGCAAAGACTGTATGCCATAATCAGAAATACCATCGTTGTTTTTGGGACTAATTTCGGGAATTTCCGACTTTTCTATGGGACTTTCTACAGGCTTGGTTTCTTGCACTTCCTCGCCCATATTCTGCTGAAGTTTACCCATATTGAATTTCTCTTTTTCCAATGCACGAATTTTTGCGGTCATACTTTCAATGCAGACGGCAACCTCCTCTAAAAACAGGTCAACATCGGATTTCTTGTAACCACCTAAAGTTGAGTTTTGGAAAACCACATTGCGTACTTCTTCTGCTGTCATTATTAATCCCCCTATATGTATTTATTCCATTTAAGAATAATTCTGCCTTTTTTTGTAAGTGCTTGAGATTCGGTTATTTTATATCTACCGTTGCCGCGAACACTTATTATATCGTTTGTATTTACTATTTGTGTAGCCTTTTGAGTGCCAACCGAATTTATCGACACCATACCCTTTTCTATAAGCTCGAGGGCTACGCCTCTGCTTTTGCCGATAAGGGTTGCTATTACACAGTCAGCGCGCAAAGAAGCTACCGTACCGCTACACTCGGCTACCTTTAAAGCATTTGGCAAAGCTCCGCAATAACCTTCGCTTACCGTTACACCAACACCGCCGACTTTGGAAATTTGCGATAAAACATAGCCCGAAAGCTCGTTGGTTATAAACATAACTGCCCTGCCGCTTTCTATAAGTATATCACCTACCGACTGCCGCGTTATGCCAAGCGACATTACGGTGCCCAGAAAATCGCGATGGGTTAATGTATAGCAGTTTTTGTAGCTAAAGGTAACCGCAGTTATCGGGAAGGCGGTATTATCTATATCGCACCAGTCGGGAAATATGCCAAGCATAGTTCTCTCGGCACCCTCGTAACCACCGAAAAAGCAATGCCTTACATTGCGAAGTAGCGCACTACATTCGGCACACTGCGTGGCGGTTAAGAAGCCCACAAAACGCGGTATGTTACGAAGCTGAGATAAATTAATAGCGTCGCTTACCCTGTCCCCTATGCTTATATCAGACATCTAAGTATAGACCGCTGCTTTCAAGCTCGTCTAAAATCATATCACCCATAATGTCTACTGCTTTAGGGGTGATAATATATGTTGAGTTTGCCACCCTTTTTAGTGTGCCCTCGTTTGCATAGGCAACACCCGTTAAAAAGTCTATAAGGCGGCGGCAAACATCCTTATTAACACCCTCTAAATTAAGAACTACTGTACGTTTTTGGTTAACGTGGTCTGCAACAGCAGGACCTTCTTCAAAATTAACCGGCTTTGCAAGCACCACCTTCATATTAGAAAGGGGGCGGATGTTAGCCTGTGTCTGCTCACGCTGAGCTGGTCTTTTAATTCTGATTACAGGCTCGTTTTCTTGGGGCTGTTCTTCTACAACCTGCTCTACGGTTTCTTGTGCCTCATCTTCTACGGGAACACTCATTACGTTCATAAACCACTCGGTAAATTTCATATGTGCTAACTCCTTTAAAAAATATTTTATTTAAGAGAATAATTTTACTTTTCGGTGCCGTAGTTTCTTGCACCAAATAATAGTGAGCCTACCCTTACAATATTTGCGCCGCACGTAATCGCTTCTTCGAAATCGTGCGACATACCCATCGAAAGAAACTCTATACTACTATTATCTATGTTTTTGCCCTTTATGTCAACAAATAAGTTATGCATTTTTGTAAAATATTCAATTATCCGGTCGTTTTCTTCGCAAATTGGCGGAATTGCCATTAGACCTTTTATTTTTATTGCGGGTAAAAGTGCAATTTCTTTTACTATTTCTTCTAAATTCTCGGGGTCTACACCCGATTTGCTTTCCTCTGAGCCTATGTTAACCTCAATTAAAATGTCGGTTACGATTTCTTTTTTTAGGCTATGCTTTGAGATTTCTTTGGCAAGTTTTAATGAATCTACCGACTCTATCATTTCTACCTTGCCAACTATATCCTTAACCTTATTTGTCTGCAAGTGACCAATAAAATGTTTATGTACCTGCTTTAAATTAGAATCTTTCGAAAGAAACTCTTGCACACGGTTTTCACCTATATAGGTTAAGCCGCTTTCTATTGCGTGGTTGATTACCTCTACGGGTACGGTTTTTGTTGCGGCAAGCAATGTTATATCCTCTAAGCTTCTGCCACTTTTCTTAGCGGCTGCCTCTACACGCACTAAAACATCTTTATAATTTTCATCAAAGATGGCACATTTTAAGGCAATTTCGTTATTCAACAACCTTTCCGTCATACAAGTTTTTCCCCTTTATAACAATCTCGTCGTACAATTTTATACGAAGGCCTGTGGTCACCTCTTCACAAATACAGTAGCTATCTGTAGAATAAAGCACATTAACTGGCACAAAGTTTATAGTAGAGCCTGATAACACATAAACACCCTTTTTACCCTCTGCAAAGCGTATGGCTTTTGAGTTTACCTGAAGGCCCGAATAGGTTTCCAAAACAGCGGTCATTTCTTTTTGGCGCATTGCAGCCAAATCACCGTTTACATAGTTACAAGAGAACACAACAACCGCCTTATCACCCTCGCGGCCCTTATTAATGTGGCTAACTGTAACGGGCAATTCGGGTATTGATTCAAAGCCGGTTAGAAGCGTTAGACTATCCCCCGCTTTAAAATTAAGGCTTTGGTCAAGCGTAACGAGGGCTGCTAAGTGCCACTCGTAATCAGAAACAATTTTACCAACTACTCTTGCGTTATAGTCTACGTCTTTTGATTTTATATTCTCAAGCTTATCGGGTGTAAGCTTAGAAATGTTTTCACTATTTACAACCGACTCGTACCCGTCGATTTGGGAAACGAAGTATCCCGAACGCTCGCTTTTTATGCTTCCGGTTGCACCGTTCTTTTTGCTTTTTAATGCCTCAAGCTCTGCTTTTGCGGCACTTAGCTGAGAGGTAAAACCCTCGGTAATACCTGTTGCAATTTGCCTGCGGTTAATTAGCTTTAGTAGCTTTGATGAAATCTCTACACTTGTTTGGATATTGCCACCCTTTACTTCTTCTACAAATTCTGATAATGCCGATTCGATATTCCCGTCGAGTCTGTCTATATCAACCGCCTCTGAATTGTTGTAGCCGTTAACCTCTTCTAAATCGGCTATGGTGGTTTTTAGGTTTTCAATTTCAATTTCTATATTAGCATCTTCTCGGTTTTGATAGATATCAGCCACGCTACCGTTTTTCTTTACCTTTTCACCGTCGGCTATATTATAACTTATGTAGCCGCTTTTTTTTGTGGTTAGGACATCCTCGTCGCGAATTGCAAAGGTAGTGAGCTCTATTCCGTTATAAGTAGAGCCGCTGATTACCGAGTCGGTAGTTACGGGGTTATAAAACGCCCTGAAAAGCTGCAGAAAAATAAACACAGCTATTATAGTTATGCTTACTGTTTTAATTAATTTTCCGCTTGATGCTTTCATGCATATCTACCTTTCTTTGTTTTTTATAATTTCTAATGCCCTGTTTAGCATATCATCGCCATATTCCAAAGCCACTGCATCGGTACGGCGCGAGAACCAAGTTATCTGGCGCTTTGCATATCTTCTTGTTGCGGTTTTTAGATTCTCTACCGCCTCTTCTTTTGTTAAAGTATTATCGAAATACGGATAAAGCTCTTTATGGCCTATTGCCTGTCCTGCCCCGTTTTCTACCATTAAAGCGCGGTAATGCCTTGCCTCGTTTTCGAGCCCACTCTCTAACATAATATCTACCCTTTTGTTAATTCGGTCGTAAAGAACCTGTCTATCGTTAAAGGTTATATTAAACCATAAAGCATCATAACGTGAGGTTTCTTTGCGCGAAAGCTCGTTTTGTTTACTAAAGGGTATATTTGACACCATATATACCTCTAATGCTCTAATAACTCTGCGCGTGTTTTGGGGGTTTATTTTACTTGCAGCCTCAGAGTCAATTTCGCACAGCTTTTTATATAGATGCTCTGCTCCAAACTCGCTAAGTTCTGCATTAAGCTCTTCTCGAATCTCGGTATTGCCGATATCCGAAAAGGCGATATCATCTACAAGCGAGTTGATATAAAGCCCCGTACCACCAACTATTATTGGTGTTTTACCGCGAGCTGTTATTTCTGCTATAACCCTATGCGCCGCCTCGCAATAGTCGGCAACAGAAAAAGGCGTGCCTACGTCTAAAAACGACATAAGGTGATGCACTATTCCCTCTTTTTCTTGTTCGGTTGGCTGGGCGGTGGCGATAGGTATGCCTTTATAAATCTGCATCGAATCGGCAGAAACTATTTCACCGTTCATTCTCTTTGCTAACTCTACACCAAGGGCGGTTTTGCCCGATGCGGTAGGTCCGCTTATAACAATAATTTTTGTTTTTTGAAGACTCATTGTTAAACTATTCTTCCAAACATTTTTTGTAATTCTTTTTGACTTAGCTCTATAGCTACGGGTCTGCCGTGTGGGCAATAGCGGATTTGTGGGTTTGTAAGAGCCTCGTTCATAAGCTCGCGAAGTTGCATATCACTTGAGGTATAGCCCGCTTTTACAGCCGCCTTGCAAGCAACTGTATGATAAATCCTGTCAAGCTTTTCTATCATAACCGAATTGGTTTTGAGTAAGCTTTCGGCTATTTCTGAAAGCAGTGAAGAATAATCGCAACCCGATAGCATTGAGGGTACTGCACGAACAAGCAATGCACCGTCGCCAAAATCGTCGATATCAAAACCTGCATAGGTTAATTTTTCGGCATTCTCAATTATTGCAGCATGCTCAGGCTTAGTAAGGGTTACGGTTATTGGCGTTAAAAGCATTTGGCTTTCACTTGCACCCTCGCTTTTTTGCTTTTCAAAAAGAATTCTTTCGTGTGTCGCGTGCTTGTCTATTAGGTAAAGCTTGTCCTCATACTCTGCTATAATATAGGTTTTACACGCCTCGCCAATAAGCATTGGCATCGGTGCGATTGGTAACTCGGACTTTTCTGCGCTATGCTGCTGTTTAACTTGCGGTGTGCTTTCTGGCTCTATAACCTTGTAAACCTTAAAGCTATCGGTTTTGGGAGGCTCTACATCAATCACTACGTTGATATCAACAGGCGGTGCATTAAGCTCGCTTTCCTTAATTTTACTATCATCACGCATAACGTTTTGGTTAGCAGTAATGGTATTGGTTTGTTTTTTGGAAGCCTCGTTAACCCTAAAAGATATGGGTAGATTTTGGTTAGAGGGTTTGTTTTCTTCAGTGAGTATATCCAAAAACTCTTTAGAGGTCATACGCTCTTTTAAAACCTGTTTGTCAGTTTTAATTTCGGGGCGTGAAGTGTCACCTGCCAATGCGTTTTTAACACCGTACCTTATGGCATCAAACACTAAATTTTCGTTTGCAAATCGCACCTCGGTTTTAGCCGGATGCACATTAACATCGACAAACTCGTAAGGCATCTCGATATTAAGCACGCAATATGGGAACTTGCCCACCATTGCAGAGTTTTTGTAGCCAACATCGAGCGCTGCCATAGCGGTTTTGGATTTAATAAATCTGCCATTTAAAAAGGTTAGCTGTAAATTGCGATTGGGTCGGCACTTAAAAGGCTTACAGATAAGCCCGTGAACCCGCACACCCTCGTAAGTGTAATCTATAGGCAGAGTGCCAAGTGCTACCTCTCTGCCAAGAACAGCATATACCGTGTCTTTTAAATTAGAATTACCTTGTGTGCTTAAAACTCGCTTTCCGTCTTTTATAAACTCAAAGGCAACCTCGGGATGCGAAAGTGCAATTCTATCTACAACTGCGGCAACGTTTGCGCCCTCTTTAACATCCTTTTTAAGAAACTTCATTCTTGCAGGGGTGTTATAAAACAGGTCGCGCACCTCGATAATAGTTCCTACACTGCAACCAATTTCTTCTACGAGCACCTCTTCGCCGCCATCAATTATATAGCGTGTTCCAACCTCGTCTTCCTTTTGACACGTAATCATAGAAACTCTCGATACAGTGCTTATGGCGGCAAGTGCCTCACCCCTAAAGCCGAGCGTACCTATAGAATTCAGGTCGTCACCTTTTGAAATTTTACTTGTTGCGTGGCGCAAAAAGGCTTTGGGTACGTCCTCGCGCGAAATACCACATCCGTTGTCGGTAACGCGCATCATAGAGATGCCGCCACCCTCTATTTCTACAGTTATTCGTGTGGCACCTGCGTCTATAGAGTTTTCGATAAGTTCTTTTATTGCCGAAGCAGGTCTTTCTACAACCTCGCCTGCCGCAATAAGCTCTGCTGTTTGTTTGTCGAGCACATTAATTTTTGGCATAAGTGCCACCTCCTTTTTTTAAACTAACAAAGGCCCTTTGCCTTTTCTATAATTTCTGCTAAAGCTTGCATAGCGCCTATTGGCGTCATATTGTTAACGTCCATTAGGCTTATTTCTTCCATCAACATTGTGCTGCCTTGTTGTAATAACGATATCTGGTCGCTATAGCTTTCGGTATTAACTGCCCTCGGTGTGCTTACACCCTCGCTTTCTATTTCGCTTAATACCTGTTTTGCGCGGTTGATTACCGAAAGCGGTATGCCCGAAAGCTTTGCTACCTCGATACCATAGCTATCGTCGGCACCGCCACGCATAATTTTGCGCAAGAAGGTTATATCATCACCGCGTTTTTTTACCGCGATATTGTAATTCTTAACGCCCTTTATAGTACCCTCTAAAGCCGTAAGCTCGTGATAGTGGGTTGCAAAAAGTGTTTTTGCGCCAAGCTTTTTATTGTCACTACAATGCTCTAAAACGGCGCGTGCAATAGACATACCGTCGTAAGTAGAGGTACCTCTGCCTATCTCGTCTAAAATAAGCAGACTGCTTTTTGTTGCATTTTTAAGAATATAGGCAACCTCGCTCATTTCCACCATAAAGGTAGACTGTCCTGAAGCCAGGTCATCCGAAGCGCCAACCCTTGTGTAAACCGCATCGCAGATAGAAACATCTGCAAAACTTGCCGGTACAAACGAGCCGATTTGCGCCATTATTGTAATTAATGCTACCTGACGCATATAAGTGGATTTACCCGCCATATTAGGACCTGTGATAATTGCGCAACGGTTATCTGCAGTATCAAGCATAGTGTCATTAGGTACAAACGGTTGGCGTAGAATCTGCTCTACTACTGGGTGTCTACCATCTTTTATTTGTAGCTTGCCTGAGTTATTAAGACCCGGCCTTGTATAATTATTGCGCATTGCAACCTCTGCTAAAGAAACGATAGCATCAAGCCTTGCTATAGCGTCGGCAGTTGCGAGTATTCTTGCGCGGTTATCGGCTACGAAGCGGCGTAGCTCGTCGAAAATTTCGTACTCTAACTGATTTACCCTTTCCCTAGCCCCTAACACACGGCTTTCTAACGCCTTTAGCTCGTCGGTAATATAGCGTTCGCAGTTAGATAACGTCTGCTTTCTTATATAGCTTTCGGGAACTTGTCCTTTAAAGCTGTTGGGTACTTCTATGTAATAACCGAACACCTTGTTGTACCTAACCTTTAATGCCTTTATGCCTGTGTTTTCGCGTTCGGTAGTTTCAATTCTCGTAATAATATCCTTGCCGTTAGTAAAATCGTTCCTAAGCTCGTCAACCTCGGCGCTAAAGCCTTCGCGAATTATGTTACCCTCGCGAACAAGGGCTGCAGGCTCGTCGCTTATAGTTGCGTGTATTCTATCACTTATATCGCGCAGTAGGTCTATTTCGCTATATATCTTTTTAAGAAGCTTGCTTGAGCAACCCTCAAGCTGAGCCTTAATTTCGGGCATATAGTCAATCGAGAATGCAAGCGTATTAAGGTCGCGCGCTCCTGCAGTGCCGTAAATAATGCGCGACATAAGGCGCTCTAAATCCTTAATACCACCAAGATTTTCGCGAATTTCACCGCGCTTTAGGGTGCTTGCGGTTATTTCCTCTACCGCGTTTAAACGCATATTAATTTCGTTAATGTTAAGTAGCGGTTGCTCTACCATACCGCGAAGCCTACGCTTACCTAAAGCAGTTTTTGTTTTATCAAGCACCCAAAGTAGTGAACCGCGCTTGTCACCGCTGCGCAGGGTTTCACACAGCTCTAAGTTGCGCATTGCACTGATATCAAGCCGCATATACTCTTTATCGGTATAATAGTCGATAGCCGAAATTGCATCAAGACCCGTTTTGCGTGTTTCGTAAAGATAGTTTAACGCCGCGCCCAATGCCATAACGGCAGGTGAATCGGCCACAAGATTAAGTGTTTCAAGAGCCAACACATTGAAATGGTTAAGTATAATTTCCTTTGCGCTGTCACTATTAAAGCTTTCTTTTGGGCGCTTTGTAATACGGCAGTTAGTACGACTTTCTACAAACTGTAGCAGCTCGGGGTGGTTTTCTATTCCGTTTTCGATAAGCTCGCTTGGGTTAAATCTGCCAAGCTCGCCAATAATGCGTTGGTCAACACCGTCACCGCTAAGCTCGGTTAAATGCAAAAGTCCCGTTGAAGCGTCAACAAAACAAACTCCGCAACCTTTCTCGTTATATGCAACCGCACAAAGATAGTTATTGCGTGACTCGTCTAACATACTGTCGTCTATAACGGTGCCTGGGGTTATAACGCTTGTAACCTCGCGGCGAACAAGTCCTTTTGCTTTTTGCGGGTCTTCGGTCTGTTCGCATATTGCCACACGGTAGCCTTTGGATATTAGCCTTGAGATGTACGATTCACAGCTGTGATAAGGCACACCGCACATTGGTGCGCGTTCTTCCTGACCGCAATCTCTACCCGTTAAAACCAAGTCGAGCTCTTCTGAAGCAATCTTCGCATCATCAAAAAACATTTCGTAAAAGTCGCCTAAGCGAAAGAACAAAATGCTATCGGGGTTATTATTTTTTATTTCTAAATATTGCTTCATCATCGGGGACAATTCAGCCATTCCTTTAACCTACCGTTCTAAAAATAAAATAAGCTTGAGTTTTTTATTAGTGACAACCGCCACAGCTTGAACAGTTACCGCTGCAACCGTCTTCGAAGTTCACCTCGTCGGGATTTTCACCGCCTGCGCATTTAACTATTACTGAATAAATACCCGCAACCAAGCGGTCGAGCTCAGCTTTGGATTTTTGGAAAGCCTGCATGCTTTCGTTTACCATAATGTTGCTGTAAATTCTGCGAAGCTGTTCGTTAAGCTCGCGGAACTTTTGCTCGTCGCGTTCTTCGCGGCTTAACTCTTGGTCTATAGAGAGCTTAACTATGTTAAACTCGCCAATTTCTTTTTGTAAATTTTCGTCGTTATCGTTAACGTCTTTAGCGTGCATATAGTCTTTATAGCACTGTTCTTGTTGCAAAAGTTTACCAAGCTCGCGTGAAAGCTCTAAAATTTTATCCATTTTTTTATCCTCCAATTATTTCGCCCTCTAAAACCGAGGTCTTGTTTATTACCTTAATGGTTGCAAAGCTACCGATTAACTGCTCGGGTGCTTCGAATTCTATTACCGCATTCGAGAATGTTCTGCCGGCAATATATCCGTCGCTTCTGCCCTTGCCCTCGCACAGCACACGATAAGTACCGCCTACTAACTTTTCAGACAGCTCGTCGGATATTTTATCCTGCACCGCCAAAAGCTCGCTAAACCATTTGCCTTTTTCCTCTCTTGATACAGGGTCGGGCATTTGGGCGGCGGGTGTGCCGTTTCGTGCTGAGAAGATAAAGGTAAACAGACTTGAGTAACGCACCTTTTCTACAAGCGAAACGGTATCCAAAAAATCGTTATAGGTTTCTCCCGGGAAGCCTACTATAACATCGCTTGTAATATCAAGGTCGGGCATCTTGCCCTTAGCGTAATCTATTAGCTCTAAATACTGCTCTCGGGTGTAGTGGCGGTTCATCTCTTTTAGAATTCTATCCGACCCGCTTTGGAACGGCAGATGTAAGTGATGGCAAACCTTTTCACACTCACTCATTGCATCTATCAGCTCTTTAGTGCAGTCCCTTGGGTGCGAAGTCATAAACCTAATTCTAAAATCGCCCTCGATATCGTTTACCATACGCAAAAGCTTTGCAAAGTTCACGCCGTGTGCTTCGCCCTTGCCGTATGAATTTACGTTTTGGCCAAGTAAGGTTATCTCGCGGTAGCCGCTATTTACGAGCTCCGTTATTTCGGCTATTATATCCTGAGGTTTCCTCGAACGTTCGCGACCTCTAACATAGGGCACAATACAGTAGGTGCAAAAGTTGTTACAGCCGTACATAATCGGCACCCAACCTTTAAAGCTACCGTCGCGTTTTACAGGGAACCCCTCAACAATATCCTGCATATTTTCAGTAATCTCAAAAATACGGGGGCTGCCCGTTAGTCTGCGATAAATAAACTCGGGCAAACGCCAACGACAGTATGTGCCAAAAACTATATCTACATACGGGAAGCTTTTGCGCGCACGCTCGGCATTTTTTGCCTGCTGAAACATACAACCGCAAAGCGCAATTATTAAGTTTGGGTTCTGCTTTTTAAGTTTTTTAAGCACACCAACATTACCCCAAACCCTATCCTCTGCATGCTCGCGAACGGCACAGGTGTTAAAGAGAATAAAATCGGCTTCCTCTGCATTTTCGCACATAGTGTAGCCCATCTCTACAAGCTGACCCTGCATACGTTCACTATCACTAACATTCTGCTGGCAGCCGTATGTGTGTATAAAAGCCTTAGGACTACCCTCGAAGGTTTGTAGCAGCTTTTCTTTTGCCAAGTTAGTGTATGTAGTTTGTTGATTAATTATCTCTTGCGAGTTTATATTTAAAGCGTTTTTCAACTGAATTTCTCCTACAAATAATACAAAACGAAAGCGCTTTGTATATTAAATAATAATATTCTATAATATTATACTATAAGTAGTGGTTTAGTTCAAGTGAAATAACAAAATAAATACCTAAAAAATGTATAACTTTTTTTGGAAATGAAATTTTAGAAATTAATTTTTAAAAAAATATATTGACTTTTTATTTTCGATATGATAATATTTATAGGCTGACAAATGGAGAGATACCGAAGTGGTCATAACGGAACGGTCTTGAAAACCGTCGTACCTTACGGGTACCGTGGGTTCGAATCCCACTCTCTCCGCCATATTTTTATCTAAGTTACCATAAATGGAGAAGTACTCAAGTTGGTGACGAGGCACCCCTGCTAAGGGTGTAGGTCGGGTAACCGGCGCGGGAGTTCGAGTCTCCCCTTCTCCGCCAAAAAGAAACGACAATTTATCGACTGATAAGTTGTCGTTTCTTTTTGTTCTCTTCACATTTCTCTTTTAATTTTTATCTCTTCTCTCAAATTGTCGTTTTCAGATAAAAGATAAGAGAGAAGATAAATAGAAAAGCCGTTTTGCTTCATAACAAGGTAGTTCTTTGTTTTTTGATATAAGTTAACTTTTTACAAAATACTGCGTGATATATGCTCTTTTAAGTGGCGAACTTTAAATAAAATACTGTTGCAGTAATATAGAAAATTTTCATCCTTATACATAAAAGGAAGCGAAGATATTTCAAGGCTTACCCCATCAATTGCGCCTTCAGAGAGAAAAAAATGTAACGTTTTCTCTTTACTTTCCCAATAGCTTTTAAGCTTTTTTGCATCGGTTTTAACCGCATTTGTATCTTTCTTTATATATTTATCTTGCATCTTTATTACCATTTGCTCGGCATTATTAAACGCAGAGTTTAATTTATACCATTCTACACAGCACAAGCTTGATATCACAATAGCAATAACTACACCAGCCCAAATTCTGCTCATACTACTTCTCCTTTTTTTACAATTACAACATTATTAAATCTATCAACTGTCATAATAAAAACGTCCTTTTTGTCTATATGCTTTTGTCTTAAGATTTTTTCAAGCTCGGCTTCGGATGTTTCTGCGTCTTCTAAGCCGCGCTTTAGTAGCTTTCCGTCACTTATAACTAACGATGGGTATGAATCCGGTTCGCTGACCTTTGCACAGTCCATAACCCGAGCATTACGAAATTGTGGCTTTTGCAGTACGCTTAAAGTACCGTTTGTCTCAAGCACAGCGTAAGAAACCTCGTTTAAATCAAATATACCCTGCCCGCGAAGAAGCTCCATTAAATCGGCAATGGTTATTCTCATTTTTTTTAGTTGTGGTTGTAACACCTTTCCATTTTTAATAATAATTGCAGACTTGCCGTTGGTTATGCTGTTAATCAAATTTGATTTCATTGAAATTACGGTTACCACAATTTCGAAAGCAACTAAAGCAAATATAGCAGTAATAGAAACAAAAATGGGCTGTGACGTATCCTGTATGGGTATAGAGGCTATTTCTGAAATAAGTATTGTTACCACAAGCTCTGCAGGTTGCATATCACCTATTTGCCTTTTACCCATTAGGCGCATTGCCACCATCAATAAAATATACAAAAGTAAGGTTCTTAAAACGGTAGTAAACATATAATCACCATATATATTTTTGGAAGAAACAATAAATATATACAAACAAAAACTCCGCCACTTTTTTGTGACGGAGTTTTTGCAGTATAGAAAAAGGAGATTCAAAATTTTGAATTAGACTTTTTTGTTACCAAGTAATAGCTCGTTATTAAGCTTTTCGACATAACTGAAATTAACTTCCCTTGTAAATAAACCGTTGCACTCGAAAACTTTAATAACTGCAAGATAAGTGTCCCAACCCATTGGTGCGGTTTTACGCTCGATATCAGAAACTGTTTGGCGACTTTTACCGATTTTCTCGGCAAGCTCTGATTGGGACATATGCATTAACTTTCTAAAATTAGGTAACTGTGCAACTAATTCGTCAATAAGTGCTTGGCGCCCGGTGCTGATTTTGAACTCAGGCATAAATATTCCACCCTCTCAACTTGCACTAATTTAATAATGAAACTTTGTTATAATTATACAAAATATAGTTGTAAATGTCAATTAAAATCAGCACAAATTGTGGATTTCAGCAGTTTAAACAATTCTTTGTCAAGCTACTTATCATATAAAAACACAATTTTAGTTAATATAGATAACTAATTTAATTTTTATAAATATACGCCAACTTCATACATTTACTTATTAAATTATTGCTCTGTCGCGTTACGATAATACTGCGTTTATACAGCCACAAAGTTACCTGAGTATTAATCATTTAATAGTTTTCGCAATAGGTTGCAAAGTATGCCTTTTCGTGTTTGCAAACAGGACACATTTCGGGTGCAGTTTTACCAAAATGTATGTGACCGCACGCACCGCATTGCCACATTACATCTCCATCGCGAGAGAACACTAAGCCGCCTTCTACATTTGAAATTAGCTTACGATAGCGTTCTTCGTGCCGTTTTTCAATTTCTGCAACCTTTTCAAAAAGAAAGGCTATTTCATTAAAGCCTTCTTCTTTAGCTTCGTTTGCCATACGGCTATACATTTCGGTCCACTCAAAATTTTCACCAGTTGCTCCATCTTTTAGATTTTCAAGAGTCGCTGGCATTTCACCATTGTGCAGCAGTTTAAACCAAATTTCTGCATGCTCTTTCTCATTACGCGCTGTTTCTTTAAAAATATTTGCGATTTGATTATAACCGTCTTTTTTTGCTTTGTCAGAATAATACTTGTACTTTGCGTGTGCCATACATTCACCCGCAAAAGCCTCTCTTAAATTTCGCTCGGTTTTAGTTCCAATTAAATTTTGCATAAAAATACCTCCAAAATAATTATGCCACACTTTTACCAAAACATACAAAAAGCCCAGATATCAAAATATCTGGGCGTTTACTCTTAAATATTAAATAATTTTTTCTGCTTGTCAAAAATTATTTTCTTGCGCGCAAAGGTTAGGTCTTCGTCCACAAGGTATCCACTTTCGGTTTTAATAAGCACGGCGCCTTCATGTAGGTTACCGATTATATTATTTATAGAAATATTGATAAATTCACCATTATCCTCGCATACGGCAATATCTTTTTCAATTCTATCAACAATAATCATTTTTCCTCACCTATCTGCGTTTTTTACCATCCCATTTTCCACCCATTCGGCTTACTTGTTTTCGGGGCTTAGATTTACCCTGAGCTTTGTTAACGTTACCCGTAATTAAGCAGTTTTTACCACTACCGATTAAATCTGTTCTGCCTGCTATAATGAGCGCTTTGACAACCAACTCGCGATTTTCAGGTTTAAAATACTGTAGTAAGGCGCGTTGCAACTTCTTTTCCTCTGCCGACTTTGGAACAAATACCTTTTTGTTAGTATGCGGGTCGATACCCGTATAATACATAGCGGTTGAAAGTGTACCAGGGGTTGGATAGAAATCTTGTACCTGCTCGGGTCTTATTTTTTCGCGCTTTAAAAATAGTGCAAGCTCTATAGCGTCCTTCAGGGTGCTACCGGGGTGACTTGACATTAGATACGGTACCAAATACTGCTCTTTACCCATACCTTTTGTTACCTTATAAAACTCATCGGCAAAGCGTTTATACACCTCTATATGTGGCTTGCCCATTTTATCAAGCACAGCAGCAGAGCAATGTTCCGGTGCTACCTTTAACTGTCCGCTTACGTGGTTACGTACAAGTGTTTTTAAAAATTCGCGGCTTTCATCTTCTAAAAGATAATCGAACCTTACACCCGAGCGAATAAATACCTTTTTAATTTTAGGTATTTCTCTGATGGAATTTAGTATATCAATATACTCGGTATGGTCAACCTCTAAATTTTTACAAGGTGTGGGAGCTAAACATTTTTTACCCTTGCAAACACCGTACTTTAATTGTTTTTCGCATGATGGTTTTCTAAAATTAGCAGTAGGGCCGCCAACATCGTGAATATACCCCTTAAAATGTGGGTTTTCGGTAAGCTTTTTTGCTTCTTTCAAGATAGACTCTTTGCTACGCACTGCAATTTGTCTGCCCTGATGAAAAGCAATAGAACAGAAATTACAAGCACCAAAGCAACCACGATTATGGGTGATAGAAAACTCTACCTCTTCTATTGCAGGAACGCCGCCAAGTTTTTCATAGCTTGGGTGATAATACCTTTCAAATGGCAGTTCGTAAACCTTATCAAGCTCCTCGGTTGTTAAAGGTGGCATCGGGGGATTTTGCACCAAATACCTTTTACCGTGCTGTTGAATAAGCCGTTTGCCTCTAACTGCATCCTGCTCGTCGTACTCAATACGGCAAGCCTCTGCATACTTCTCTTTGGAATTTTTGCACGAATCGTATGACGGCAAGGTTATACCCTTTAATCCCTCGGCGTTATCGGTAATATAGCAAACGCCAAGAATTTGGCGCAAACCCTCTACACCAGCACCCGAGCTTAAGGCATTTGCAATTTGCACGGTTTGTTTTTCGCCCATACCAAAGGACAAAATATCTGCTTTGCTGTCAATTAAAACTGATGGCATAACAGTATCTGCCCAATAGTCATAATGAGCAAATCGACGAAGTGACGCCTCTACCCCGCCAATAATAATTGGTATGTCACCAAAAATTTGACGCAAGCGGTTAGAATATACCGTTACCGCCCTATCGGGTCGCAAACCCGTACGATTACTAGGTGAATACGCATCGGTACTACGCTTACGTTTAGCGGCAGTGTAATGTGCCACCATAGAATCAATATTACCTGCATTTACCATAAATGCGTATTTAGGTGTGCCAAGCTTTAAAAAGTCGGTATCGTTTTTCCAATTTGGTTGGGAAATAATACCGACTTTGTAGCCACTATCCTCTAATACCCTTGATATTATGGCAGTGCCAAAGGTTGGGTGGTCGACATAGGCATCGCCCGTAACGATTATAAAATCGCACTGTTCCCAACCTCTTAAATTCATATCTTTTTTAGTAATAGGTAAAAACATAATTATTCTTCCGTATTCGAGCTGTCTTCTCCGCGTGCCTGCATCTCCAAAAGCTGAGCCTTGGTAATAAGCACAGAGCGAGGCTTTGCACCCTCATAAGGACCTATAATTCCACGCTCTGCCATTTGGTCCATAATACGCGCGGCACGGGCATAGCCCAACTTTAACCTACGTTGTAATAGAGATGTAGATGCTTGTCCGTTATCTACAACACATTCAATAGCGGCACCGAGCATAGCATCGGCTTCGCTATCCCCGTCACCGTCAGATGACTTAGATTTTTTATTATCTGCTGCGGCGGCTTGACGCTCTATTTCTTCCATAATACCGTCGTCGTACTCGCCTTTTCTGACACCTTTGATGAATTCTACTACATTTTCTACCTCTTCGTCACTTACAAAGCAGCCTTGTATACGGCGAGGCTTGATTGCGCCTACAGGTGCAAACAGCATATCACCACGGCCAAGCAGTTTTTCTGCACCACCTGTATCAAGTATGGTTCTACTGTCTGTAGCAGAAGAAACCATAAAGGCTACACGCGAAGGAATGTTGGCTTTAATAATACCCGTAATAACATCTACAGAAGGACGCTGGGTAGCAATAAGCAGATGCATACCTGCGGCACGTGCTTTTTGTGCGATTCTACAAATTGAATCCTCAACCTCGTGAGGTGCTGACATCATAAGGTCGGCAAGCTCGTCAATTATAATAACGATTTGAGGCATTTTAATCAGCGTATCTGATTTTTCTGCCAGGCGGTTATAACCCTCTAAGTTTCTAACGTCGTTCTCGGCAAAAAGCTTATAGCGGTTTTCCATTTCGGTAACCGCCCAGCCGAGAGCACCCGAGGCTTTGCGAGGGTCGGTAACTACAGGAACAAGCAGGTGTGGAATGCCGTTATACACGCCAAGCTCTACGACCTTAGGGTCAATCATCAAGAGCTTAACCTCGTCGGGATTAGCATTGTAAAGCAGGCTAACAATAAACGAGTTAATACATACGGACTTACCAGAGCCGGTAGCACCCGCAATTAGTCCGTGTGGCATTTTTGCTATATCGGTAACTATAGGAACGCCTGCTATATCGCGACCTAACGCAACGGTTAGCTTTGACTTTGAAGAGGTAAACGCCTTGGAATCTATAATTTCACGCACGGTTACCATACCGGCAGTTTTGTTAGGTACTTCAATACCAACTGCAGGTTTATTTGGGATAGGTGCTTCAATACGGACACCTGCTGCGGCAAGGTTCATTGCAATATCGTTTGAAAGGCCTGTAATTTTGCTTATTTTAACACCCGCTGCAGGTTGTAGCTCGTATCTTGTAACAGAAGGGCCTACACTAATGTTAATAATTTTTGTTTCTACACCAAAGCTACGCAAGATATTAACAAGCTGTTCGCCTACTGCCTCGTGGTCTGATGCGGCGTTACCCATACCCGTTGGCTCTTGCAAGAGCGAGAGTGGTGGGAAACGATAAGCATCCTCGTCTTCGGGGATATCTTCTAATGTAACTTCATTAGAGATGCCCTCAAGCATTGGTGCATCAGGGGTTTCAGCGGCAGTTTCTTGGGTTTGTGGCTCGGTGATAGCAGTATCATCAGCTGCTATATTTTTAGGCTCTTCTAATGGTTCGGGTTCTTTTTCTACGTCGAGTTGTGGCTCGGGTGAATATTCCTCTCCCCTATAAGCCGCTATAACCTTGCGTCGTTTGTCGGCAACATTTAATGGTTGTTCGGTTACTTCCTCTACCGATTTTCCACGTTCTTCGCCAGGAACTGGTACATCAAGCTGGAACTTTGCGCGTTGTTCTTCGCGGCGCTTTTCGTGTTCTTCAAGCCTGTTTTCAATAGCAGCGCCTGCAGATTTAATTGGTTTTGCAAGCATTTTATATGCGCTGATAAGGGTTGTGCCGGTTATAAACATAAGCACAACTATTATTAAAATAATTATGGTGATTTTTGCACCCGTATCGCCAAGCGCTTTATACATTGGGTGACCAAGCAACGCGCCAAACACACCGCCATAAACCTCATTGTACTTGAACGAGGTTGTTATGTGCAATATAAAATCGGTGGACTTTGATATACCCGAGAATATATCCATAGCCGCACAAATAAACCAAACAAGTAAACCACCCTCGACCGTTCTTGTTGTAAACTTATTGTCGTATTTCTCCATAGCGCCTGCGATAGCGATTGCGCCTAAAATTATGGGCATTATGTACGCACATATTCCAAACAAGCCAAACATTGTGTTATGTAGCCAGTTCCACACATTTTTTTCGCTTGATGAAATAAGCGCAACGAACATTAAAAACACGGCAGCCGCGAACATAATAATTGCGCTTACCTGTTTTTTACCCGAGAGTTGCTCGGGTTGTTGCTCTTGCATAATGCTTGTTGCTGTTGCACTTGCAGGGCGCTTTTTTTTGCTTGATTTACTACGCTTTTTAGTAGCCATTTATGTAACACCTCAATAATTGTATGTATAGCAAGGCGGCAAAAACGCCCTGCTAAATAAATTTACGTGGTAATACCGAATTTCAAATAATCGGTAGGATTGGTGGAATTAATAGAACGAAGCTGTAAGCCACTTTTCGTTACCTCGCAGGTAGCATATCCGTGCTTTAATTTATAATACTTAACCTCATTATATTTTTGTGGAAAAATCATCTTAGGGTCAGCAATCGTGTGTAGTAGCAATTTCGCCGCCCTCCTCTATAAGCTGATAGAGGCAATCAATAGCATCACGAAGACCGCCAAGGTTATCGATTAACCCCTCTTTAACTGCCGCCTCGCCCTCTAAAACAGTACCCATATCGGTAACAAGCTCGCCGACGTTTAGCATAAGATTTTTAAATCTTTCACCCGAAATATTTGAGTTGTCGGTTATAAAGCGAATTATTCTATCCTGCATTTTATCGAAATAATTAAGCATTTGCGGTACGCCTAAAACAAGTCCTGACGTTCTAACGGGGTGCAAGGTCATTGTAGCAGATGGAGCTATAAACGACCGTTTTGCAGAAACTGCAAGCGGAACACCAATAGAATGGCCACCGCCTAAGACCAAAGATACCGTAGGCTTTTTCATACCCGCAATAAGCTCGGCAATGGCAAGGCCTGCTTCAACATCACCGCCTACTGTGTTTAGGATTATAAGCAAACCTTCAATTTGCTTATCCTCTTCTATAGCCACTAATTGCGGAATAACGTGCTCGTACTTAGTGGTTTTGTTTTGAGAGGGTAATATATAATGCCCTTCTATTTGCCCAACTACCGTTAAGCAATGTATAACGTGTTTGCCGTGAGTTGAGGTTACAGAACCAAGCTTTTCTATTTGCTCTAACTGTGGGTTTTCGCTTTCGTTTGTTCCAGAATCATTACCCTCGTTTTCTTGGCACTGTGTATTATTTTCGTATTCACTCATAATAAACCAACCTTTCCGTTAGTTTATTATCTTCAATATATTGTTAATTATACCATTTATTCAGCGTATTTGCAAGTGTACTGATGAATAAATTATAATGAAATTAAACCTATAATTACTAATTTACTAACGACATACTACGTTAGATTTATAGCAATTATAGGTTTTGATTGTATTTATATACTTTAATTATTTTTACACTGTTTGCCCGTATGGTCTATAGTGTAGTTTTCTTTCATAATCAGGTCTTCGATTAGTACAAACTCATAGCCATCGTCTTGCAGAGTTTTTAGGATGGTCGGCAGAGCCTCGGGTGTATGTTCAGCGTCGTTATGCATTAGTATAATAGAACCGTCGGTTGCCTTTTTAGTTACGTTTTCGATTATGCTCTCGGGTGTTGCACTTTCAAACCAATCGAGAGAATCTATATTCCACTGAATAGTATACATATTTACACTTTCTACAGCTTCGATAACCGCATTATTATAATCACCGTACGGCGCCCTAAAAAGCTTAGGTTGTCTGCCTGTTATCTCTTTTATTTTATCATTACAAGCGGTTAGCTCTGTAACCATTTTATCGGTTGACAGCTTAGTCATATACGGGTGCGAGTTTGAGTGATTTTCTACCCTGTGCCCTGCTTCTGATAGCTTTTTAACCTCGTCGGGATACTTATCTACCCAAGCACCCACAACGAAAAATGTAGCCTTTACTTTGTGTTTTTCGAGTATGCTTATAAGCTGGTCGGTATCGTCAGCTCCCCAAGCCGCATCGAAGCTTATTGAAATTTGCTTTTTGTTATTCTCTACACAATAAATCGGTAACTTGCGGTTTGACATCGCAAAGGCACTTACAGTACCTACAACTGCCAAAGTAAGCACAAGTACACACGAAATGGCTACCGTTAGCTGCCGTCTTGTTAATAATAAATATCGCATAAAAATATCCCCCCATAATCTCTTTATAGAAATTATGAGGGAATGTTTGTACATTATTACACCTCGTAATATTGAACGCCGTTATTATCAACCTCAAGCGGTAGCACTTCCCAATTATTCTTATGCTCGGATTTAAGTCGAATTGCCATTTCGTTTGCGAAATTTTGTTTTGAAGAAATGCACATAATTGTTGGGCCTGCTCCACTCAAATAAACAGCGGTGCAACCAAGGTTTTTAGCAATGCTTTCAATTTTAGAATAATCCCTTATAAGCATTTTTCTATAGGGTTGATGCAGTCTATCGTTTAGAGCAATTTTAAGCATTTGTTCGTCACCGCTTTCAAATGCCTTTAACATAACCGCAGTGCGTGACAAATTGTAAACAGCATCCCTTACCGTAATTGCGCGAGGGAGTGCGGCACGCGCCTTTGTAGTATTTAACCTAAAGCTTGGAACTAAAGCGGTAAATTTCCATTTTCTGTTAATATTATATTTTACAGTGTACGGAACACCGCCATCCATAAACGAGGCGGTCAGACCCCCGAAAATTGCAGGAGCTACATTGTCTGGGTGACCTTCAATTTTAGAAGCTATTTCGAATATTTTCTGCTTATCCGGTTCTAATCCGCTTAGCAAATATGCAGCTGTAACACTGCCCACAATTATTGCAGCACTTGAACCCAGTCCGCGTGTTACAGGAATTTGCGAATTAATATCGATAGACACACCACTAAAGCTTTGCTTAAGTTCGGAAAGTGCGGTTTTATATGCGCTTACTACAAGGCTTTTATCGTTAGGGAAATTCCTTTCCTTGCCATCTACTATTACGCCACTTGGAAGCTTTTTAAAGGTGATTGAATTATACACCGATAAAGCACAACCGACACAGTCGAACCCAGGACCCATATTAGCCGTTGTAGCAGGAATTTTTACAACTACTTGGTCCATTCGGTTTCACCTAATTTGCCCAAAACAAATTCTAACATTTTATCTTTATCAATAACGTCGGTATGCAGCTCTTTTTTACCCTTTAGCCCAGCAAGACCCGACGGGATGGGAGTGTTAGTTGCGGCGGATAATTTATCCATAAGCAAGAATTCGTCATTTTCTTCTTTAAGACCTATTGCACGGCTTACTGCATCTGCGAACTTATAAGGTGAAGCGGTTGAAAGAACAATAACAGGGTTAGGGTTACCCGTAGCCTTTTTAAACTGCTCGGCTACGTTCCAGCCAACTGCAGTGTGTGTGTCGCACAAGTAGTTGTATTTAGTGTATACCTCACCTATGGTTTTCTCGGTAGCTTCATCATCACAACAACCTGCCCAGAATACACTTTTAAGCTCATCTAAAACCTCAGGCTCGATGGTATATTCACCCTCTTGCTCAAGCTGCTTCATATAAGAAGCGGTTTTTTGGGAATCACAACCAAGAGCTAAATATAAAAGTCTTTCTAAGTTGCTGGAAACAAGTATATCCATAGAGGGAGAAACGGTTTTGAAGAAGGTGCGTTTACGGTTGTATCTGCCTGTGTTTAAAAACTCTGTTAAAACATCGTTTGAATTTGAGGCACATACAAGTCTGTCAACAGGTAGACCTAAGAGCTTAGCAAAATATCCTGCAAGTATATCACCAAAATTACCGGTTGGAACAACGAAATTAACCTTATCTCCAAGCTTGATTTCACCGTTATTTACCAAATCGGCATAAGCGCGAAAATAATAAACTATCTGTGGTGCAAGTCTGCCAACATTAATAGAGTTAGCGCTTGAAAGCTCGCAACCCGTACCACTAAGCAGATTCTCTTTAGCGCAGGTATTGAATATCTTTTTTACTCCTGTTTGTGCATCATCAAAATTACCACGCACAGCACATACGCAAACATTGTTACCTGTTTGTGTTACCATTTGTGCCTTTTGAATTGGACTAACGCCACCGTGTGGGTAGAAAACAATTATCTTTGTACCCTCAACATCGTGGAAGCCCTCGAGAGCCGCTTTACCGGTATCACCGCTTGTTGCAGTTAGAATAACAGTTTCCTCTTCGATATTCAACTTCTTTCTCGAGGCTGTCATTAACTGCGGAAGCATTGACAAAGCAACGTCTTTAAAGGCACTTGTAGGACCTCTGAAAAGTTCTAACACAAAGCTTTCGCCAACCTTAACGGTAGGTGTTAAAATATCGGTTTCAAATTTATTGCTATATGCTTTTTTTACAAGCTCTCCCATCTCGTCTTCAGAGAAGTCGCTAAAGAGGGTCGAGAGAACATAATTAGCAATTTGGAAGGTATCCATTTTTATTGTTTTCTTATAATCAAAATCTACCGCGTTTAAGCTTTCGGGCATATAAAGGCCGCCATCTGTTGCAATGCCGCGAAGAATAGCCTTTGCAGCGCTAATTTTTTCGTTATTACTTCTTGTGCTTTGATATAACATAATTTTTCTCCAATCCAAGTAAAAAACCTTAAGATTTATATTGCATTTTTATAATACCTATGATATAATATTTTGTAAAAAATTTCAAGTGTTTTTAAGTTATTATTTAAAATCACTTAAAAAGAGATGAGGTCAAAATAATGAACATCGCAATACTTGGCTTCGGCACCGTTGGCTACGGTGTTTACGAAATGGCACTTAAATCAAGCGATTTAAAGGTTAAATATGTTCTCGATTTGGTTGAACATAATGATATTGAAGCCACAAGCGTAACCGATATAAATGTGATTCTTAACGACCCCGAGGTTGAAACGGTTGTTGAGCTTATCGGTGGCAGAGACATTGCTCTTAAATTTATAACTGCTTCACTTAATGCGGGAAAAAATGTTATCACCGCAAACAAGCTTGTTATATGTGAAAACTATAAAACACTTACTGCACTCGCTAAGGAGAAGGGTGTTGCATTAAGATACACTGCAGCAGTTGGTGGCGGCATTCCGTGGCTTACTAACTTAGAAAGAACCGTTAGGACAAGCAAGGTTCAATGTATTGAAGGTATTTTAAACGGAACCACAAACTATATTCTTGATGCTATGCACAAAGACGGTACAGATTTTGCCGACGCGCTTAAAACGGCACAACAGTTAGGCTTTGCAGAAGCCGACCCAAGCTCTGATATCGACGGACTTGACACAGGCCGCAAAATTGGTATTTCGGCAAACATTGCCTTTGGCGTAGCGGTTAACCCGAGCGAGATTGACATTATTGGTATCAGCGCGGTAACATCCAAAATTCTTAACGATTGCGAAAAGCACGGTTACTTATGCAGATTAATTGCTACTGCAGTTAACGGCGACGACGGTATTTCGGCATACACAGAGCCTACACTTGTTAAAGACGATTCTTCTTGGGCAGCTGTTTCGCGTAATTTAAACAGAATAGCATACAGCGCTGAAAATGTTGGACAAGGCGCATACCTTGGCTACGGTGCAGGTAGATACCCCACCGCATACACAGTTATTAACGACTGTATTGATGTGGCAAGCGGTGTTAAAAGAACATATAATTCTAATATAAAAGACATAGCCCTTAACAACTCTGCTGTATCGCACAGTTACTTTGTTTCGGCACCTGCTTGCAATAAGCTTGATAGCAGTAAAATTAAAGAGCATTGGGAAAGCGGCTGTATTACTGTACCGCTAACAGTTAGTGAGATGCACAAGTTCGCTAAAGAAAACAATGCCTTTATAGCAGGTATATTATAAGGAGGATTTACTTTAATGTTTAAGGTACTTAAATTCGGCGGCTCATCAATGGCAGACGCCAATCAGTATAAAAAGGTAAAAGAAATCGTTACTGCTGAAGCCAGCCGTAAAGTTGTAATTGTTTCTGCCGCAGGTAAACGTTTTAGTGGTGACCACAAGATTACAGATTTACTCTATTTATGCTATGCTCACCTACAATATGGTGTTAGCAGTGATAGTGTTTTTAAGCTAATAAGCGACAGATATATTGAAATCAGAGACGAATTAGGTCTTTCGGTAGATATAGAAGCCGAGCTTAAAGCTATAGAGCAGAAAATGAAAAAAGGTATCAGCCAAGACGAGCTTGTATCTCGCGGCGAATATCTTTCTGCTATGTTATTAGCAGACTTCTTAGGCTATAAGTTTGTTGATGCAACCGAGTGGCTAACATTTAAATTAGATGGCACAATTGACACCGACAAATCTTATTCCAAGCTACAAAACATTCCCTACGAAAAAGGTATTGTAATACCTGGCTTTTACGGAATTATGCCAAACGCTACAATTAAGGTAATGACCCGTGGCGGTTCTGATATCACCGGCGCATTGGCAGCAGCTGCATTACATGCCGATGTATACGAAAACTGGACCGACGTTAGCGGCGTGCTTATGGCAGACCCAAGAATTGTAGATAATCCAAAGCCAATTAAACACATCACCTACGACGAGCTTCGCGAGCTTTCTTATATGGGTGCACAAGTTTTACACGAAGGAACAATATTCCCTGTTAAAAAAGCTAACATTCCTTTAAATATCCGTAACACAAACGACCCAGAAAACAGCGGAACCATTATTATGAAGGACTGTAACGATACCTTTAACGACCCAAGCTTTATAACAGGTATTGCAGGTAGACACGGTTTTAGCATTATTACATTAAACAAACACGGCTTATCTGCCGGCATCGGTATTCTTCGCCATATTTTTGCAGTATTCGAGCGTAACGGTGTTGCAATAGAATATGCTCCGTCAGGCATTGATTCGTTCTCATTTGTAATGTCTTCGGCTAGTGTTAAGGATAACCTTTATGCTATTATCGGCGAGCTTGAAACCGAAATTCAGCCACAAAAAATTGATGTTATCGAAAACATTGCAATTATTGCTGTTGTTGGCAGAAAGATGGCATTTAAACCCGGTACATCAGGCAAGCTATTTGCTGCAATGGGCGAAAGTGGAATTAATATCAGAATGATTTCACAGGGTCCTGAGGAACGTAATATAATATTGGGCGTTGATAGCAGTGACTACGAAAAAACTATTCGTGTTCTTTACGACAGTTTTATTAAATAATACCCGTTTTGCGAAAGGAAATGTTTTATTATGAAAAAAGTTAATCTTGCAATTATCGGTGCAACTGGTGCGGTTGGCCGCGAAATGCTTAAAATTTTAGCCGAAAGAAACTTCCCTATCGGAGAGTTAAAGCTTCTTGCTTCACAGAGAAGTGCTGGCAAAAAGATTGAATATATGGGCAAAGAATATACTGTTGAGGAAGTTACTAAGGATTCCTTTAGCGGTATGGACATTGTCCTCGGTGCAGCAAGCAACGCTATAGCAAAAGAAATGGCTCCCCATATTGTTGCTGCAGGTGCCGTTTTTGTTGATAACTCAAGCGCTTTCCGTATGGATAAGGATGTTCCGCTTGTTGTTCCCGAGATAAATCCTGAGGATGCAAAAGCTCACAAGGGCATAATCTCTAACCCCAACTGTTCAACAATAATTACACTCGTTGCAGTAAATGCTTTAAACAAGCTTAGCCCCATTGAAACTATGGTGGCTTCTACCTATCAAGCCGTATCTGGCGCCGGTGCGGGCGGTCCTATAGAGCTTATGGACCAAAGCCGTGCAGTTTTAGATGGTGGCGAGATTGTTTCCAATGTATTTACAAACCAGATAGCATACAACCTAATACCCAAAATTGGTAGCGGTGTTGAAAACGGATATACAACAGAAGAAATGAAAATGCAAAATGAGGGCAGAAAAATTATGCATTTGCCAGAGTTACTTGTTAGCTGCACCTGCGTTCGTGTTCCGGTTGTACGCTCACACTCTATTTCGGTTGTTGTTAAAACTCGCGACAAGGTTTCGGTAGAAGACGCAAGGAATATTATTGCATCTGCTCCAGGTTGTAAACTTGTTGATGACCTTGATAATAATATTTTACCAATGCCTATTGATACAAGCGACCAGGATATTGTATATGTTGGTAGAATTCGCGAAGACCTAACCTGTGACAAGGGTATTAATATTTGGTGCTGCGGTGACCAAGTACGAAAAGGTGCCGCTACCAACGCAATTCAAATTGCTGAATTATTAATCTAACATATAAGGTAAAAACCACGCTGTGAGGCACCTTTCGTAAGGAAGGTGCCTCAATTATATTCGCGGTAAGTTTTACTAACAAACGGCAAGGATTTCTCCTTGCCGTTTTAGTTTAGTTATTTGGTCTTTTTGGACTTATATCCTGACCAATCTGAATAATATTTCTTACCATTAACAGTTTTATAAGTTCTAACTCTTACATAGTATGTTTTCTTTGCTTTCAAACTACTGAGGGTTACCTTAGTTGTTTTATTGCTCTTTATTGTTTTTGTTTTAGAACTTGTAAACTTCTTAGAGGTTGAATACTGAATTTCATAACCCGTTACTTGAGTTGATTTCTTGGTTATGTTAACAGTAAGTTTCTTTTTACCTGCGGTGAGTTTTGAAACTGTTGTTTTAGATGGGTTAATCTTAAAGGACAAGGTCTTTGTGCCTGAATATTTGCCCTTCAATTCTATTTTAACTTTATATGTGCCAACATTCTTTGTACTTGAAGGATAGTGAATAATATAATCTACTTTATTCTTAAGCACTTTATTGCTTGAATCCTTAACAACAACACTTGGCTTTTTGTTTTTACCGTTATAGGTATATTCTGTTGTTGAAAGCTTGAATGTTTTTGCATATTTAATAGTTGTGGTGCTTGCAACTTTTCCGCAAACAGTACATTTCTTAACAACGCTACCGTTTTTAGAGGTTGTTGCAGCCTCTGTTGTGGTTTTATAAGCATGAGTTACGCTTCTGACTGCGTTACATACATTACATGTTGTATCGCAATTGTTGCTGTATTTATGCTTAGTTGTTCGTTTTGCACCGCAACGATTACAATCTTTATCACATGCATTTGAGTAACTGTGACCTAATTCATCACCCTCGGTATCACCACAAATTTCGCAAGTCTTAGCTTCTGTACAATTAGCATTAGAGAATATATGGTCTGCAAAATCGCCATATTCTTCTTCACAGCGGGTGCAGATTGCTTTTTCCTCGCAGGTAGCTTCTCCGCCGATATGACCTAACGCTTCGCCTCTTGTTTGTCCACAAACTTCGCAAGTTTCAGGATTTTCACAAGTGGCTTCAGTGTATTCATGAGGAAGTTTATCGAGTGTTTCGGTTTTTATAACTTCTTCACATCTTGCACATTTATAGGTTTTAATTCCGGTTTCAGAACAGGTTGCCTCTTTGGTAACCGTGCCATCATCAGAATTATGGCCTAATGCTTCACCACGTGTTTCACCGCAAAGTTTACAGGTTTCTGCTTTTTCACAGGTTGCTGCGGCAAAATCGTGAGTAAGTTGTGCGAGAACTTCTGTTTTAAGAACTTCTTCACATCTTGTGCATTTGTAGGTTTTAATTCCTGTTTCAGTACAGGTTGGTTCCTTGGTAACCGTACCTGCATCAGAATTATGGCCTAATGCTTCACCACGGGCCTCCCCGCAAAGATTACAGGTTTCTGCTTTATTGCAGGTTGCTGCGGCAAAATCGTGAGTAAGTTGTGCAAGAACTTCTGTTTTAAGAACTTCTTCACATCTTGTGCATTTATAAACCTTAGTACCTGTTTCGCTACAGGTAGCCTCTTTGGTAACCGTACCGGCATCGGAATTATGCCCTAATGCTTCGTTACGGGTTTCTCCACAAAGATTACAGGTTTCAGCTTCGGTACATGTTGCATCCGCAAAATCATGAACAATCGGACGAATCTCTCCGCAGATATTACAATCTTCGTCACAATCATTCTCAAATTTATGAGTACATACATAGTTATAATGCCACGTTGCTTGTTCCAACCAATAGTTTCCAGTATCGATATCGATTTTTTCTCTATCCTCTTGGGAACCAGAATAATAAACATCGGATATGTTAAAACAGTTTGAAAATGCTGACAAACCTATAGTTTTAACACTGGTTGGAAGAGTTATACTTGCAAGATTTTCTTGAAGTTCGAATGCATAGTTTGCAATAATCTTGGTGCCGTCTTTAATTATTATGTTGGTATTTTCTGGCATATCGCCTTTATAACCGTAAAGGGACGTACCAATATATATCACACCACCAGATTGATTATCATACCATGCAGTACCTTGGAATGCAGTACCATCGAGTTTTTCAAGAGTATCAGGTAATTCTATATCCGCAAGCTTTGAGCAATCCATAAAGGATTTATACGCGACTTCGGTTACGTTTGAAGGTAAGGTTAAGGTTTCAATTTCCATACCGATAAATGTATAACTACCTGTGCTGGTTATACCTGCTCCAATTTGGAGGTCTTTAACCTTTGAGCCATCGAAAACGCAATCTCCTAAATAAACAACACTATCAGGAATGCGCACTGCCTTAAGGTTGGTGTTTGCAAAAGCAAAATCGTCTATTTCTTGGATTCCGTTTCCTAAATCAACGCTTTCTAAAGTAGAGCCATTAAAAGCGAAAGTAGAAATGATATCCATACTATCAGGAATCTTAACTTCCTTTAATTTAGTATTCATAAACGCAGCAGATTCAATTTCTTTTATACCTTCAGCAAGGGTTAATTCCTCTAAGTCTGAATACATAAACGCTGATGACTCAATAGTTTTAACTCCGCCTGGGATATCTGCTTTTTTGATACCGCTTGATGCAAAGGCATTGTTTCCTATAGATGTCAACTCACTTGGCATATTAACATCTGTAAGGTTGCCGCAGCCTTGGAACGCGCCTTGAGAAATTGAGGTTAATGTATTAGGAAGAACAACCTCTTTGAGATTTTCGTTATTCATAAATGCGCAATAAACGATATCAGTAACCTTTTGAGAAACTACAACTTTTTCTAAACTACTGTTTTTAAAAGCAGCATTATTAATTATTTCAACAGTATCAGGCATAGTATAGCTTCCGGTTTTTGTTGGGTCACAAGCATAAACTATGGTCTTATCCTTATTATAAATAACGCCATCTTCTGTAATATATCCTGTATTATCGTTCAATAATACAATACCAAACTTATAAGAACCACTTATATAAAGGTAAATATCGGTTGCAGTTTCCGGTACGGTATGTTGGGTTGTTTTACCGTAAGGGATAGCCACCATTGTTGTTACATCTTTATCATAAACTATGCCATCGACGCTTGTGTATTTTTCGTTCTTATCGGAAACAACTATTTCGGTTAAGTTATAAGCATCTATAAACATTCTGTTACTTAAAGTTTTAACTCCGGTGCCGATTGTGATTTTTGTTAAATCATAACATCCATCAAAAGCTGCTGCAGAAAGAGAGGTTATTGTATCAGGAATAACGATTTCATTATATTCGCAACCGCTTAAGGATGTTATAGCAACAACAGGTAAACCTTCAATAGTTTCAGGAATAGTGAGTACATCCCCCGAGCTTGAAACGCCTGTTATAACTACAATACCATTCTGCACCATATATTCGATGCCATTTTCGTATTTGAGTTCACCGATGGTAACAGGAACTTCACAGCTATAACCTAAAACGCTGATGGTTGGGTAGTAGGTGTTACCTGCTATCCAGGGATTTTTGGCACTTTGATTATCTTGATATTGAATTCTATATTCTTCACCGTCATAATCGAACCAGCTGTCATAACCTTTGATCTGTGTTCCGTCATTAAAGTTAATGGTGTAAGAAATGTTATCATACCACTCATAGTAGAAATAATCAACAATTTCTTCGTTGCCATCTTCATCTTCTATCCAATCTTCGTCCCAATAACCGTCGGTATCCTTAACCATATTGATTGGTTCAACTTCAATACTTTCGATAGGTGTATCAATAATGGTAACAGGAACTTCGCAGCTATAACCTAAAACACTGATGGTTGGGTAATAGGTGTTACCAACAGTCCACGTATTATTGCCGCCTTGAGTACCATGCCAGTCAATATAATATCCTTCACCGTCATAATCGAAATATGTACCAAATCCTTGACTCTTGTCGCCATTATCAAAGGTAATTGTATAAGAAAGCTTATTATACCAATGATAGTGGTAATACTCAACATATTCTTCATTACCATCTTCATCTTCTGTCCAATATTCATCCCAGTTACCTCCGGTTTCTTTTATTATTTCTATTGGAGTAATCTGAACATCAATGACGGCTGGGACTTTGGTCAATTTAACCTTGAAGCTACCTGTATTGTTACTACTATAATACCTTGCTGCGAAATAATAGGTTTCTCCTGCTTCAAGATTATATGTTATACGGAAATTGTTATCAATTCCTCCATCATCATCGTTAGCGATTTCGCTAAAATCAGAATCGTATAAATATCCATATGTATCTTTTGATGTATCAGAAGTAAATGTATATACCCCTGATTCCGAAGGAGTGAATTGGAAATATACCATTTCGCCTTTTTTGGATACTACTGCTTTCTTTGTTTCATCAACATCTATTGGAGTTGCTTTTATATTTTCGATTGTGATAGAAACTTCACAGCTACAACCCATAACACTAACGGTTTCATAATAGGTATTTCCAGTAGTCCATTGGTTTACAGCACGTTGGTTATCATAATAATCTATTGAGAACTCTTCACCATTATAATTGAACCATGTGCCAGTTCCTTTGGTTTGAGAGCCATCTTTAAAGTTAATAGTATAAGAGAGTTCATTCCACCAATAATAGCGGTAATATTTAACCTCATCTTCACTTCCATCTTCGTTTGTAATCCAATCCCAATTCCAATTACCTGAGGTGTTTTTGGTTATATTGATTGGCTCAATTTCGATACTTTCAATAGGTGATTCAACAATGGTAACAGGGACTTCTGTTTCGTAACCTAAAACATTCATTGTTGGATAATAGGTATTACCGACAGTCCACTGATTTGCTGAACTTTGGTTGTCTCGACATTGAATATTATATTCTTCACCATTATAATTGAACCATGTGCCAATACCTTGAATCTCGGTGCCGTCTTTTAATGTAACGGTGTAAGAGAGCTTATTCCACCAATAATAGCAGAAATATTGAACATCAGCTTCAGGTAAACTCCAATCCCACTCCCATTCACCTGAGGAGTTCTCAATAATATTAATTGGCTCAAATTCGATACTTTCGATAGGTGTATCAATAATGGTAACAGGAACTTCACAGCTATAACCTAAAACACTGATAGTTGGGTAATAGGCGTTACCAGCAGTCCACTGATTTGATGCGCTTTGGTTATCTTGCCAGTCAATATAATATTCCTCGTCGTTATAAACGAAATATTGACCTGTACCTTGAATCTCTGTGCCGTCTTTTAATGTAACGGTGTAAGAAAGATTATCACTCCACTCATAGCAGTAATAATCAACACTTTCCTCGTTGCCGTCTTCATCTTCTATACAATCTTCGTACCACCAGCCATCGGTTTCTTTAATTATATCGATTGGCTCAATTTCGATACTTTCAATAGGTGATTCAACAATGGTAACTGGGACTACGTTCTGATTTTCATCAGTGCATTTCCCTATGCACTGCAGATTATGACGGTCAGCAGGTTTATCGATCATGTGGACGGAGTACGGCTTTCCCTGCTTCAGTTATTTACAACAGGCGCGATTTCAACGGTTT
>JAZNZF010000058.1:0-19145 GCA_045594795.1 Acutalibacteraceae bacterium | reverse complement strand
ATCACGTAAAGCGTGTATAAAAAGAACTTTCGCAATGATAATATACAAGCTTCGCCGTGATAATTAATGCGCTTTGCCACGCAAAGTATTGATTATAAATGCAATTTATGCTATAATCTAACCGACAAACGGGGAATTAACATAGCAACAAACAAATTTAGGAGGTTTTATTATGAAAGGTATCAAAAAAATACTATTTGGAATAACATTAATTATATTAGGTTTCTTTTGTTTGTACGCATCTTCTCTTGGTGAATGGGGCGTTGGCGAAGTAATAGGACTATTTATCCCAGTTGTTGGTGTTGGTTTTTCAATCGTAGGTCTTTTAGATAAAGGTGAATAAATTACGATATATCGGTAGATACAAACGTCTATTATAATTATGACCATTACAAATTATGTAATGGTTCAAACACATAGGTCTAATTTTATATTTACTTCTAATTCGTACATCCTTTTCAAAAAGTCGAGTAGACCCAACGGGTCGGCTCGGCTTTTTTATTGTTAATAGAAAAGAATGAGGGAGGGACTCGAACCCTGAGAGGGCACGAAGCGAAAAGCGAAACGGTTCGGTGAACTGTTTTGTAGCGGAGTGTTGCGCCTACGGAACCCAAAATTATTTTATACAATTATAGTAGCGGCCTCTATAGCGTCGGCATATCGTAGCAGAGCCTCGGCTGCCGCCTCAAAACCGTCGCAAAGCAGGCGGTCGGTGCCCGACAAAACGCAGTCTCGCCAGGTAGACAAAAGAGAGAAGACCGAACGTCGCAAGCGCGTAGCACAGCAGGTGCGCTTTTGCAATCCTTGTGTTTCGTCGCACAAAACCGAAATTGAGCATTGCAATCCGCCTTTTAAAAGCAAACCGTCGGCCGTGTTTATAAGTTTCTGGCTTAAAACCCCCGCAGTTTCGTAGGCAACGTAGCCCATTTGCTGAACAATCCCCAAAAGCTCGCGGCGCTGAATAGGTGGCAGAAAGTCGGTATAAAGCTTATCACAAAGTAGCTCTCGCCATTTATCCGACTGTTGTTTTAGCTCTTGCAACTCTGAATTATTTATAGCATTGCACATAGCACGTATGCGCTCCGCTTGTTCGTTTAAAGAAGTATAATAGTTAAATTTCAAAAAAGCCCACCCCTTTGTTGCACACTTCTTTCGGAAGCGAGCAACAGTTATATTCGCCTGGCGGCGAGTTGTATTGCTTCGCAGTTTTATTATGCTGTGGCATAGTGATATTGTCCTTCGGACAGTTTTATTGCCAATATAATATCACCCATAAAACGATAAAACAAAAAAGCCCACCCCATATAATTTCCGTTTAAAAAATTATATTTGGGTAGGCTTTTTATTATTACATATTTAGACTAAGTATTATTTACAATTCCGTTAATTAGCCTTACTCTCTACAGTGTAGTAAGCGGAATTTTTCTTGGCATCCTTGCTTGGCAGGTGTCCCATCGTAGCGCGATAGATTTTAGAAAAGTAGGAAAGATTGTTAAATCCCGATAAAGAAGCGGCTTGAGAAACGGTGTATTTACCGCTTAAAAGCAGATCGGACGCGTTGTTACAGCGCACATAGTTAAGATGGCTTAACACTGTTTGACCTGTTATTTCCTTAAACACGTGGCATAGGTAGTAGCGGCTTAAATTTGCGCTTTTAGCTATATCGTCTATAGAAATATCGTTTTTAAAGTTGTTAGAAATATAGTTCATTGCTTCTTTAACTGCCACTAACTTTGCAGAAGTCTCACTGGATTTTTCACCGATGTTTTCGCAAAATCGTGTTAAAAGCGCAAAAATACATTCAACATAACCCTCAATAAGTCGTTTGTAATTTTTGTCGCGCGTAGTAAATTCTTTTACAATTTTGTGGTATAAACTGACAACATCGGCATCGTCGGTTTTTGGTGGCAACGCCGAAATTTCTCCACATAAAGATTTGTTTGGGATAAGGCAGTAATATGTACATTGTGGTGTCTCGGGAGAGAGGGAGTGCATCTGATTACAGTCAATTATTGCGATGCTTCCAGCCTCTACCGTATAGGTGTTACTGTCGGTTTTAACAGATAGGCAACCATCGGTAACATAAAGCAATTCGGGGTTTTGGTGCCAATGTATAGATATCTCTGTAAACCTTGTGTGCTGTAACGGATGAAGAGAGCCGTCGTTGTCATTAAACACTCCGCTCGTAACGCTTGGATAAAAAGAGGGATTATATAAGGTGTTATTGTGCAATAGTATGCGTATCGTGGCATCTCTGAAATGATGATACTCGTAAGCCAAGGTGTCATCCCCGTCCTTTCAATAGCAAGTATAACATAAACATTTCAAAAAAGCAATATAGTGTCAAAAAAAAGCAATATAGCAATTTACAAGCACAATGAATCTTGTATAATAAAATTAGTGTGGTGTATCCTCACCATAATTCAGATAAGGTTTCGTACAGAAAAGGAGAAATGCTTATGAAAACTACTTTTGTAAGAGTTCTTTCACTTTTGTTAACAGTAGCAATGCTTTTTAGCTTAGCGGCTTGTAATTCAAAAGATAAGAGCAATAAGAACAGTGATAACCCCAACACCGCGCAACAGGATGGTATTGCCGATAGTGGCGATGCAAACGGCTTAATTGTTGCTAACTCTACCGGCGACCTTGACATCAGCGCAGGCGTAAAGTTAGCCATCGGTGATGGTGATGATACAGATTTGGGCGAAGAGCTTGACGAGAAAGGCTTTGGCGAAATTGGCGAAGCAACATATGATGCTTCGGTTTCAAAGTATGGCGCTTCTCCAATTTCTGCAGTTGGCTCAGCAGTAACAAACAATAACCGAAATATTACTGTATATAACAGCACCAACAAAATTGCATATAAAGATTTCCAGAAGTTCGGATGTAATGTTTTCCCAACAATGTTTACCTTATATTCACAAAGTCAGACAAACGGTGAAAACATTGCTTACATAGAGCTTAATGCAAAGCGTTTTAATGATATCCACGCCTCTTATGCGCGTTCTTGGTTCCAGATTGACTGGATGATGACTGATACCGAGCCTAATCCAACCCGTACTGACTATGAAAATAACAAAGACTATCAAAATTATATGGCCGGCATATACGACTTCAATAACGAGTATATGCAGTCGTGTATTGAGTACTGGCGTATGCTTGGTGAGGCTGGTACTGAAATCGAGGTTTCTTTCGGTTGGAAGGTAGCCGAGCGTATTCAAAGCTGGTTTGGTGAAGACCCAAGCCGTCCACGTATCTCTGCACCTAAAGATTTAAACAGATATGCCGACGCTGCTAAAGAGATGTTCCTATACTGCTATGACCAAGGTCTTACTAACGTAAACATTTTAAGTTACTATAACGAGCCCCAACAGAAAGAAGACAGCACCTGGCGTGATTCTTGGGATTATGCTACCGTTGGTGACAAGCGTGTTTACTGGGGTCAGATGGCACGTCTTGCAAGAAAAGCGCTCGATAGTGATGAACGCACAAAACACGTTCAAATCTGGGGTGCCGAGCCTGCAAGTGAAGCCAAAAGTTTCGTACAAAATGATGACCAGGGCAACCCTATAACTATTGATAAATATATAAATTGGTATCTTTATAATAATTATTCAGCAACAATCGACGTATTTACCTTCCACGAATATTATGGGTCATATATTACCCCCGATAAAGAGAATCGACGCTTTTACAACCTGCTTTACGTTACACTTGGTAAGGTGCGCGAAAATTATGGAAACGCAAAGCTTGCCGTAACCGAATTCTATGCATCAAGCCCTGATATTCCCAACGGTGGCGACAACGGATATTTTTGGGGTGATGGCGGTTGGGTCTCGTCTTATTGCTCGTACCTAATAGCGCTTGCTAACAACGGCTGGCACACAGGTCTGCATTGGGGATTTGTTGGCGGATGGGTCGGTGACCCTTCTTATAGCTTGATAGCTGACGCAACAAGTCTTGAAAATATGACCGGCGATCGCGCAAATATGGCTTGGTCTTACCCACATAGCGTAGAGTCAGCCGGCTGGGTACGCTACAACTTCTATAATATAGCTTTTCTTAATAACTATATTCCCGACCACGCAAACGTTCATAACATGACCTACGAGGGCGAGGAGCTTCATGCATCTGCCTTTACCTCTGGGGACGGCGAAGATTTCTCTTTACTTATTGAAAAGAAAGAGGGCAATGCTAATGCACTTACCTTTAACGTTGAGTTAGAAAAATCGTTGGAAGGCAAGGATATAAACGTGTTCTGCTTTACCTTTGATGGTACCGAAAAAAATATTCAAGCAACTATTCCATACCAACGCACAACTATATCTAATGTTACTAATTCTATTGAATATACCGAAGCAAATACCGAAAAAGGTCTTTACACCATTTACATTTTCACTACCCTCGAGCCTTTAGCACAGTTAGAGCTTTACAAAGCGGGTACAGAAGAACAGGCTGTAGCAAGCACGCTTAGTGCTGATAGTAGCATTTCCATAAGCCCAACCTTAATTGACTGCCCAGACGGCGCAGAGGTTGAGTGGGAGATTAAAGAATATTCTGTTCTTCCTACCGCAAAGGGTCAATTACAGACCGATAAAACCGAAATAGAAAATGCCGACCTTGGCACAATAACAACCGACGGCAACACGGTTACCTATACCCCTGCAGCCGATGCTAAAAACGGCGATGTTGTAGCTTTACGTGCTACCATAAAAGGCACAAACCGCTTTGCATCTGCAATGATACATATAGTTAAATAACAGGAAAGGAGATAACGAAGTTATGAAAAATACATTTAAACGAATAACCTCAGCAATACTCTCACTCTTAATTGTTATCTCTGCCTGTTCGGGCACTATATCCGTTTTTGCAACGGGTACTGATAATGCTTTTTCCTACCAATTAGAAGAAGCTAATAATACTAACAGCGTACCCGACGCATCCACCTCGTTGGTAACATCTACAACCGTTACTTATAAGGACTGGAATGGTATTACAACTGAATATAGCGATGAAAGTATAATCCCACAAATTTCAGACGGCGTGTTTACTAAATTCGATTTAAGCGCTGGCTCATATGCAAAAACCATAAACGGTGTCACAACTTTATATCGCGACGGTACGATTTATACCGACGTTGTTCACACTTTAGACGGTGTTTGCGATATAAGTGACGTTTTGGTAGTAAACAGAGCAGCAACGGTTGAAGCTAACAAATACAGCTGGATATCCTATGAGATATATGCAAGCAATCAGCTCGACAAGCTTTTTAGTGGCGAGCCGATTTTCACCTATGATAATACAGGCGCTAATTTCCGTACACAACGCTTTAAAACAACTAACTTTAAGGCAAAGTATGTAGCAATGCGTGTAACTGCATCTACCAGCTCGGATGAACTTTACGAAGGTTGGGTGAGCAGCTCATACAAAATCCGCATGGATGAGTTTAACGTATACGGCTCTAAAATTGACGACTACGGCAAGCCAACCGAGGAAGACGCGCTTGATTTACCCGCAGCGCCTGCGCGTTCGGTAGTAAAAAATATTGCCGCACAGTATTCTAACGGCACCGAAAATACTGCAGCTACACTTAGCTCTGTTAAGCCTTTATACGACGGTGACCTCTCTAATGAGGTAACCGTAGATGTTACAGCAAGCCCATACTACAACAGCGAAACCGATAATTACGTAGATGTAATTTTACAGCTTAAGGGCGAACAAAATATTAATGATATATATATAGCTCACAGCACCGAGTCTGATTACATCCCACGCGAGTACGAGTTATATATAGGCGATAGCGACGACGAACTTTTTGACGAGGAACCTTACTATACCTACTCGAGCGACGACCCAAAAGCTACACAGCATTATGAGGTTTCGGGTTACAAGGGTAGCTATGTTGGTATGCGTATTAAAAAACCGCATGCTGACGGTGTGGACTCGGCAGATTCGCTTGTTCGTTTGCGCGAGTTTAATGTTTATACCGACGAGGAAGCCTTTACAAAGGTTACCGAGTGCGAAGATTACGATATACCCGAAGGCACAGACCTTTCGGTGCTTGACAACCTTACCCACCCCGATACTACAGTATCGCCTGTGTTAAACGGCTACGAGATTGTTGACGGAACTGTTACCAAGCTTGACACAGGTGTTACAGGAGACACACCAATTTCTCAGCTTTCTGATGGTAACCTCACAACCAAGGTTGATTTTAACAAACCAGTTTTCGCAACTATAGACAGCGAAGGCAACATTACCGACTATACCGAGAACAGACAACGCTACCTTGATATTTATTACGATTTGAAAGACGTTGCCGATTTAAGCCACATAGTGCTTGGTTTCCCAACCAATCCCGGTCTTGTACCTGGTGATTTTGAGGTTTATGTTAGTGACGAAAGGGGAAGTCTTTTCAGCGGTACCCCCTATGTTACGGTTGACAACGCAACCGACTACAGAAAATACGGCACTAATGAACGGATGGACATTATCAACTTTGATAAGTCTGACGATGTTGCGGATACTGCACGCTTTGTAGGTATTCGTATTTACAACCCAATTTCAGAAAAGCTTGGTGCTTCCAGTACCACTACGCTTACATACGGCGCTTACAACGCAGTGCATACCCGTTTAACCGAGTTTGCAGTTTACGGTAAATATGTTGATGAGAGCTTCGATTCCACAAAAGCTGCCAACGTTATGCCCACTTCGGATATCGATATAACAGAAATAGAAACCACATACGGACAAAACATACTCAAGTCCGAGAACCTAAGCGTTAGGGTTGACGGTCAGGGACCAGATACATCTACCGATGTTGATGTATCAGCCCTTCAAGAGAAATTTAGTTCAAATGTTCTTTCTCGTACCGGAGACGGTTTTGGAGAAATACACACCGACTTAAACGGTGCGAAGGCGGGCAGAGTGTCTGACTTTATTGTCGAGCTTGACGAAGGGGATTTAACCGCAGTTAAGGGCTTTATTTTCCAAAGCACTTGGAAAGAAAGTGCTTACATGACAAGTGCTTATCAGGTATACATAGCAGAAGATAGGGAAGACCTTTTCTCTGGAGAGCCTGTGTTCGACTATAACGAAGAAAGCCAAGAAATAACTTACGGACAGGTGGTAGAGTTCCCCAAGGCCGTTAAGGGTAAATGGTTTGCTATACGCATACTTAACCCTATTTATACAGCCACTACAAAAAACACCCTTTACCTACGCGCATCGGTACTGTTCGCTTGGGGTGAAGGTGCAGAGGCTACCGATTACCAAACCAACTTGGCCCAGAATATGCCAATGCAAGCAAACCTTGTAAGCGGCGCCAATAGCACCCCTGTTAGTGACGAAAACCTAACAGCACTTGAGCAAAAGCAGTTGACCGACGGTAGTGTAAACCTTGACGCAGACGGTAACAAGATTTATGCACCAAATACCGAAACCTCTGCTACTGTTGCAACTGAAAATAAGGATTTAGAGCTTATTTACAATCTCTGCGAAATTGTTGAAGTAAGCAAAATTTCGGTAAATGCACTAATAGATGCAAGCAACGGCTTCGAAACCTTAAAGGTATACGCAAACAATAGTGGTGTATTTGGCGACGATGATTTGGTTGGGACCTATACTGTTAATGAAACAGGCGCCATAGAGCCAACCATAACCTTGGAAAATGCAACGCAGATGCAGTATGTTCGCTTTGTATTCGAGGGTACTAAAGAGAACGTTTGCATTAGTTCTATAAATATATTCGCAACCGACGCACAAAAATTCGTTACAAGAAACGTAGCCTTAGACAAGACAAGCGCCGATTACGAAGTGTATATGAACGGCGAGGAATATAGTGTTTATCCTAAGCTTCTTAACTCGTTAGCCGACGGTAGTGACAAAACCTTCTTTGTTTTAAACGAAGGCTTAGTTGGCGAGGATACCTACGATGTGCTAATGAACTTAGGTGGGCTTAAGACAATTTCTAATATTCAGCTAAGCTACCTTAAAAATTACGAAGAAAGCTGGCCGGGTAAAATTAACATATACCTTGGCGAAACCAAAGAAGATGCTATGAATGCAACCGAACCTGTCTTTGTTGCACTTGACGATGATGTTGAAAACGGTGTATTAAGCTTTGACATCAAGCCCTGCTTTGCAAGCTACATTAGGTTAGAATTTGTAGAGTTTAACAGTATTGAGGGCTATCTTCAGGTTTTAAATAACGAAGAAACGGGTAAATATTTAATTACTTCCACCTTAGCAGATGTAAAGGTAATGGGCACAGACACAGGCACAGACGTAACGCCCGAAGAGAATCTTTACACGGTAAAATTTGTTGGTCTTGACAATAAGGTTATTAAGACCCAAGTTGTAGGGTATGGTGAGGCTGCAACTGCACCTACAGACACCTATGCAGAGGGTCATGTGTTTACAGGCTGGGATAAAGATTTCAGCAACATTACAGAAAACACAGTTGTTACAGCACAGTACACCGTTAACACCTACACTGTAACCTTTGTTGATTATAACGGCGCGGTGCTTAAAACCGAAACCGTAGAGTATGGCAAGGGTGCAACCGCACCTGCAGACCCACAAAGAGAAGGCTATGACTTTACAGGTTGGGATAAAGAGTTCGGCAAAATTACAGGAAACCTGGTTGTTACAGCAAACTATGTATCCAACAGTCATACCGTAACCTTCGTTGATTGGGACGATACAGTGCTCAAGACAGAAACTGTAGAGCACGGCAAAGCAGCAACTGCTCCTGCGGACCCCGAGAGAAAGGGTTACACCTTCACAGGTTGGGATGTTGCATTTGATAACATTACTGGCAACTTAACCGTTACTGCACAGTACACTATCAACACTTACACCGTAGAGTTCAGGGATGCAACGGGTGTTCTTAAGGTTATTAATGTAACACTTGGCTCAACTGTTCGTGAGGTCCTTAGTGAAGAAGAGATAGACAATATTGAGAACTCTGTCCGCGACGTATACGGCTATACCGTAATGAGAGATGACAATGGTAGCGTTGTTTGGAACAAAGATTTAAATGACCCTATAGTAGAGAGTACCGTAATAGAGGCTCGTTATAATCGCGATATGAGTCTTACAACTTCAGTAACTGTTGTAAAGGTTGATGGTACAAAGCCGTACGACAACAAGCTATTTGCATACGATACGGCAATTATAGTGGAAGATGCTCTTGCTAACTCTTGGGAAATGAATAACACGATAGTAGCTACAGGTCAAACCCTTGAGCTGTATGCTTGCGGTAGCACAATGTATATCGTAGCAAAAGCAGAAGTATTAGAAGCCGATGAAGTGTCTATCGTTGGCAAAATTAACGAGGGTACCGACTTCAGAGTATTTGCTCACGCTAATCCTAATCCAGAAAAAACGATTGTAAAGTACGGATTCATCTTTGGTGCTAAAACCTATATGAATGATTATTATGGTAAAGAAGATGGACGTGACTTCACTCTCGATGATGAAGATGCATTTGAGAAAACCGATTCTCATAATAAATTACTACAGAAAACAGAAAAAGTAGTAGAGAATGTCGACGCGGTTGACTTTATGATACTATTCCAATTAAGCAAATCAACTGCCGAACGTTTCGCACGCGCATACATTGTATATGATGACGGAACGGTTGCATACAGCAACATTATTAGCAACCAGACAATCTCAGACGGAAGTCAGTTCGGATACGCTCAATTAGAGGACGTAACCGGCGAAATGGATGACTAAGCAAATGTTCAAAATAGCGCTCGCAGGTAACCGCAGCGCCTCATAAAGATGATAAAAACCACGATGAAATTCATCGTGGTTTTTACATTTTATACGGATAGAACCGGAATCGCAATTGTAAGTGAAAATGCTTTTTGGGTGATACCCAAATCCTTTTACAACCGCTTGTGCCTTGCTGTTGTTTTCGCAAAATTGTGTTAAAAACCCAAAAAACAACAGCAAAACCGCTATATATAGTTTGTGGCTTTTGTCACGGGTAGGCTGTTGCTTTTTAATGTTTTTATTATTTTTACCAACAATGTCAGAAAAGCAGGGTTTAATGCTAACGTTAGGCTTTCATTTGGTAAAGATTGCACAAAAATCGAATAAGAGCATGATTTTTTTGTGTAATTTTAGAAATGTTGCGAAACGGTTAAAAACGAAAATTGCATAACCGACAGTCGCAATTCTTGTTTTTAATACGAAATATAATGCAAACATTTAAAAAAAGCAATATAGTGTTAAAAAAAAGCAATAAAGTAATTTACAATGACAAAAATAATTGTATAATAGAATTAGCGTGGTGTCTTCTCACCATAAAATAAAAAGGTCATACGCAGAAAAGGAGAATTGCCCATGAAAACTACGCTAGTAAGAGTTCTTTCACTGGCATTAACAGTAGCAATGCTTTTAAGCCTTGCCGCCTGTAAGCCAGAAAAAGACCCGCAGAAAAACCCAGGTAAAAAACCTGACAAAGACAAAACCACTATCACTCAACAAGATGATTTTGCCGATAGCTCACTCAGTGGTGACCTTGGCGATATCGATTTGGAGCCAGAGGACGACGAGCAGTTTGATATAATCATTGCTCGACCCGTAACCGACCTTGGCATCAGCACCGGCGTAAAGCTGGCATTCAGCGATGGCGAGGAAGAAGAGAATATGGGTGAAGAGTTTGAAGAGGAAGAATTCGAAGAGATAGAAGACGAGGAAGTGACCTACGTTTCTCCCGTTTCTGCTTTCGGCTCTGCGGTTGAGGGTAATGACCGTAACTTTAGTGTAGATAACTCTAAAGGCGGAATCATCCACACCAATTTCCATAAGCTTGGCTGTAACGCTTTCCCAACAATGTTCACATTGTTTGCACAAACAGCCGACGAAAGAAAAACATCAGACCAAACCGAGAAGGTTGCTTATATAGAGCTTAACGCAAAGCGCTTTAACGATATTAAGGCTTCTTATGCACGTTCTTGGTTCCAGATTGACTGGATGATGACTAACAAAGCGGGCGAGGATTACAAAAAGTACAAGGACAATCCCGAGCAGAACCCCGACTACATAGCCTATAACAAAGGCGAGTACGACTTCAACAACGAGTATATGCAGTCTTGTATTAAATACTGGCGTATGCTTGGTGATGCAGGTACTGAAATAGAGGTTTCTTTCGGTTGGAAGATTGCCGAGCGTATTCAAGATTGGTTCGGTGAAGACCCAAGCCGTCCACGTATCTCTGCACCTAAGGATTTAGACAGATATGCAGATGCCGCTAAAGAGATGTTCATCTACTGCTACGAGCAGGGTCTTACTAACGTAAACATTTTAAGCTATTACAACGAGCCACAACAGATAGAAGACAGCACCTGGCGTGATTCTTGGGATTATGCTACCGTTGGTGACAAGCGTGTTTACTGGGGCCAAATGGCACTGTTGGCAAGAAAAGCGCTTGATAGTGACAAGCGCACAAAGCACGTTACCATCTGGGGTGCCGAGCCTGTAGGTGCTGCAAGGGCAAAGAACTTTAGCGAAAACTATATAAACGTGTACCTATATAAATATTATTCTGATATTATAGACGTGTTAACCTTCCACGAGTATTATTCGGCCTACATTGGTAGTCCGAATACCGAAGGTCACTACGCTAACTTCTATGAGACAGCTGGTAAGGCACGTGGCTTCTACAAAGATACTACACTTGCCGTAACAGAGTTCTATGCCGCAAGCCGCGATGTTCCCGATACAACTTGGGGATATAACTGGGAGAAATACGGCGGTTGGAATTCATCCTACTGCTCATACCTAATTGCACTTGCTAACAACGGTTGGCATACCGGTCTTAGCTGGGGCTTCGTTGGTGGTTGGGTTGGTGACCCAGGCTACGGCTTGATAGGTGACGCAGTAAGTATTAACGATATGACCGGTGACCGTGTACATATGGCTTGGTCTTTCCCACGAAGTGTAGAAAGCGCAGGTTGGGTACGTAACAACTTCTATAACATAAGCTTACTTAACAACTACATTCCCGACTACGCAAATGTTCATAATATGAAATTCGAGGGTGAGGACCTACACGCATCTGCCTTTACTTCAAAAGATGGTAAAGACTTCTCACTTCTTATAGAAAAGAACGAGGGCAGCGATGCACTTAACTTTAAGGTTAAGTTAGAAAAATCGTTGGAAGGCAAGGATATAAACGTATTCCGCTTCTCTTACGAGAGCAGTCCAAAAGAAACACCGCGCAACATCCAAGCAACCATCCCCGAGCTTTACGATACTATAGCTAATGTTAAAACCAGCTTTAGCTACACCGAAAAGGCAGCAGAAAAGGGTAAATACACCGTTTACATTTTCACAACACTTAAGCCTTTAGCTCAGTTAGAGCTTTACAATGCAGATACAGGCGCTCAGGCTGTAGCAAGCGAGCTTAAAGTTAACGAGCAAGGCAGCATTTCCATAAAACCAACCTTAATAGATTGCCCCGCAGGCACCAAGGTTGAGTGGGAAATTAAAGAATATTGTGTTATGCCTACTTCAAAGGGTCAGTTACAGACCCTGAAAACCGAAATAGCTAATGCAGACCTTGGCACAATTTCGGTAAGCGGTAACACAGTTACCTATACCCCCGCAGCTGATGCTAAAAACGGTGATGTTGTAGCTCTTCGTGGTACAATTAAAGGCACAAATCGCTTTGCATCTGCAATGATACACATAGTTAAATAACTGGAAAGGAGATAACTTAATATGAAAAACATTTTTAAACGCACAATATCAGCAATACTCTCACTTGTAATTGTTATCTCTGCTTGTTCTGGTATTATATCCACCTTTGCAACGGATGGTAGCGGAGCATTCAGCTATCAGTTAGAAACCAGCAACGATACAAACGATGTTCCTGATGCAGCTACTTCAGTTGTTAAATCTACAACAGTTGCTTATAAAGACTGGAACTTTGAGTCGGCACGAGAAGCTGTTTATACTCCTGAAGCGTTAGCAAAATTTTCAGATAGCGATTTTGCAAACTTTGAGTTAAATAGCAAAACCTTAGTTGATGGCGGTACCATCAATAGCTCGTATGCAAAAAACAGAAACGATGTCAGAACGCTATATCGCGACGGAACTATTTGCACCGATATCGTACATACCTTAGACGGTGTTTGCGACATTAGTGATGTTTTGGTTGTAAACAGACCAGAGGATAACAGTTACGGCTGGATATCTTACAAAATTTATGCAAGCAACCAGCTTGATAAGCTTTTTAGCGGCGAGCCCGTTTTCGAGTATGATAACACCGGTGCTATAAGCCGTACACAAAGGTTTAAAACAACCAACTTTAAGGCAAAGTACGTTGGTATGCGCGTAACCGCAGCTACAAGTTCAACTGATTTTAACGAGGCTTGGCCTAATAATAATTCGTATACAATTCGTATGCAAGAGTTCAACGTATACGGTGCTAAGGATGCCAACTTCGGCAAGCCAACAGAAGGCGACGAGCTCGCATTCCCTGCAGCTCCCGCACGTTCGGTAGTAAAGAAGGCTACTGCACAGTATTCTAACGGCACCGACAAGACCCCTGCAACACTTAATTTCAGCGAGCAAGTATATAACGGTAACCTCACAAACGAGGCAGCTGTAAAGTGCGAAACTGATAAGTACGTTGACGTAATTCTACAGCTTAAAGGCGAGCAGGAAATTAACAATATATACGTAGCTCACAGCGCGACCGCAGATTATATGATGCGCGAGTATGAGTTATATATAGGTAGTAGCGAGGACACACTTTTCGACGGTGACCCTTATTACACCTATTCGAGCACCAATCCAAAAGCTACCCAGCACTACGAGGTAGACGGATTCATCGGTAGCTATGTTGGTATGCGTATTAAAAAGCCCCATGCCGATTCGGTTAGCGGCAACGATTCACTTGTTCGTTTACGCGAATTTAACGTTTACACCGATAAACCGGCAGTTGTATTAAAAGAAATCAAAAACGATGATACAACATCTGACTTGCCAACAGGCACCTCGGTTGTTAAGAGCGCAGAGGTGTTCTACAAATCTGCTACCGCATCTCAAAGGGTGCTTTCAAGCGTCGATTTTGATGGAAGCAGTTCAACCCTAACCCCGCTTGAAGCTTTGACCGATGGTATGGCTAACCTAAACCTCAGGGCAGGTGGCAGCTTTGCCGAGGGTACTGGTGGTTCAATAGACAAAATCCATCTAAACGATGGCGAAGTATACACCGATATAATTTACACCTTAGACGGTCTTTGTGATGTCGAAAACATCGTAATCATAGGTAGAAGTGCTGATAAGTGGAGCCTTTCTTACAAGCTTTATGCAGGTAACGATAAAGATACACTTTTCAACGCAGACCCACTTATTACCTACGATAACACCACAAAGAAAACTTGCACACAGGTTTACTCAAGTGAGGACCTTTCGGTAAAATATTTTGCAATACGCATAACAGGTATTAGTGCAAGTACTGTTTTAAGCGAGTATCAGCATAATCCAAATGTAATGTATGCTCGTATTTGCGAGTTCAACGTTATGGGTACAGTTAATACAGGCGCACGCGCACCGAAAAACAGCGGTAGCAACGTTGCAATGCCAAGCGGTGACTCTATCGTTAAAACAGCCGAAGCTTACTACTTTGATGGTACCGATAGAAAAGATACTACTTTAACCGATAGCAAAAAGCTTTACGACGGCAGCCTTTCAGGTGTTGCTACAGGCAACAAAACCGACAGCCCAATGAACGTTAGCGGCAACTATACCGACATCGTTCTCGAGCTTAGAAAGGAAGGCAACGTTACAGATATATATATTGCAAACGCCGAAGACGCTAAATTCTATGCGCGCGAATACAGCATATATATAGGTACTGATAAAGACACACTTTTCGATAAAGCATACTACACCTACAAAACCGACTATCCAAGTCGCATTCAGCATTACGAAATCGAACCGATTTTGTCACGTGCTAAGTATGTAGGTATACGCGTAAAGGTTGCACATGCAAGTGGCGTAACCGAGGCAGAATCCTTTGTTCGTTTAGCAGAGTTCAACGTTTACGGTAATATTGAGCCATTCAAAAAGGTTACCGAGTGTAACAATTATAATATCCCCGAAGGTACAAACCTTGATGGACTTGATAATCTAACCCATCCCAATACTACCATTGAGCCTGTATTAAAGGGTTACGATGCAGAGGGAGAAACTCCAAAACAGATGATGGCTGGTGTAACAGGAAGTACACCTATTTCTCAACTTTCTGATGGAGACCCCAAAACCAAGGTTGACTTCAATAAACCTGTTTTTGCAACGGCAGATAGCAATAACGTTGTTACCGATTACACCGTAGGCAGAAAACGTTACCTTGATATTTACTACGATTTAAAAGACGTTGCCGATTTAAGCTACATCGTGCTTGCATTCCCCACAAACGGTGGCTTAGTGCCTGGTGATTACGAAATCTACATTGGCGACACTAAGGGCGGCCTCTTCACAGGTGACCCGTATGTTAAGGTTGATAATGCTACGCAGTACAGAACAACTGGTGCTAACGACCAGATGAACATCATCAACTTTGATAAAACTGACGATGTTAAAGACGAGGCACGTTTTGTTGGTATTCGTATCTACAACCCAATTTCTGAAAAACTTGGAGATTCGGCAACAACTACAGTTAAATACAATGCTTACAATGCTGTTCACACTCGTTTAACCGAGTTTACAGTTTACGGTAAGTATGTTGACGAGAACTTCGACCCAACAAAAGTTAAGCCAGATTTCATTCCTACTAAGAACATTGACCTTTCTAAGATTGAAACTACTTACGGCGAAAACATTTTAAAACCCGACTGCATTAACTTTGAAGTAGGCGGTCAGGGTGCAAACACAGCAACGGCTCTTTCAACCCTCCAAACAAACTTTGGTTTGAACGTACTTTCTCGTACAGGCGAAGATTTCACCAAACAACACTCCGATTTCCCTGCAGCTAACTATATGAAGCCTGGCAAGGATGTGGATTTAATCGTAGAGCTTAAAGAGTGGGATTTAACCGCTGTTAAGGGCTTTATCTACCAAGGCACTTGGAAAGAAAGCGATTATATGACAAGTAGTTACGAGGTATATATCGCAGACGAGAAGGAAGACCTTTTCACAGGCACACCTGTATTCGTGTATAACGAAGATAAATACGAGATAACCAACGGTCAGGTGGTAGAATTCCCGCAACCCATTAAGGGTAAATGGTTTGCAATTCGCGTTAAGAATTGTGTTTATACCGCCAACATAGCAGCTAACTATTATCTTCGTTGCTCGGTAATGTTTGCTTGGGGCGAGGGAATTGAGGTTATACCATATCCTGCTAACACAGCCGAAAATATGCCTTTAGACGCTAACCTTTTAAGCGGCGACGAACGCACACCTGTTAGCGACAAGAACCTTACTGTTAAAGAGCAAAAGAATTTAACCGATGTTAACGTAAAGGTAGAAGCAAACGGTGATAAAGTTTACACCTCAATAACCGACACCTACGGTACTATTGAAACCAAAGGCAAGGATTTAGAGCTTGTTTACAACCTTTGCGCAGATATCGATGTTAGCAAACTTTCGGTAAACACACTAATAGATGCAAATAACGGCTTTAAAACCCTAAAGGTTTACGCAAGTGATATTATGCAGGGTGTGTTTAGTGAGGATAACCTTGTTTGGACATATAATGTTGGCAATAAAACCGGCAAAATTGCACCTGAAAAGGTATTTGATACAGCAAAACAGATGCGTTACGTTCGCTTTGTATTCGAGGATACAAAGGGTAATGTTCGCCTTTACACTGTAGATGTTATTGGTCCTGATACACAAAAGATGACCACAAGGAAAATGACTTCTAATATTACAAATTCCGACTATGAAGTAATAAGAAACGACCTTAAAACAGGCGAGAGCGAAGAGTACAGTGTATATCACGGTTTGCTTAACTCCTTAACCGACGGTGCTTTGGATAGCTACTTTGTAATAAGCGAGGGCTTAATCGGTCAGCACACTTACGATGTAGTAATGCACTTGGGAGACCTAAGAACTGTTTCTAATGTTCAGCTAAATTATCTTGAAAGTTATAGACAAAGCTGGCCAAAACAGATTAACATCTATATTGGCGAAACTAAAGATGATGCAATGACCAAGAAAACGCCCGATATAGTGGCTAAGGATACTGACGTTAAAAACGGAGTATTAAGCATTGATGTTAAACCTTGCTTGGCACGTTACATTAGGTTCGAATTTGCAAAGTTCAACCCTGTTGACTACTATGTAGACCGCGCAACAGGTAAGGATATAATCACTATAACTATGGCAGACTTAAAGATTATGGGAACTAGAGTAAAAGGTGTCCAAACCGACCCCGAAAACGAAACTCTGATGACCTATACCGATAAGAAAACCAACATTAGTCTAACCCTAAAACGCTTAGACCAAAACGATATCTTTACAGATGCAGTTGGCATTCGCGTAACACCTGAAAAGGCAACCAACTGGCAGATGAAATCACTTTGCAATAACCCATACTTCAAGGTTATCGATAAGAAGATTTACAAAGTAGAGCTTGTTGACCTCTTTGGCAACGCAGTTACAGATTTTGGCGGCAGAGAGATTACACTAACAGCTAAAACACCCGAAGGCTACGAGGGCATGGCAATGTTTGGTAATGCCTCGAAACGTACCACAATATCTCTGATCGAAACCGAGGAGAGCGAGGGCGTAATGTCAGCCATTTACGAGTTCGAAAAAGAGGGCGACAGCAAAATAGCACTACTTGGTATGACTAGCGAAGACGACCCATACTGGTCAACTATCGGCGAGCTTGAAAACTTTGACGAGGGTACCGAAGAAGACCTAATGGGCTCTCAAGATGCTGAGTGGTATAAATCCATTCACACTACAGACGCAAGGTTTACCGTAACACCACTGCTTTACGAAATTGAAACGGGCGTGCGCTTTACCGCAACAGACGTATCGGCTACCTTAACCGATACCGAGTACGAAAACGTGCTTATAAACACACCTGAAAAGAGCGTGGCAGTGTTCTACGATATGCAGATAACCCAAAACGGTAGTCTGCTTGACGATGGTAACGCCTACGAAATTGCAATGGTATTGCCAGAGCATATCAGGGATAACTATTCCGAGTTTGAGGTATACCATAGCGACGGAATGGGCACCGTAACACCTCTTTATGCAGAGGAGTGGGACGGCGTGCTTACCTTCCAAACACTCTCAATGGGCAATATTGCAGTTGTAGGTATGGCAAGTGGTGATGCCTTCAACGTGGTAACAGATAGCTCGTCACCTGTTAATACGGGTGAAAGCCGAACAGCTGCCACAGCAGTAATAATGCTCTTAACCGCAGCAGCTTTTGTTGTAACACTTTCTGCAAAAAAACAAAAGGCAAAAGAGAGCTGATATACTATATAGATAGGGCACCTGATAAAAGCCCAATCTTTTAAGTTATTTTTGAGGCGGGGCGGGTAACACCGCCCAACCGCCAAAGCTTCAAATTTTCAAGCCGGCTATTAGCGGTTGGACGGCTTCAAAGCTTGTAGCTTTTGGCAAAAACCTTTTAAAATAAAATAAATAAGGAGGAAAAATAAAATGCAAAAAAGAATTCTTAGCATATTCCTTTCCCTTAGCATTGTAGCATCTCTTTTTGCAGGTTTAGGCTTTAGTGCAAGTGCAGTTACTGATGTAAATGCAACACAGTACACTGACTTGTATGGCAACACAGTTTATACCAGAAACACTAATAATGCCACCTATCTTAGCACTACTTGGGATTCTGACCCTACAAAAAGTCTTATTCGTGATTATGATAGTACTAACCAAAAATTTTATTACTACATAGACGAAAAATATAAAACAGATGCTAATTCTTACATTGGCAAAGGAGCAGGTATAGTATACGGAGAAATTGCTTACAAGGATATTTCCGTAAATAATTTTACCTCTTCTACAACACAAACTACAGAAAGTCCTTTAACGTCTGATGGCGCTTTAAAAGCAGGCTTGTTTGTTACTTATGCAAATGGTCAATCTGCTGCAAAAACTGATACAGCTACCGGACTAGTTAACAGTGAATCTGAACAATG
>JAZNZF010000057.1:0-54138 GCA_045594795.1 Acutalibacteraceae bacterium | reverse complement strand
CTGCCAACCCCCCAATTTTTCCTATATTTTTAAAGCAAATTTACCTTATACACCTTGACAAACAAAACACTTTGCGGTAATATACTAATTGCACATAAATTTGCCCTCTTAGTTAAATGGATATAACAAACCCCTCCTAAGGGTTAGTTGTGAGTTCGATTCTCGCAGAGGGTGCCAAAGGTCAGTCGCTGTCATTCGGCAGTGGCTGACCTTTTTTAGCCACAAGAGAATCGAACAGGGCAATTGCAAAACAATAAAAACAGTCCGGTGGACTGTTTTGGTGCCCGCGTGCGTGCCACAAGCGGTAGCGTAGTGGGCGATTCTCGCAGAGGGTGCCAAAAGTCAGTTACTGCCATTCGGCTGTGACTGACTTTTTTTAGCCACAAGAGAATTGAACAGGGTAATTGCAAAGCAATAAAAACAGTCCGGCAGACTGTTTTGGTACCCGCGTGCGTGCCACAAGCGGTAGCGTAGTGGGCGATTCTCGCAGAGGGTGCCAGGCTGACGGTGGTAATTGTGTATGAACGGAGTATCCACCCGATGCAAAGATAGCGTAACCCAAATTCATACTTGGGTGATTGTAAAGCGGGGCTCGTTCCCCGCCGCTATACCAAAATTTAAACCGCCTCTTTCGAGGCGGTTTTTCTGTTTTTTACATTTTTATTTTTTTAGGCTCGGTTTTGGTGCCGTAAATTCCGCCGTACTTGGTCTTTTTGTAGGTTCGTACCCTAATATAGTAGGTCTTGCCTTTTTTGAGACCTTCGTGCTTGTATGTGAGCTCGCTACCCGACCAAACCTTTTTAAAGCCGCTGCTTTTCTTTGTGCTTACATAAACGATATATTTAGTTACGCTTTTATCTTTTTTAATATTTATTGTAACTGTACCTTTTTTCTTGTTGCGCTTTGTAGTAAAGGTGGTATCGCTTATCTTTGTATTAGTCTTCTTTATATCAGACCAAGCGCTGTAATACTTTTTGCCGTTTACGGTTTTATAGGCGCGCACCTTGTAGTAGTAATGCGTACCCTCGCTTAACTTTTTATTGGTATAAGTATAGGTCCAACGGTCAGGGCTTGTGTAAACCTTTTTATACTTACCATCTTTACTTGTTGCCCTATAAAGCTGATACTTTGTTGCATAGTCGGAATGGCTCCAAGTAATAGCAAGGCTCTTTAACCCTCGCTTTGATATAGAGGTAATTTTTGGTGTCTGCGGTACTATGTTAAAGGTCTTAGTAACCTTACCTGTTGTTCTACTACCCTTTGCCTTAATGGTAACTGTAGCAGTACCAAAGTTTACATTGTTTTTATAGCTTACAGTATAATCCTTACCGCTTTTAAGGGTAGTGCCTTCAAGCTTTACCTTTATAGACAGTTTTCTTGCACTACCTGTATGTACCTTATCTTTTATTCCTGTAATACTAGCCGACGAAAGCTTTGCTTTTGTAATTTTAAATTTAAAGCTTCGGCTACCCGAATAGTTACCCTTGCCCTTTATGGTTAAGGTAGCTGTGCCCACGTTTTTATTGTTTTTGTAGCTAATGGTATAATCGGTGTCTTTTTTAAGCTTTTTACCATCTATCACTACTTTTATTTGTTTTTGAGGTTTTATTGCGGCGCCGGTATAACGTTTTGAGTTTGTAGCGCCCGTAATTATAGCTGTGCTTATTGATTTAGGTATAATTCTAAACTGCCTTACTGCAGAGAATTTGCCAACATAATTATTTATGCCTGTGAATACTGCCGTTGCTGTGCCAACTTTTATATTGTTTTGGTAGCTTACGGTATAATCCACGCCCTCTACCATTAACTCGCCAAGCTCGTTATACATATGGTATTTTGGTGTTATGGCTTTACCCGTATACGTGAAGGATTTTTGGTCGTAATTTTTAAAGCTTGCATTCATATCAACGTTGCCGTCAATACCAGCAACCTTGCCATCTTCACGGAACTGCCAGATATCAACGTCGCTATAAATTTCTGGGGTTTCAGGAATAACGTAGTCGTTACTTGCACGGTCAGTTTTAAGGTACTGTGCGCGCCATACGTCACCGCCTGCAGCCTCGATAGCCTCGCGGTCTAAGTGGTTTTCGTACCAATACCTATTTGCATAAACACCTGTATCATAGCCCGCTTCTTTGATTTTTTGCATAAAGGCTACACACATATCTGTTTTTAGCTTTACCGATAATTTTTCTTGCGATTTATCCTCAATATCATAAAAAACAGGTAGTTCAAGCTCTCTGCCGTTTAAATATTCAAGCACGGTTTTTGCATCGTTTTGCGCCTCTTTAACCGAAACGGCATAAGAATAAATATACACACCCAGCTTTATACCCTCTGCCTTTGCGGCGGCATAATTTTGCTCGAACTTTGAGTCTTTGGTAGTATCCTCGTAGGTTCTTGAATAGCCTATATTGAGTATAGCAAAGCTTATTCCGTATTCCTTAACAGCCTTCCAATTAATATCCGCCTGATGACGAGAAACATCTATGCCATACTCTAAAACATCGGGGTTTTCTTCTTCTTTTCTAACCGAGAATTTTGATGCGAGCCATTGTTGTTTTAAATCGGTTGCTTTATAGGTTTGCAATACTGCGTTACCCTTGCTGTCTACCGATAAAGCAAGGTTTAAATTATTAGAGGGGCGAATGGTATAATTGCCGTTGCCAGCCTCCACAAAACTCCATTGTGTAGCGGCACTACCGTCACTTAACCCGAGCTTTACCTGATTACCTGCAAAAACAATAGTATTTTCGGTTGAGTTTGCGGGCTGTAAAAGAAAGTTATTGTTAATTAGTTTTTTAACCTTAATAACAATATTAACCTTATCAATCCCAAACGAATCGGTATTAATTGCATTACCTACAGTATCGTCATTCCCCTTTAAAGAAAGGTATTTTTTTGTAGAGGCATTTTGAAAGTACACGGTGTCTATAAGTGTAGCATCACCACTTGCGTACGCACTTGGTGGTAACACCGATATAAACATTAAGAGCACAAGCAAAAACGCACTTAGTTTATGTAAAAGCTTTCTCAAAAAACCAGTCCTTTCTAAAAGTAGAAATGTTTCTATTTTAATAATACCAAAATTTCTTGTAGTTTGCAATACAAATTAAAGGCTTACAAAATTTAACAGTTTATTTCTTCTAAGATAAAAAACTCAGCCTTGTATCTGTTTGCTAATTCGTCTTTTATATTGTAATTAACGCCCATAATAATCGGTGCTGATTTATCGCACAGGTGCAGCGCTGCCTCGTTTGTATAGATAATTAGCGCCGAGGCGGTATTACCCAACCTACCGCGCACATAGGTTTTTGCCTTTTTTATGGCTTTATCTTTTACCTTTAGTATTTCGGGCAGTTTACCGCTTTTATCACTTACAAGCTTATCTGCGGCAAGTAGGTCGCGCAAAATCTTTTTATCGCATACCTTTAGGTTACTTAAGGCGGTATAAAGCTTTTCTACATACTCGTTAAGCGGAGTATTTTGCGGCACCTCTAACTCGTTTCCTAAATAATAAAACAGCTCGAACGGGTCTACCTTACAAACCTCAGTAAGATATCTAAGTGTGAATTTAAACCTACCGCTACCGTAAATTCTATCAAAGGCATCTTCAAACTTTTTAAGCTCTACTATTTCACGTTGGCTCAACCAAGGCGTAGAAATTACTGTATATGGTGCGGCTTTCTCGTACTCGCAAGGATAATTTTGTGGTTCTTCGCGCATAGGTGCGCCGTGTAAAAGCTTTAAAAATCCGAACTGTAGCATATCAGCCCTAAGACCATAGGCTATGTTAAATGAATTTTTTAGGCTTTTTAAATCCTCGTACGGAAGCCCTGCGATAAGGTCGATATGTATGTGTATATTGCGCGGTTCTATTAGCCGCTTTATGTTATCCTTTAACCTACTTATATTGGTCTTCCTATGTATTGCCTCTAAGGTTTTTTCGTTAAAGGACTGCATACCTATTTCAAGCTGAATAAGTCCTATAGGCGCACGAGCTAAAAGCTTTATCGCATCGTCGGTTAATATATCACCTGCTATTTCAAAATGAAAGCAAACATCTTTATTTATTGTTTTACCGTAGTTATCAATAATAAACTGCCAAATTTCTACAGCGCGTTTACTGTTTGCATTAAAGGTTCGATCAACAAACTTTACCGTTTTAGTGCCCGAATTGCTAAGGTTTATTATTTCCTCTTTGGTTTTTTCTATATCGAAGTACCGCACACTGCCGCATCTACCCGAAAGACAAAATGCACAGCTGTAAGGACATCCCCTACTGCTTTCTATGTAGCTGATTCTACCGCCAAGAACTTCGAAAAACTCGTCACAATAAGGGCTTGGCGGTGTGCCATTTTCTATATTAGGCTTGGTATTTATTATATTTTTGCCATTTCTATAACTAACACCGCTAATATCATTTATTTGGGCGTCGTTCTTTATATGCTCGCACAGGGCCGCAAAGGGTCTTTCGCCCTCACCCGAAACAACGTAGTCTACAAAGCTATATTCCATTAAAAACGCTTCTGCCCTATAAGAAACCTCGGGTCCGCCGAAAACTATAACTGTATTTGGCATAGCTGCTTTAAATTTTTGGGCAAGCTCTATAGTTTTATCTATGTTCCAGATATACGAGCAAAAGCCTACAACCTTTGGTTTTAGGTATATAAGCTTTTTTAGTGGCTCATCGAGGTCTGCATTGATGGTGCTTTCTACCACCGTGCAGTTGATATTGCTACAATATTCGCTTACTCCTGCTTTTAAGCACCAAGGCGCTAAAGATGCGTGAATATATTTAGAATTTAAGCAGCAAACCGCTACTTCCATTTTTAATACCCCTTATATCCTTTTTATTTTTCCTATTATGCTAAAGGCGATAAACGCCACAATATTTACGGCAATTACGGAAGGACCTGTTTGCAAATTAAGTACGCAGGCAGATAAAAAGCCTATTATAAAGCAAACCACCGACACCGCAGCCGAGGTGATTACAGTACCCCTAAAACTTGTGCAAACACGCATTGCAGTAAGGGTTGGGAAAAGTATTAGTCCCGACACTAAAATTGCGCCCATAAGTTGCATACCAAGTACAATTGTTACTGCAGTAAGTAGTGCAAGACCGGTGTTTATAAAGCCGACATTTATGCCGGTTGCTTTTGAAAAATCCTCATCAAATGTAACCGAGAAAATGCGATTATAGTAAATAATTAAAAAGGCAATTACTACTACCGATACGGCAATGCTTATAATCATATCCTTTGAGTTTATTGTTATGAGAGAAGCCGAGCCAAAAAGACTATTACAAGCATCGCCCGCTGTACCGCCCGAGAGATTGAAAATTATGGTGCCTATCGCCATAGCTCCCGTCGACACCATAGCTATTGCCGCATCGCTATTAATATGGCTACTCTTATTAAGCCTTAAAAGTAAAAATGCCGCCACCACTACAATGGGTATTGATATTTCTAAGGTGTAGTCGCCACTAAGCTTTAGAGCAGTTGCTATTGCAAGCGCGCCATAGCCTACGTGCGAAAGTCCGTCACCTATCATAGAATAGCGTTTAAGTACCAGGCTTACACCCAAAAGCGAAGCGCACAAAGATACAAGTATACCTACTACTGCGGCTATGATTATTATGTGCAAAATAGACGGGTTGGAGAATAAATCGATTAACCTATTTATCATTTTGTTTGACCCCCGTTTTGCATATCTAAATACTCTTGTGCTGTGCCGAAAAAGTGATGCTCGCCAATGTTTAAAACCTTGTTTGCATATTTAATTGCACCGCTAATATCGTGGGTTACCATAATAACGGTTGTGTCGTGCACCTTATTATAATGCTCTATAGTTTTATACATATCACGAGTAGCCTCGGGGTCTAAGGCTGCCACAGGCTCGTCTAAAAGCAATACTCCCTCGCCCGCAACTAAAGCTCTGGCAAGCAGTACGCGCTGTTGCTGACCGCCCGAAAGGCTTAAAAACGGTTTGTTGCTTATAGATTTCAAGCCGATATGGTTCATTAAATCCCTTGCCCTATTTTTATTTTGGCGGCTTAAAAAAGGCGACCTATTTTTACCGCTAAAGCCCGAGCAAACTATCTCAAAGCTTTTTGCAGGGAAGTTTGCTTGGCTTGGGTTTTGTTGTGGCAAATACCCAATATCACGCGGAGTAACACCCTTAAAATCAATGCTACCCGAAGCACATTTTTGAAGCCCCGTAAGCAGCTTTAAGAGTGTGGTTTTGCCCGTTCCGTTTTCACCTACTATAAGCAAATAATCCCCTCTATTAATTTCAAAGCTTAAATCCGTTATAACGTCCTCACCGCCATATCTTGCGGTGATGTTTTTTACCTCTATTAACGCCAATTAGCCCAATGCCTCCTTAAGCACTATAAGATTTTTTTGCATTAACGAAATGTAATTTTCGCCCTTATCTAATTCTTCTTTACTTAAATTATGGCAGGAATGAAAAAGGCGTTTTTCTGTGCCTGTTTCTGCCACCACCTTGTCTGCTATTTTGCCGTTCGACGACTCAATATACAGCACAACGGGTATATTATTTACCCTTACTTCCTCTATAACATTTTTAAGCTGAGTTAGCGTTGGCTCTGTATCTGAACTGCAACCTGAAAGCGCCGCGACAGCCTTTAGAGAAAACTCTTTTGTAAGCCAATAAAACGGGAATCTGTCTGCAAAAACAAGTGTATCTCTTGTGGATTCATCTACCACCTTTTGAAAGTCGGATTTAAGCTCCCAAAGCTTATTTACATATTCCGCTTTTGTAATACTGTATGTGGTTTCATTAGCTTTATCTATCTCTGTAACCTTATCGGCAATGCTTTTTACTATTTTTATTGAGTTGGAAATTGAGGTCCAGATATGCTCGTCCGCCTCCTCGTTAAAATCGGTTATAGTAACCGAAGCCTTACCATCTTCGTGGGTGTGCTCTTCTACACCAATTACATCTAAAAGTGAAAGATTTATTCTGTCGGTATTGTTGCTGTTTTCAATGATATCGGCAGCCCAAGGGTCTATATCACCGCCAACGTATATAAACAAATCACAATCCTCTATAAGTGCTATATCGCTTAGGGTTGGCGAAAAGGAATGACTTTCTGCATTGGGCGGTAAAAGCAAGGTTACCTCGCCCTTATCCCCCACAATCTCGCGTGCAAAATCGTAGCTTGGGAAAACAGTACAAACTATGCTAATTTTTGTATCTTTTATTTCTCCTGTGCTACCCGTATTTTCGGCTTTACCACAGCCTGATAAAAGTAACATAAGGGCAACTATTAAAAGTGATATTATCCTTTTCATTTTACTACCTCCGTACAGCCACAGCTACATTTATGCCTTACTGCATTACCGCCAGAACAAGTACTGCACAGCCCATAAATAACCGTAGTGCCCATATCCACCTGAAAGCCGTGTTGCTCTTTTATGTGGCGGTTTAACACCATTACACTTTCACAGTCAAGATGCTGCAAAGCGCCACACCCCGTACACTTTAGGTGGAAATGATTCCTACAATCTTTACTACTATCCATATACTGATAAACCACACTTTTACCATCGGCACCACGAAAACGGCGAAGCTCTCCCATATCACAAAGCTCGGTAATTTTGCGGTAAACAGTGCTTTTACCAACACCGCTATTTTTTACACCATCTGCAATTTCTGCTACGGATAAATGGCGGTTTTTGTTTGCCTTTAGGTAATTTATAAGTATTTGCTTTTGTTTGGTGTTATACTTTGAATTCATAAGCCTCTCCTAAAAATGAGAATTACTCTCATATTATACCTATTTCAATAATAATTGTCAACGGTTTCGACACAAGTTTACAATATATACTAATTTATGTTGAATATAGTGGTTTTATTTTACTTATATTTATTGCAAATTACCATATTTTGTGGTAAAATATTAGAAATAACACTAATGAAAGAAGGCCTTGCGCAAAATGAAATGCCCATACTGCAGTTATTCTGAAAGTAAAGTTATAGACTCTCGCCCTACCGACGAGGGTGTAAAAATCCGCAGACGCAGAGAATGTATGAATTGCCAAAAAAGGTTTACAACCTATGAGGTTATTGAAAGTCTGCCACTAATTGTTGTTAAAAAAGATAAGGCGCGCGAGGAGTTCGACCGTAACAAGCTACTTAAGGGTATGCGTCACGCTTGCGAAAAGCGTCCCGTTTCTACCGAGGCGCTTGAAAAAATGGTGAACGAAATTGAAACCGAGCTTCAAAACACCTTAGACCGCGAGGTTAGCTCTACAAAAATTGGCGAGCTTGCAATGCAAAAACTAAAGGCTGTTGATGAGGTTGCTTATGTGCGTTTCGCCTCGGTTTACCGCCAATTTAAAGATATTAACACCTTTATGGACGAGCTTAACAAATTGCTTAAATAATCAGAACAAGCTTAATATGGAGATTTTTATGAACGAGTATGAAATTTTAGCAGAGCTTTGTCTGCCTAATATAAAACACACACCTGAATATTATGAAGAAATGTACCCTCAGCGTAATTTACCTGAGGGCGCAAGGGTTACAAGAATTGCGCCAAGTCCAACCGGATACTTACACTTGGGCACACTTTTTGCGGCGCTTGTAAACCGCATTACCGCAACTACTACGGGAGGTATCTTCTTTACAAGAATTGAGGATACAGATAAAAAACGCGAGGTAGAAGGCGGTATCGAGGATATAATCGACGGTCTTAACCGCTTTGGCATTACTATCGATGAGGGCTTTGTTAGCGGTAGCGAGCAAAAGGGTGTTTACGGCCCCTACAAGCAAAGCGAACGCGCCGAAATTTACGGCACCTTTGCTAAAAAGCTTATTAAAGAGGGTTTTGCATATCCCTGTTTCTGCACCGCCGAGGAGCTTGATGCAATAAGAACACAGCAAGAGGCACAAAAAATCCGCACGGGATACCACGGCGAGTTTGCAGGTTGCAGAAAGCTTACCCTTACAGAAATAGAAGAAAAAATTAAAGCGGGAATGCCCTACGTTATCCGCTTAAAATCCCCGGGATGTGAAGAAAACCGTGTGTTTTTTGATGACGGGGTTAAGGGCAAAATCGAGATGCCCGAAAACGACGAGGATTTTGTTATTCTTAAATCCGACGGTATACCCACATATCACTTTGCACACGCGGTTGACGACCACCTGATGCACACCACCCACGTAATGCGTGGTGACGAGTGGATATCCTCTACCCCTAAACATCTTCAGCTATTTAAATTGCTTGGTTTTAAACCGCCAAAGTATGCGCACCTTTCACCCATAATGAAATCTGAAAACGGGGCTAAACGCAAAATTTCCAAGCGCAAAGACCCCGAGGCTGCAGTTCACTTTTTTGCAGAGCAAGGCTTCCCAGGGGAAAGTGTAATTGAGTACCTTATGACCATTGCCAATTCCGACTTTGAGGATTGGCGCAGAGCAAATAAGAGCGAGGATTACCGCAAATTTAAGTTCAACCTTAAAAAGATGAGTGTTTCGGGCGCACTATTTGACTGGGACAAGCTTATCGATGTTAGCAAGGGTGTTATATGCAGTTTTGATTCTAAAGAGGTTGTGGCACGTCTTTTGGACTGGTCAGAGGAATTTGACCCTGAATTTAACGAGCTAATCAAAAATGATATAGAATATGCAACCAAGGTTTTCTCTATAGACCGCGACGTTCCAAAGCCAAGAAAAGATATTGCTAAGTGGGACGAGGCTAAGGCTTACTGCGCATATTTTTACGACAGCCTTTACACCCCCTGCTATGACCTACCCGAAAGGCTTAATCCTAAAGATTTAGCTGAGGCTTTAGAAGCATATCTTGAAGTTTACGACGAAAAAGATGACAAGGGACAATGGTTTGAAAAAATCAAGAGTATCTGTGCGCCTTTAGGCTTTGCCGCAGAAACAAAGGAATATAAAGCCAACCCCGACAATTACAAAGGCAGCGCGGGTGATATAAGTACGGCTATTCGCGTTGCTGTAACCGGCAGACAAAATACCCCTGACCTTTGCAGTATTATGCAGGTTTTGGGTAAAGATAAGTGTGTTGCTCGCATAAATGCGGCTATAGATTATTTTAAAAAGAATTGAGGTACTACAATGGAAGAAATTAAAAACGTTACTGAAGAAGTTGCCTCTAACTTTATACACGAGTTTATTGACGAGGATTTAAAAGAGGGCGTTTACTCTTACGTGCAAACAAGGTTCCCGCCCGAGCCTAATGGATACTTACACATTGGCCACGCTAAAGCTATCTGCATTGACTTTGGTACTGCCGAAAAATACGGTGGAAAGTGCAATCTAAGATTCGACGATACTAACCCTGAAAAAGAAGACGTTGAGTACGTTGAGGCTATTAAAGAGGACATCGAGAGGCTTGGCTTTAAGTGGGTTAATGTCTACTTTGCCTCTGATTATTTCGACTTTTTGTACGAGTGTGCTATAAAGCTAATCAACAAAGGTCTCGCCTACGTTGACGACCTTACAGGTGATGAGATTCGTGAGTATCGCGGAACTCTGACCGAAGCAGGTAAAGAAAGCCCATACAGAAACAGAAGTGTTGAGGAAAACTTAGACCTTTTCCGCAGAATGACCGAGGGCGAATTTGAAAACGGCGCAAGGGTTTTACGTGCAAAAATTGATATGGCAAGCCCTAATATGAATATGCGCGACCCTATAATTTACCGTATAATGAAGGCTACACACCACCGCACAGGCGACAAGTGGTGCGTATACCCAATGTACGATTTTGCACACCCAATTTCCGACACTCGCGAGGGTGTAACACATTCGCTTTGCTCACTTGAGTTTGAGAATCACAGACCACTTTACGATTGGTTTTTAGAAAAATTAGATTTTGAGACACCCTCTCGTCAAATCGAGTTTGCTCGTCTTAACCTAAACTACACCCTTACAAGCAAACGCAAGTGCTTAAAGCTTGTAAACGACGGTTTGGTTTCAGGCTGGGATGATCCGAGAATGGCTACACTTTGCGGTATGCGTCGACGTGGTTTCCCAGCTGAAGCAATACGCGAATTTGCCGCAAAAATTGGTGTTTCAAAAGCCTACAGCGTTGTTGACTTTGCTCTTTTGGAATCCTGCGTGCGTGATAATCTAAACCTTAACGCAACACGTGCTATGGCTGTAATTCGGCCGCTTAAGGTTATTGTTGACAACTATCCTGAAAACAAAACGGAAGAAATTCTTGTTGACATTAACCCCAACAAACCAGAGCTTGGTAAACAAAAGGTTATATTCTCTCGCGAAATATATATAGAGCAAGACGATTTCGCGCTTGTTCCACCACCTAAATACTTTAGGCTTTGCCCCGAAAAAGAGGTGCGCTTAAAGGGTGCTTACTACGTTAAGTATTCGAGCCACGAAACCGATAGCGAGGGCAATATCACAGCAGTTCACGTAACCTACGACCCCGAAAGCTTTGGCGGTGAAACACCCGACGGCAGAAAGGTTAAGGGTACACTTCACTGGGTATCGGCAGACCATTGCATAGATGCAACCGTTCGCCTTTACGACAGACTGTTTATGGTTGAAAACCCATCCGACGAGGAGGGTGTTAGCAGCTTTGCCGACAACCTTAACCCCAACTCTTTAGTAGAAGTTAAGGGCTGTAAGGTGCCCGATTATATGGCTGACCTTTCGGTTGGTGATTCCTTCCAGTTTATGCGTCAGGGTTATTTCTGCGTAGACAAGGACAGCAAAGACGGTAACTTGATTTTCAACCGTACTGTAGCTTTAAAGGATTCTTTTACAAAAAAATAAACTAAATGCCGCCATTAAAGGCGGCATTTATTAGAGGAGTCGATATTTATGACCCACGGCGAGATTTACGATTATATTAACACTATTGCACCTTTTAGCACCCAGCTTGAGTTTGATAACGCAGGCTTTTTAGTAGGCGATAAAAATGATAAGTTTATGGGCGGTGTTGTTACTCTTGACGTAACGGATAGTGCTATTGATTACGCTATAAGCAAAGGCGCTAATCTTATAATTTCGCACCACCCCGTAATTTTCGAGCCGCTTAAAAGCGTTACGGCAAACGACTTAATATTTAAGCTTATTAAAAATGGCATAAGCGTAATTTCCGCACACACAAATCTTGATATGGCAGATGGTGGAATTAACGATGAGCTGTGCAATATCTTAGAATTACAAAACATTGAAAGCATTCTGCCCGAGGGCGAGGTTTTTTCGGCAAGGATAGCCAACCTCAGTAAACCCTTATCTGCCGACGAGTTTGCAGGCTACCTAAAGCAAAAGCTTGGCGGTGTTATAAAGTACGTTGGTGAGGGCGAAATAAAAAGAGTTGCGGTTTGCTCGGGTTCGGGCGGCAGTCTGCTTTACGATATATTAGAGCATAAACCCGACGCATTTGTTACTGCCGACGTTAAGCACAATGTGTTTTTAGATGCCTCTCATTTAAACTTAGCAATTTACGATTGTGGCCACTTTAACACAGAGGATATAATTGTAAGGCCGCTTTGCAAAAAGCTAAATGCTCGGTTCGGTTATTTCTACGAACACCACGGCAAAGAAATTAAATGTATATAAAAGAATAAAATATAAATCCCCTTTTTAAGCATATACTTTTATTGGTGATGCTTTATAAAAAGGGGATTTAATTTTTTAGGGTTTATTTTTATTTCGGCAGTGGGTACGCTACTACACTTCCTTTATGATTGGACCGACGGTAACGTAATAGTTGCCGCCTTTTCGGGTGTTAATGAAAGCACCTTTGAGCACCTTAAGATTTTTTACTGGCCGTTTGTTTTTTACACTATATACGAATGGTTTAAGTTTGGCAAAAATTTGTGTGGCTTTTTTAGTGTTAAGTTAAAGTCTTTACTCTTAAGCCTTACCTTTATTGTGGTTTTCTTTTACACCTACCGCGGCATTTTAGGCTTTAACGTAGATTTTTTAAACATAGCCGATTTCTTTATTGCCTCCGCCATTAGCAGATTTTACGAGATGGCGGCAAACAGATGTAAATGCAGTAAAAACTGCGATAAATTAAGCCTTATTGCTATTATTTTAATTGGGGTTATGTTCCTTGTATTCACCTATTTTCCGCCGCATATTGGACTTTTTGCAGACCCTAAAGGATTTTACGGCATACCTCACTAATAAATCTTATTGAAATCCTTTACTACTTGTGCTATACTTTTGTTAGCATTTTTTAAAGGGTGATTATATGAATTTTGAAGGACTTAAAAATTATTTAGATGCATTGCCGGCGGCATACGGTGTACCCGCCTGTGATATGGCCGTACGCTATAAACATAAAGAAGTTTTTAGACATTCGGTTGGTTTTTCGGACAACAAAGGCACAAAAACTGTGTCGCCCAAAGATTTACAATGGATGTACTCTATGACCAAGGTTATTACCTGTACCGCACTTCTGCGACTTGTAGAACGCGGTGAGTTAAATGTAAACGACAAGGTTTCAAAATATCTTCCCGAATATGCTAACCTTACTGTTAAAACCGAAAGCGGCATAGTGCCTGCAAAAAATGAGCTTTTAGTTAAGCACTTATTCGGTATGCGTAGTGGAATGAATTACGACCTTGATGCACCAAACTTGAGCCTTGCACGTAAAAATAAAAATGCATCTACTCGTGAAATTGTTGCCGCAATGGCTAATGACCCGTTACAATTTGAGCCTGGAGAAAACTATCTATACAGCCTTTCGCACGATGTTTTGGCCGCTATTGCTGAGGTAATAACAAACAAAAGCTTTTACGAGTTTCTATGCGACGAGTTATTTACACCACTTGGAATGACAGATACAGGCTTCCACCCAACCGACGAGCAGAAAAAACGTTTTACTACAATGTGGATATACGACCCTTACCGTTTCAAATGTACCGAAATTGAATGCAAATGTCGTTTCTGTTTAAGCGATAAATATGAAAGTGGTGGCGCGGGATTATTTTCTACTAACGACGATTATATGAAGGTTATTGATGCACTTGCAAACGATGGTATTGCCGAAAACGGATATCGAGTTTTAGGTGAAAAGGGATTAAAACTACTTACTACTATTACCACCGGAGATGCAGATACTAACCCTACAAGACCTGGCTATAAGTACGGCTACGGTGTGCGTGTTATGACAGACCCTGATTTCCCCGGTCAAGAGGGTCTTTCGCCGGTAGGCGAGTTTGGATGGGACGGCGCTGCAGCCTCGTATAATTTAATTGACCCAATAAACAATATAGCTGTTGTATTTACAACCCACATTCATTCTTTTGACCGCTCGTACTGTGAAATTCAACCACAACTACGCAACCGCGTTTACGTGGCTCTTGGTTTAGATAAATAAAAAGCGGCTACGCATACCTGTTTTTGTATGCGTAGCCTTTAGTATTTTAAAAGCGCGGAAGCATTTTAAGGCTTCCGCGCTTTATTTAATGAAAGATATATATTAGTACTTTTTGCGTGCTACATAGCTTGTGTGCAATGTATGGTGTGCTTTTTCACAGCCGTAACCGCCGGTAAACCACTCTTCATAAAGTTTCTTTACAATAGGTGATTCGTGTGATTTACGTAATGTAGCATTAGCGTCTTGGTCGTAAAGAGCCTTTGCGCGAACTGCTTTAAGGTCAACAGTGTCGCGTACAGACTGAGGTTGAATTGGCTGACCGCCGCCGTTTACACAACCGCCTGGGCAACCCATAATTTCAACAAAGGTCCAATCACAGTCGCCACTCTTAATTCTATCCATAACAACCTTTGCAGCTGCTGCGCCCGAAGCAATAGCAACCTTAATGTCGTTACCGTTAATATTAACGGTAGCCTCTTTAAGACCCATTGTACCGCGGCAAGCAGTAAAGTCAATTTCGGTGTTGTCTTTACCTGTTAACCAGTCGTTAGCAGTTCTTAAAGCAGCCTCCATAACACCACCGGTTGCGCCGAAGATAACTGCAGCGCCGGTATCCTCGCCAAGAGGATTATCAAACTCTTCATCAGGTAAAGCAGTAAACTTAATACCTGCGCGTTCAATCATTCTTGCAAGCTCGCGAGTGGTAAGAGCTACATCGGTATCAGGATAACCTGCAGCTGCTTGGTCCTCACGGTCTGCTTCAAACTTTTTAGCAGTACAGGGCATTACAGACACAACAAAGATATCTTTGGGGTCGATGCCCATTTTATCTGCATAATAGGTTTTAATAACAGCGCCTGTCATCTGCTGAGGAGATTTACAGGTAGAAAGGTTATCAATCATATCGGGGTAATAGTACTCGCAGAACTTAACCCAACCTGGTGAGCAAGAGGTAATCATAGGTAATGTGCCACCGTTGTTTATGCGTTCTACAAGCTCGTTAGCCTCTTCAACGATAGTAAGGTCGGCACCGAAGTTGGTATCGAAAACCTTATCGAAACCAAGACGGCGGAGAGCTGCAACCATTTTACCCTCAACGTTAGTGCCGATAGGCATATCGAAGCACTCGCCTAAAGTAGCACGAATAGAAGGTGCGGTATGCACTACTACGTGCTTTGCAGGGTCTGTTAATGCTGCCCAAACCTTATCGGTATCGTCACGTTCGGTTAAAGCACCTGTACGACAAACTCCACTACACTGACCGCAAGGAATACAAGGAGCATTGATTAAATCCTCGCCAAATGCAGTACCGATGTTAGTATCAATACCACGGTCGTTAGCACCGATAACGCTTACATACTGCTGTTTACATACAGCAACACAGCGGCGGCAAAGGATACACTTGTTGTTATCGCGTACCATATGAGCCATTGATGTATCAAGCGCGTATTCGGGCTTGGCACCACCAAAAGCATTTTCGTCTACACCGTAATCACGGCAGAGTTTTTGAAGCTCGCAGTTGGTGGAACGAACACAAGAAAGACACTTTTTCTCGTGGGTAGAAAGCATAAGCTCTAATGTAGTTTTACGTGCTTTTTGCACGTTTTCTGAGTTTGTTAAAACCTCCATACCCTCGCTTACAGGGTATACACAAGCGGTAACGATTCTAAAGCCTCTACCCTCATTTACCTCAACAACACAAATACGGCAAGCGCCTATTTCGTTAAGGTCTTTCATATAGCAAAGGGTGGGGATTTCTATACCTGCTGCGCGGGCTGCCTCCAAAACGGTGGAGCCTTTTTCGCAGCTAACGGAAATACCATTAATTTTTAAATTTATCATATCCATTTAAATCAGGCTCCTTTCTTAACCTTTAACTACTGCGCCAAACTTACAGTTAGTTTCGCAAACGCCGCACTTAATACACTTAGTAGTATCAATAACGTGTTTCTCTTTAACTGCGCCTGTGATGGCATTAACGGGACAGTTACGTGCACACTTGGTACAACCAATACATTTATCGTTAATTGAATAATTAACAAGGTCTTTACATACGCCTGCAGGACACTTTTTCTCGGTAACGTGGGTAATATACTCGTCACGGAAGAACTTAAGTGTTGAAAGAACAGGGTTAGGTGCAGTTTGACCAAGTCCGCAAAGAGAGTTCTGCTTTATGTAATAGCAAAGCTCTTCAATTCTGTCGATATCCTCAAGTGTGCCTTGACCCTTGGTGATTTTATCAAGAAGCTCGAGTAAGCGTTTTGTACCTACACGGCAAGGTGTACATTTACCGCAGGACTCGTCAACAGTAAACTCTAAGAAGAATTTAGCCATATCAACCATACAGGTATCTTCGTCCATTACGATAAGACCGCCTGAACCCATCATACAACCAATAGCAACAAGGTTATCGTAATCGATAGGAGTATCGATAAGCTCTGCAGGGATACACCCGCCCGAAGGACCACCTGTTTGGGCAGCCTTAAACTTTTTACCGTTAGGAATCCCGCCGCCGATATCCTCGATAACCTCACGAAGAGTGGTACCCATAGGAATTTCCACCAAGCCTGTATGCTCGATTTTACCACCGAGTGCGAATACCTTTGTACCCTTTGATTTTTCGGTACCCATTGATGCAAACCAATCAGCGCCACGAAGAATAATTTGTGGAATATTAGCAAAGGTTTCAACGTTGTTTTCAACGGTAGGACAACCGTAAAGGCCCTTAACTGCAGGGTAAGGAGGACGAGGACGTGGCTCACCACGGTTACCCTCAATAGCGGTCATAAGAGCAGTTTCCTCACCGCAAACGAATGCGCCTGCGCCAAGACGGATGAACAAATCAAACTCGAAACCTGTGCCGAAAATATCTTTACCAAGAAGGCCATATTCTCTTGCTTGGTCGATAGCTATTTGTAAACGTCTAACAGCAATAGGATACTCTGCACGAACGTATACATAACCCTTGGTTGCGCCGATAGCGTAACCTGCAATAGCCATAGCCTCAATAAGTGAGTGGGGGTCGCCCTCTAAAACGGAACGGTCCATAAATGCACCTGGGTCGCCCTCGTCGGCATTACATACAACGTACTTTTGGTCTGCCTTATTAGGTGCGGTAAGCGCCCATTTGCGACCTGTTGGGAATCCACCGCCGCCACGGCCACGAAGACCCGAATCGGTAACGCATTTAATAACGTCATCAGGTGTCATTTCGGTAAGTACCTTACCGAGTGCTGCGTAACCGTCCATAGCGATATACTCGTCGATATCCTCAGGGTCGATAACACCGCAGTTTCTTAAAACAACACGGTTCTGAGTTTTGTAGAATGCAGTATCATTAAGAGAAACGCTACCTACGATTTCCTCTGCTACATCGCCTGTATCATTATAAACCAAGCGCTCTACAATTCTGCCTTTTAGAAGATGCTCGGAAACGATTTCCTCAACATCCTTTTCTTCTACTCGGCTATAGAAGGTGCCTTCGGGGTGAATGATAACAACCGGACCTAAAGCACACAAGCCGAAACAACCTGTTTGTACAATTTTTACTTCCTCGGTAAGACCATTGTTTTCAAGTGCTTTTTCAAAAGCTGCTTGAATCTTTACACTACCAGACGAAGTACAACCTGTACCGCCACAAATAAGTACATGTGAACGAATCATAAAATTATACCTCCAATATTATACCTTTGCGCCAGCAATGGTGTACTCGGTTATTACCTTGCCACCCTTAAGATGCTTTGCCACAACCTCGGCTGCTTTTTCAGCATCCATTTTAACATAAGTAACCTTTTCTTTGCCTGCCTCGTAAACCTCTACGATAGGCTCGTACTGACAAAGACCTACACAACCAGTTTGAGAAACTGTAACACTACCCGAGAGTCCCTCTTTATTAACACCCTCAACGAAAGCTGCTAATACGGGACGAGCGCCTGCCGAAATACCGCAGGTTGCCATACCAACAACAACACGAATTTCGCCCGAGCCCTCGCGAAGTGCAACCTTTTCTTTCATTCTGTCTTTGATTGCCTGTAACTCTGCTAATGACTTCATATATATCTTTCCTTTCATTAATTTACTTATTGTAAAGGTCTCGGTATTGTTCGTACATATACTCTTCGACCCATTTAATAACCTCGTAGGTATTCAGCGGCACATCCTCTAACTGAGCCCTTAGTTCGCGGGTATCAAGCCGAACCTCGCGATCAAGATAGGTGTGCGTGAACAAAAAGTCTGTTTCGGGATGCCCTTGTATCAGCGTTAATACTGACTGAGTTACATCACCTAAAGGTGTATAGTCTAAATGATTTTTATTAAAACTTGCTTTAACTACAGTTCCGTGGTTTTTGGGGTGTTCACTTTTTTGTTTTGAACTAATGCTTAAAGTGCCTCCCGTCTGCTCGGCCCCGAGCTTTAAAAGAGGGATGCCCAAACCTACACTTCTTGTAGTTCTTGTTGTGTAAAAGGGATTTATTACACTTTTAACCGTTTCCTCACTCATACCATAGCCGTTATCGGTGAATGTAAGAGTAAGCATATCTTCGGTTTCCGCTATGGCAATTTCGGTAAGGGTCGCCTCTGCCTTAACCGAATTTTCGGCAATGTCAAGAATATTTAGGGATAGCTCTTTCATTCCTTTTCTCCTAACATTTTAAACAGATTGTGCCTTACCAAATTACTGCTGTATGGCTCGTCCTTGATTTCAAAAAAGCATTCCTTATCTCTGATATCCCAAAGATAGTGTGCATCCGAACCAACTAATGCTAATCGGTTGCCAAGACTATATTTTTCAAAATACTCTTTAGCCTTTGACATATCGTGAAACTCTACACAATTAAAGCCCTTAATATCAGGGAACGTACCTAAGGTTGCGATAATTCCGTTTGCTTGCCTATCAATATGTGCGGGATAGCAAATACCACCAAAGCTTTTAGCAAGTGACGGACAATCGTCAACCGAAACGGTGGTTGCAGGGGTAAGCAAATACTCCTCTACCCCAACGGGTTTGTCGTTCTCGTCCATAATAATCTGTTCGCCATAAACGTCAACTCGGTTTTTAACAAGTATACGGTGCTTTTCAATTTCGCGGTCGAACTCCATTGCGTTTTCGAGCTGTTCAAAGAGAAATATAATATGTATATCCTCCGAGGTGGTAAGCTCCATTCCCGCAATAGCTATTATTCCGTTACGTTTAGCCGCCGCAAAAAACGCAGGACAGTTTTTACAGGTATTATGGTCGGTAAGTGCCATTATGTTAAGCCCCGACAATGTACCCATTCCCGCAATATTTGCCGGTGTGTTATCATCATCGGCACAAGGCGATAAACAAGAATGCAAATGAAAGTCGTAATAATACCTATTCATTTAAATTATACCATGCAGTTTTACTGCTATATCGTAAGCTGTAAATGAGCTTGTTAGCACGTTTACACCCTTAGCCTCGGCTGCCCCTAAAACCTCGCTATCGAGTGTTACACCCTCGGCAAGAATAATGCATGCCGTATCAGCAAGGGTAGCAACCGCAACGGTGTTTATATTGGACATAATAGTTATCCATGCGTTATCTTCCCCTGCTCTGCCCATAACCCAACTAAGTAGGTCGCCTATATAAACGCCCTTTATTTCGCGTTCACCGTCGGGCAAGCATATAATAGAAAATCCATCTATATGTCCTAACTCGCTAACCGTCATTCTGCTCATCCTTTCGGCTGAGATAATCTTTAAGTTCGTTTCTAAACCTAATTACGCAATCACTAAGCGAAGCGTTACCCTGTACTACGTCTTGCGCGAAGGCACGACAGGTTGGCGCACCGCACGAACCACAATCGATACCAGGCAGGGTTTCTTTTAACTTTTGAATATCTGCCATCATACGCATCGATTCCGCAATGCTATTGCCAAGACGCGAAATAGGTTTATATTCGGGAAATGTATTAAAAAAGTAATCGTCTGGAATATATGCATCATCACTTGATACAAAATTACGCGAGACAGGTAAATACCGTCTTAAGCTTTTAAGTCGTGCTTTAGCTATGTATGGATTTTGCATTGCCATAACTCCGCCAACGCAACCGCCTGTGCAAGCGTTAAGCTCGATAAACTCTAATTTTGGAATATTGCCGTTCTCTATTTGGTCTAACACGCGGTTTACGTTATCTATTCCGTCTGCTGCCAAGTAATCCTCGTTAAGCAAAGAGGTTGCCTCGCCACCGCTTGTTGCCCAGTTAATGCCAATCATACCTGAGTTTGAAAGCGACTCGACGCTTTCCTCGGGCTTCATTTCATCAATAAGCTTAAAATAAATATCCGAAATTGAAACTACCACATCAACCTGACTTTTATAATCACCAAAGCCATTTTTAACATAGCTTACCTTTGCAGGACAAGGCGAAATAAAACAGGTGCCTATCTCCTCGGGGGAAAGCTCGGGGTGTTCTTTTAAGGCGCGCTCGCGCGCAAGTTTAGCCGCGATTTCCATAGGCGGTAGCATCGGCATAATATGGTCATTAAGAGATGGGAACCTAAGACCTATAAGCCTTACCACTACAGGACATGCCGAGCTGATTACAGGTTTCTTTACACCCTCGGTTTTTAGATACATGCGGGTATATGCAGAAACAAGCTCTGCCGCTGCTGAAACCTCGAACACATCATCAAAACCAATTTTTTTAAGCCCGCTTAAAACATAATCAACATCGTCGAGATTTTCGAACTGTCCGTAAAGGGTTGGGGCAGGCAGTGCAATTTTCCACTTAAATTTATCCATAGCTTCAAGCTTACTAAATGCCGCCTTTTTAGCTTTACCTGTGCAAAACCTTATACACTCGCCACAGTCTATGCAACGCTCACCATTAATTACGGCATGATTATCCTTAATGCGTATTGCTTCTGATGGGCAATGACGCAAGCAGGTTGTACAGCCATTACATTTTGACGGGTCGAGATATACTGAATGTTCGTAACTATTCATAGTTTATTACCCGATATTTACTTTCATGGTAATGGTGGTGCCGCGGCCTACCTCTGACTCGATATGCATATAGTCTGTATACCTTTTCATATTTGGAAGGCCCATACCTGCACCAAAGCCTAATGTACGTATGTTATCGGGCGCGGTGGAGAATCCTTCTTGCATAGCCTCTTCGATATTTTTAATACCGGGACCTGTATCGGCAAGCACAATTTCGATATCTTTTTCGCTAACTGTGATATCGGCTGTGCCACCGCCTGCGTGGATTACCATATTAATTTCGCCCTCGTACATAGCTATTGAAACTCGCCTTATAATCTCAGGAGGAAGCCCTAACTGCCTTAGGCTTTTTTTAACCTGTACCGAAGCGTGTCCGGCAGAGGTAAAATCGTCTCCGTCAACATCAAAATGGAAGGTTATTCCTTCACTCATTGCTTTACCTTATTACCGACAAGACCGTTGGTATAAAGTATACCGCAGGCATCGTACATACGCTTATCGGTAGTTAAAAGGACTATACCGCTTTCGCGAGCTAAATCAATCATTTCCTGCGTTGGCAGTTTAGAACGCACGAAAACGATACAAACCATATCCATCATTTCGGCGGTGCGGATAACCTGCGCATTTACAAGACCTGTAAGAAGCACTGCTTGGTCTTTAACAAAGGCAAGCACATCACTCATCATATCACTGCCGCAAGCCGAGTATACGTGTTTACCCACACTCTCTTCGCAGCATACGACGTTTGCGCCGAGCAGCTCTTTCATAGTGCTTATTTTCATACAAATTTCCCTTTAATAAGTAATTTTTATTAATCCTTATATTTTTCGAGAATGCTGTCAACATCGTCTGCAGTAATTCTACCGTAAACCTCTTCGTTGACTGTTAATACAGGTGCCAAACCACAAGCGCCAATGCAACGGCAAGCGGTAAGAGAGAACTTACCATCGGGTGTGCACTCGTCTGCAGCAATGCCAAGTCTCTCGCTGAGCTTATCGAAAATATCGCCAGCGCCTTTAACGTAGCAGGCTGTACCAAGACAAACCGAGATTTCGTATTTGCCTTTTGGACAAAGCGAAAACTGTGCATAGAAACTTGCAACACCGTAAACCTTTTCAAGCGGTACATCCATACCCTCGGCTATCATAACCTGAACTTCTTTAGGCAGATAACCGTAGATGCCTTGTGCTTGCTGCATAACCGACATTAAAAGACTTTTGTCGTGACGGCTTTCAGCGATTATAGCATCTAACTGCTTTTTCTGTTCTTCAGTGCCCTTGAAGGGAAGCGTACTGATTTTCTTTCGCATTAAAATGCTCCTCCTTAAAAATATAATTATAATTATATAAGTATATAAATTAATACCTTCTATATTTATAACATATTTCTACGAGTTTCGCAATACCTTTTAAAGAGATTTTGATAAAATTTTAACAATTTTTCATACTCTATCTTTTGCTTTTAAGGTTTTCTAAAAAAGGCTTTACTTTTATTTTTTTATATGCTATAATTTGTTTAATTGGATACATATTTTGTTTGGAGGAATTTTAATGAAAAAGTTTATTTCTGTCCTCATAGCTGCCATTATGATATTTTCGGTTGCAGGCACGTCCGTTTTTGCTGAAATCAGTCCCGAAGGCAAAAAAACCTACAAGGTTACTATCGACTACGGCATCGATATAGATGAAAATATTGTATACGACTATATTCAACACGGCGATACTATTACTTTAACTGCCAAAACTAAAGACAATAATAATAAGTATATATTCTTACGCTGGTCAATTGAAGGTGAATATGAAATTATTTCAGGTTCGCTTACAAGTCCAACACTTGTTATTAAACCTTTGGGAGACATTGTTATAAAACAGATTGTTGAAAATCACAAGGATTCTGTAAAAGACCCTGATAAAAAGCCACAGGGTGGTAAAAACGATTCCGAAACCTCACCACCTACTAACGACAATTTATTGTTTATTTTGGGCGGTATGTTATTAACTTCGCTTTTAGCGACAGCAGTTTTTGGCAAGCTTGCTAAATAAATCTATATCAAAAGCAATACCGCAAATAAGGCGTCCCCTTGTTTGCGGTTTATTTTTTAAAAAGGAGTTTTTGCAATGAATAAACAAAAATGCAAAGTTGCATTCAAGCTTTGTTTAATAGCACTTACAATCGTCTGTATGCTCCTTTTAATCTATTTTAGCACAAGCCTTTTATCCAAGAGAAATACAGAAGAAACCCGTTCTCAAGCTTATAATCCCATAACCATTAGCTCCTCTTCCCTGCCGCCGAATCCTATTAATTTTGACTCGCTTAAAAAAAGCAACGAGGACATACACGGGTGGATTAAAATCGACAACACCAATGTAGACTACCCTATAGTTCAAAGTTACGAAGAAGACGATAGCTTTTACCTTAACCATAATATAGAAAAGAAGCACGATATAAACGGCGCTATATATACCGAAAAGCATAATGCCACCGATTTTAGTGACCCGAATACAGTTATTTACGGGCACGATATGCTCGACGGCTCGATGTTCAGAACACTGCATAATTTCAGGGATAAAAAGTTTTTCGATAAAAACGAGTTTATTTATATATACACCCCCGGCCATATACTTAAATACAGAATTTTTGCCGCTTATAAGTGGGACGACAGGCACATTCTTAACTCGTACAACTTTAGTGACCTACAGGTTTTTGCAGACTATATAAAAGAAATTAAAAACCCTAAATCGCTACTGGTAAACACACGTGAAGTAGAAATCACTACAAGTGATAAAATAATTACGCTTAGCACCTGCATTGGAAATGAAAAAAATTACAGATATTTAGTGCAAGGAGTTTTGATTGATGATACCAAAACACAATAATATGCCAGATAATATTGACGAAAATTTAAACTATATCGGCTTCGAAAACGACGGGCATCATCACCGTCACCATCATCACAAAAGCAAAATGACCAAAGCGCAAAAAACAATGATAATTATTTTGTTCTCAATTATCGGTTTGATAATTGCAGCTATTTCGGCTTTTCTAATTATGTCTGCCATAGGTAAAAACCAAATGGTTATAAATGAAAATGCACAAATAACCGCACCCGAAACTACAGAAGAAATTACCTCTATTAACGATGGTAAAACCCTTATCTACAAGGGTGAAAACTATACCTTAAACGAGAACATGACCTCTATACTGTGTATGGGCATAGACAAAAACGAACTACAAGAATCGCAATCGTACGGAGGAAACGGCCAAGCAGATGCTAATTTCTTGATGGCAGTTGACACTAAGTCGGGCAAAATAAGTGTAATTGGAATAAACCGCGACACAATGGTGGATGTAAGTGTATATTCTGACGGCGGCTCTTTTTCGGGTAAGAAAAAGCAACAGCTCTGCTTAGCATACGCTAACGGCGACGGCGCAGAGGTTTCGTGCAATAATATGCTAAAATCTGTTTCTAATATATTTTACGGCATACCTATAAATTCTTATATTGCCATTGATTTTAATGCAGTAGGTCTACTTAATACCGCGGTTGGCGGAGTTACTGTTACACCCCCAGATAACTTTAATTACTATGGTATAAGCTTTCAAAAAGGTGTTCCTATGCATCTATATGATGAAAAAACTGCATTGGGTTTTGTGCGCTACCGCAATATAAAAGTGCTTGATTCTAACATTACCCGTATGCAACGCCAAAAGCAATACCTACAAGCCTTTGCGAAGGCGGCTGTAACAAAAACAAAACAAGATATCACCTTTCCTATTTCACTTTATAAGCTCTGCAACGGATACAATTTTAATAACCTCAATATCTCTAAAATAACCTTTTTAACCTCGGTGGTTATGGGCAACCGCAGTAATGTAGATATCGAATTTTTGAATGTCGACGGCACCGTTACAGCTGGTGAAACAAATGCTGAATTTACACCGGATACCGACAAGCTTTTCGAACTTTTATTAAAGGTGTATTACAATAAAGAACATACTACTGAGAAATAAAATTTACAACTAAACCGCCCGGTATGCTATCGCATATCGGGCGGTTTTTAATGATAATCAGTTACAATTTTTCTTGTTATACAATGCTTAATGCAAAAAAGCATTTTAACAAAACTAACATTAAATCAACGCTTTGTATTTCTCTAATAATATATTGTACGAGTTTAAAAGCTGTTTTGGTAAAGTGTAGGCGTTTGAGTAAACTTCAATTAACGCTGCCCCTTCGTAGCCGTCGGCAATAGCAATTCTGAATAGCTTATCAAAATTAAACTCTCCGTTTCCGGGAAGCAAGCAGTCGTTATTAGCGTTATGGTCACTAAGATGTATATGCGCTATATGTCCACGCATTGCATCATAAACCTCCCACGTGCCGACACCTGCGCGTACAGTCTGCTTAACGTCGAACGTAAACATAGCATTGTTGCCAAGCTCTGACACCATTCCGCGTATAAACTCGGGGTCGGCAGCAACGTAGCCGTTGACATTCTCTTGGGTTAAGAGCACACCTTCTTTAGCTGCGATGCGTGAAAGACGCAAAAAATGTTCGCAATATTCGGGGATATACGGCTTATTACCCTTTGGCCTATCGCCGTGCAGAACAAATACCTTTGCGCCAAGCTCTGCCGCAACAGAAAAATATCTTGTATAAAGCTCTATTCCGTCTTTGTATCTACGCGGATAATCTCGCGAAAGCAGATATGGCTCGAAGCTTGAACTAAAAGGGTGAAGTGCTAAAATATTAAGTCCATAGCTATCCTTTATTTTGCGAAGTTCTGCCACAAAATCAGACTTTAGTTCGCTAAAGGTATTTAAAAACACCTCGGTATTTTTTATACCAAGCTCACCCACCGTACGCAAGGTATCCTCAATAGGATTGGGATAAAGGCTTGCAGATGATACACCTATTTTCATACGTCGCCTCCCCTTTTTAGTTGATTTACCTCGTCGGGATTTGGGGTTACGTACACGGTATTATTTGTTGTGTAAATAACCATACCTGGCTTTGCACCCGAGGGCTTTTTAACATTCTTAACCTCGGTATAATCTACAGGCACTCCGCTACTGTTTTTAGCCTTAGAATTATATGCCGCGATACTCGCCGCTTGGATAATGCTTTGCTCGGTGGCTTCTTTGCCATTAAGCTTTAGTATAACGTGCGAGCCGTGAATATTTTTAGTATGAAACCACAAATCGCGCTTATCCGCTATTTTGGTAGTAAGCTTATCATTTTGTAAATTGTTTTTGCCGGATAGCACTATAAAGCCATCGTCGGTTATATACTCAAGCGGTGCGGTTTCTTTAGGCTTTGCTACCTTATTACCACTACGGCGTATATATCCACCCTGACTTAACTCCTCGCGTATGATTGAGATATCCTGCAAACTTTCAGCACGGGAAAGAGCATCAAAAACAGAGTCGATATACTGTAGTTCTAATTCGCTTTTTTCAATAAGTGACGCTAAGGTGCGTTCGGCAACACATAGCTTTTTGTAGTCTTTAAAGTATTTTTGGGCATTATCAGCAGGGCTTAAGGCTGAGTTTAATGGGATATCTATCTCCTCACCGCTCTCACTGTAATAGTTTACAACGCGTACTGATTCGTCGCCCTTATTAATTCTATATATATTTGCCTTTAAAAGCTCGCCATAAATACGGCACTTATCTTTATTCTCGCACCTTTTAAGGTCACTTTTTTGGGCAGCAATTTTACGGGATATTCTTGATGACAAATTGCTTAAAAGCTTTAGTAAATCCTGTGAATTTCTACGAATACGCTCTTCGATATCACGAGCCTTATAAAAATTATCAAGCAGGTTTGAGAAGCTACTTTCGGCCACCGATTTATAGCCGTTACCGTACTGTAGCAAGGGCATATACGAATACTCGTGACCCTCACCATTAGAATTTAGCACCATATACGGCTTGCCGTTTTCTAATGCTTGTTGCAATTTTTCTACCATCCAACGAATCTGCTTTGTTGTAACCGCCGAGACAGGCATATCGCTGTCGCCACAACACTGCAAACATAACTCGCGTGATATAAGCGGTGAAACGCCATCGAGTGTAGCCATTACTGCTTCTGATATTTTTCGGTTGCCCAAAGAAGATATAGCAGCACTGATTTCTGCGAAATTACTAAACGGACTAAGTTTTTGTTGCTTAGGTGGTAGCGTGTATTTAGCACCTGGTGCTATAATTCTTGTGTTTTTTTCAATATCCGAACGGCGCACAGAATCTACAATATAACCGTTTGTATCTATAAAAATTATATTAGGACTTGCGCTTATTAATTCTACTGCGAGGCTTGGGTTTATAATATCTCCCATTTCGCTACGCGCTTGGAATTTAAATATTGCGACCCTCTCAAAATCGGGTTGTGTTACCGAAACAAGTTTTGCGCCACCCAAATACTTTCTAAGCAGCATACAAAACATTGGCGCTACCTTTGGGTTTTCGGGCGCCTTTTCCACAAAACCGACCCTTGCAGAGCCTTGTCTTGCAGAGAGTAACAGCTTACCTGAAAGCCTTGGTGAACGAAGCTGAAGCACCACCTCGTCTCGACTTGGTTGATGCACCTTATCCACCCTTGTATCCGCGGTAGTTTCATTTAATTCGGCTATTAAATTGTGTAAAAAACCACCGTCGAGTGCCAAGGTATCAGCCCCTTTTTTCTAATATTTTTTGGATTTCTTTTCTTGCTATACTCATTTCGTTATACAGCGCTTGTTTGTGCTTAACGTTTTTTAGACTTATAGCACACTCATTTATTCTGTTAAACTGAAGTTTTATGTACTCGGTTGCGGCGTCACTTGTATCATTTGCAAGCTCGCCAATATATTTTTTTGCGGCACTTAAAATCTGGGTGTTTCCTGTGAATCTTGCGGTGATAACAGAGTAAACCCTGCCACTATCAATAACACCCTTTTCGGTTAATATTTCGTAGCCCTCTCCGTTAAGGGTAGTACGCAAAACATCAGCAGACGACATAGCTTGTAATACAAGCAGCGTTTTATGGGTTTTAAGCCAAGGCGCAGAAAGTATAATTTTGCTTATTATATCTCCGCCCATACCGGCGATGGTTACTACATCTACCTCGCCCTTTTCTATTTGCTGTAATCCGTCCGAAAGGCGCAATTCTATATTATCTACCCCTACAGCATTTACATTTTTTTGCGCAACAGACAAAGGTCCTTCGCTTATATCGCAAGCTATAACCTTTTTTGCCCTACGCCCGAGTATTAATGCTATGGGTAAAAATGCGTGGTCGGTGCCAATATCCGCCACGACGGAGTTTATAGGCACCGACTGATATACCGTTTTCAAACGGGGTTTTAATTCTTGCATTAGTTTTTAGCTAAAAAGTTGTTAATGTTTTCAACAAGCTGGTCGCAGTCTGTTCCGTGAACAGCGCAAGCTTCCTCGATAGTTTCGCCACGTGCCGAGGGGCAACCGAGACAATGCATACCCATTTCAAGAAAGAACTGAGCAGTGCCTGGCTCCATATCTAAAACATCACCAATACACATATCTTTTGTAATCATTTTGTTTTCCTCCATTTTTCTAAATTAAGTCTTATTACTTTGGTTGTGGTTAAAGGTAGGCACAAGCTCTGCAAGCTTTTTAACCACCTCTCCACCATTGTTCGTCATAGCAGCTTCTTTTAATTCTGATAGCCCTGTAATAAAGCTATCAAGGTCAATTTTAATTTGCTTTCCTATGAATATCTTTTTAGATGCTGTGGACTTTAGCCCCTCCTCGCTCATAAGCAATTCTTCAAAAAGCTTTTCGCCGGGTCTAAGTCCTGTAAATTTTATTGGCATCTCTGTATACGGCTCGTAACCATATACCCTAATAAGATTTTCTGCAAGGGTTGTAATTTTAACGGGTGAACCCATATCAAGTACGAATATATCGCCACCCTTTGCCATCATACCCGCTTCAAGCACTAAAGACACCGCTTCGGGTATAGTCATAAAATAGCGTATGATATCCGGGTGGGTAACGGTTACGGGACCACCATTTTCTATTTGTTTTCTGAATAGCGGAATAACCGAACCGTTAGAGCCAAGAACATTTCCAAACCTTACTGCAGTAAACTTTGTTGTGTCAGACTGCTGCGCCATATACTGCATTATCATTTCACAGCAACGCTTTGAGGCACCCATAACATTTGTGGGATTAACCGCCTTGTCGGTAGATATAAGCACCATTTTTTTAACCTTATATCTATCACTAAGCATAGCAACATTAAGTGTACCTATGCAATTATTTTTTACCGCTTCTTCAGGATTATCCTCCATTAAAGGCACGTGTTTATGTGCAGCCGCATGGAAAACAACGGTTGGTGTATGCTTTAGAAAAAGCCTGTCCATTTTATTAAAATCTCGTACAGAGGCTATCTCTATAGCCAAATCCTTAAAGCTATTGCGCAGAAGCTCTTGCTGAATTTCGTATGCATTGTTCTCGTAAATATCTACGATAACTATTTTTTTAGGGTTATACATAGCTATTTGGCGGCAAAGTTCTGAACCGATTGAACCGCCACCGCCAGTTACCATACAAACCTCATCTCTTACAAAATCTGCAACCTCTTGGTTATCAAAATTAACCACATCGCGCCCTAAAAGGTCTTCAATTTTAATATCCTTTGCCTGATGAAGAATACTTGTTTCCTGCACCAAGTCGGTTATATTAGGAACAATTTTTACCTCGCACTCGGTTTCGCCACACATTTTAAGAATGTTATTGCGAACAGCCGTTTCGCAAGAAGGTATTGCAAATAAAATTGTTTTTATATTAAACTTACGGCAAAGCTCGGGCACAAGCGGAATAGGTCCGTAAATCTTTATACCCTCTATAGTTCTGCCAATCTTACTTGGATTATCGTCTACCATACAAACGGGGATATACGGAGTGTTGGTCTCAATCATTTCGTTAAGAGCCATTCTACCGCAAACGCCTGCGCCAATAATAAGTGTTCGGTTTTTGTTGTTAGATTTGGTATTGATTTTATGCAACGCTTCATAAAGTACGCGGTAGGCAAGCCTTATACCAACAATAACAACCGCCGAAAAGGACATACCTATTATGCTAAACTCGAAACCAAACGGTTCGCGACAGTTGGTAATAATTGAGTAAAAGCAGAAAACAATAGAGCCACATAAAATGCCAAGCCCACAATTAAGCAAATCCATAAAATGTGCATATCTCCAAATAACCGTATATACACGAAATGCAGCCATACCAATAAGGTTGACAAGCGCAAAGGCAACCACGTGCCCTACATTATAAAGAGTAAACAGCTCGCTACCCGTTTTGTCGCCTATGAGCACAACGCTAAGCAACTGTATAGCAAGCATTACGGTTAAATCAATAAGCAACAGTGTGGATTGTTTTAACGCTGATTTTTTAAACATATTAATCCTCAATTTCTTGGAATAGGCGGTTAGCATTGCTACAAAGTTTATTTGCCTCGCTACTGCCTATTTTTTTTGAAATAATTTCGATAGCCTCGCTAAAGCGCGGTGGACGGGTTGTAATACTGTGGGTATCGGTAGCAAGGTATGAAATATATCCCGATTTTATTAGGTCGAAACTAAGTCTGCGAAGCCTTTTATCAATAATTGAATCGCAATTAACTTGTGCTTCTGCAAAGCCTTCTTTTATTATATCCAGCAAGTCGTCGAATGCGTCGTGCCGGGCATAGCGCTCGATATGTGCGAGTATTGGCTTTACACCGAAATTAAGTGAGAAATCAACTATTTCGTTTGCAACACCACTACCTATATGCATATAGGGTAGCTCTAACAAAAAGTATTTGCTACCACTAAAACATAAAGAAGTTATTTCCTCGCAGGTTGAAATACCGTGAAAATAATGCACCTCGTGGCCTAATTTAATATGCGGAAAATCCATACCGCTAATCTCGGCTTTCAGCTTGTTAAGTGACTTTTGCATTGCGGCATTATGCTGAAATGGGGTAAGATGATTATCTTCTGCATAAAAATGGGGCGTTGCAATTAAGGAGGTGATGCCTTGGGCTGCCATAGATTCAAGCAGCTGTAGCGACTCTTCCATGTTGCACGCCCCGTCATCAACTTCCGGTATTATATGGGAGTGGATGTCAGTATACATAGGCTACACCTTATTTGTAATACTGACGCGAGTAGTTTGTCTGATAGTAGGAGTAGGTGTATCTGCCACCTGTTAAATAACGGTATCTATACTTAGAGCGTTTGCTTCTTGTAGAGCCGTTAAGTACAACTCCCAAAAGCTTAACATTAGCAAACTCTATACTGCTAAGCGCTTTTTGGAATTCTTCGTGTGTAGTAATAAGGTCCTGCACCACAAAAACTATACCATCGGTTTTTAATGCTAATACCAACGCATCAGAAACAATGTTTATAGGTGGCATATCTATAAAGATATAGTCATAGGATTCTGAAAGTTTATCCAATACCTCACCCATTTTTTCGTTACCGAGCATTTCAAGCGGGTTGGGTGGGATTGGTCCGGAGGTCATAATATCGAAATACGGATTAACCTTAGATATAGCCTCTTCAACTTCGCTAAAGCCCGCAAGTACAGACGAAAGACCAATCTTATTAGCAAGCTTCATTTTTTTGTAAACAGATGGGCGGCGCATATCGGCATCGATAAGCAACACCTTGCTGCCTGTTTGTGCAAATGCTATTGACATATTAACTGCAGTTGTAGATTTACCCTCGCCAATAGATGCAGAGGAGATAATAACACGTTTGCAGTTTTTTTGCGGAAGAAGGAACATAAGGTTAGTACGAATTGTTTTATACGACTCGACAATAGCAAAAGGAACATGCTGTTTAACCTCGCCATCGTTTTCAAGGTTAAGGTCTGATTCATTAGAAGCTAAATTTAAATAATCCTTCTTTTTAGCCATGTTCTTTTACCCCCTTTGCTGTTGCTTGGAAATCCGGAACGCTACCTAAAAGAGCAACCTCGTAATGTGTCTTTAGGTCTTCCTCACCGTTAATTGTTCGGTCGCTTATTGCAAAGTATATAACTATCAGTGCTGTGATAATAATACCAAACATAAATGCTAAAACGGTTGTAATTGTCGTATGAGGACTTACTTGTTGGGCAGAACGTGCCTTTGAAAGTGACTTAATCATACCAATGTTGTAGCCCGATATAAAATCTTCTGCACACTCTGCATAAATATTAGCAATTTGTTTTGAAACGTCGCGGTCTGTTGATACAACGGTTATGTCAATTATAAGTGTATCTTCTCTTTTAGCAATACTAATTGCAGCATCGTTAAACTGTTTAATCAAGCCTGCTTCTGTAATGCGCTTAACGAACTCTGTGCTTTCGGTAGGCATTTTTGTTAACATTTGAACGTATGTTTCTGTAAGTGTTAAGGAAGCTGCAAGGTCGGAGGATTTAATAGATGCATCCGTTATGCCTGAATTAATGGTTAGTTCCATATCTGCAGCAACATTACCGTTACTACCTAAAACTGAGGAGCGCGCTTCGTATGTAGGTGTAGCAATCATTACACAGTACATAAAAGCAATAGTTGCACAAAGTATACCTACAATTGCTACAAGCCAAAACCGTTTTGACACGATTTTTAAAATATCCAAAATAGAATATTCTGTCACAAAAAACATCCTTTCTTTTGTTTGCTTTACGCATGAGCTGCTAAAAAAATATATTTCGACACATATATTAGTATTATACTATACATATTAAAAAAATACAAGCATAATTTCATAGATATCGCATAAATTTATGGTTGGTAATTTTTGTTTAGGAATACAGTTTATTTTTTACAAAAGCGCTCGTTTGCTAAAGGTGTGTAATTTGGTGTATAATTAATTTGTACAAAAAGAAACCCGACCGCTTAAAGCGGTCGGTAAAGTGTTGGCATCTCCCTATCTTCCCAGGGCGTCGCCACCCAAGTATTTTCGGCACTGGTGAGCTTAACTGCTGTGTTCGGGATGGGAACAGGTGGACCCTCACCGCAATCAACACCAACTATATATTCCTTGCGGAACGAGTAATATATTACCACAGAGTTTTTGCTTTGTCAATACCTTTTTTAAAAAATTTTAATATTTTTATTTTTTATGGATTTTTGGTGATTTCCTCATCCGTTAATCTCATTTTTATTCGATAATTTGTTATTGCAAAACGGGCAGATACCACATACGAACACAAAACAAACGGTATGGTATAAAGCATAGTAATACCAAGTAATGAAACTAACAGCCACCCTAAATACGAAAAAATTATACCTACTGTAGAAAAACGGTTTTTTGCACAAATCTTTTTAGATAGCACGATAGCATCAACATAATCGAGTTGCTCGTCGACCACAATAAGCACCATACTAAGCGACGTTTTAAATGCAATTTTTAAAAAGAAAACTAACCCGATTAAAGCTATAAATAAAGCAATTGGCTTTATGCTGCCAAGAGGAATAGCGTTAGTATATTCCGAAAACTTTTGTATGACTTTTTCCCCAAAAAGCCAAACGGCAACCGAGGGAGTAAAGCAGATCACTGCAGTTGCAATATACCTAACTATTACACGAACATAAAGCAACAGGGTTTTACTAAGCAACCCAAATGACGAATAATAATAAAACAATTCTGATAAGGGCAGTTCGGAGCCTATGATTAGCGCCCAGAACCAGCGCACCGCCCCTTGAATTACCGGCAGCGAAAGTACAAAGCTGCATATTGAAACAACCAGAGCAACAATAGAACCAATCCACGTATATGCACCGCTTTGATTAAAGATAACAGCTTTAAACACACCTAAAAAAAGCTCGCATAAAAGAATGGAGATAAACACAGCGGCAAGCAATATGATTGTTACCGCCAACGCCTGTGTCCATTTACCGCGCAGATTAGTGCGCGCAGTTGCTTTTATTGTTTTTGAGCTAATCAAACTAATCACCTTGCTTTATATTACCCTTAAATTTTAACACAGCTTAGCGCCATTATCAACAAAAAATTAAAAGCACCCGATTGCTTTTCAACCGAGTGCCTTTGCCAATCTTTATTATCTTTTATTGCGGAAGCCACGACGGTTACGCTCGCGACCTGTATCCTCGTTAGCATCGTCCTCAACGGTTAAGCCCTTGATTTCAACAAGTGCTGCACGGCGAGAAAGGTTAAGTCTACCCTGGTCATCGATTTCCTCAACCTTAACCATTACGCTGTCACCAACGGTAACACAATCTTCAACCTTTTCAACGCGTTTTACGTCAAGTTTGCTTACGTGAACAAGACCCTCTACACCGGGTACTATTTCAACGAATGCGCCAAAGGTCATAAGCCTTGTTACTTTACCATTGTAAATAGCGCCTATTTCGGGGCCCTTTGCAATAGTATCTACAATAGCTAAAGCCTGCTTTGCCTTTTCAACATCAAGACCGGAAATGAATACGTGACCGTCGTCCTCGATGTTAATCGTGCACTCGCACTGCTCTTGAATAGACTGAATAATTTTACCCTGCTTACCAATAACGTCACCAATTTTCTGTGGGTCGATAACGGTTGTAAGCATTTTTGGTGCATAGGGTGAAAGCTCGGTTCTTGGCTCAGCAATACATTTAAGCATAACCTCATCGAGAATATAAAGGCGAGCCTTGTGTGTTTTAGCCAAAGCCTCTTTGATAATTGCAGGGGTTAAACCGTGAACCTTAAGGTCCATTTGAATTGCAGTGATACCGTTTTTAGTACCTGCAACCTTAAAATCCATATCGCCATAGAAGTCTTCAAGACCCTGAATATCAACCATAGTCATGAAGTCACCATAAACGCCCTCATCACCTGTGATAAGGCCACAAGAGATACCTGCAACGGGTGCTTTAAGTGGAACGCCTGCTGCCATAAGTGCTAAAGTAGAGCCACAAACAGAGCCCTGTGAAGTAGAACCGTTGGAAGAAAGAACTTCAGACACAACACGAATTGCATAAGGGAAGTCCTCAACAGAAGGAATTACAGGTAAAAGCGCACGTTCTGCCAATGCACCGTGACCAATTTCGCGTCTGCCTGGGCCACGGCTTGGCTTTGTTTCGCCAACCGAGTAGGATGGGAAGTTGTAGTGATGGATATAACGCTTTTCGGTTTCTTCGTCAAGACCGTCAAGACGTTGTGCTTCGCTAACAGAAGCCAAGGTAGCGATTGAGAGCACCTGTGTTTGACCACGGGTGAAAAGACCCGAGCCGTGAACACGAGGTAAAAGGTCTACCTGTGCGTTTAGAGGACGGATTTCGTCGATGCCGCGACCGTCAACACGCTTTTTATCGTTTTTAAGCCAGTTGCGAACAACGTGCTTTTGAACAAGGTACATAATCTCGTCGAGCTTGCCCTCTTGACCCTCGAACTGCTCGTCGTATTTCTCGTGAACGGCAGCATAGATGGGAAGAAGCGCAGCATCGCGAACAAGTTTATCATCGGTATCAAGCGCCTTTTGAACGTCGCTATAAACCATATCTTCGATTTCTTTAAATATAACTGGGTCTGGGTCGTTAGACTCGAACTCGAACTTAGGTTTGCCGATTTGGGCAACGATGCCGTTAATGAACTCTACAACCTTTTTATTAGCCTCGTGACCAAGCATTATAGCATCGAACATTACCTCGTCTGAAACCTCGTTAGCGCCAGCTTCAATCATAGCCACCAAGTCTGCAGTAGAGGAAACGGTAAGGTTAAGCTCGGTTTTCTCGCGTTGCTCTAAGGTTGGGTTGATAACGAGTTCGCCCTCTACAAGACCAACGTTAACGCTTGAAATAGGACCAGCCCAAGGTACATCTGAAATAGCAATAGCGCAGGATACACCGATAGCTGCTGCGATTTCAGGTGAGCAGTCGGGGTCCACCGACATAACAGTTGCTACAACCGCACAGTCATTACGCATATCTTTTGGGAAAAGCGGACGAATTGGGCGGTCGATACAACGACCTGCAAGTATAGCCTTTTCGGAAGCCCTACCCTCGCGGCGTTGGAATGAGCCGGGGATTTTACCTACAGAGTACATTTTTTCTTCATAATCAACTGATAGAGGGAAGAAATCAACACCCTCACGTGGTTTTGCTGATGCGGTTACGGTACAAAGCACCGAGGTATCGCCATACGAAGCGAGTACGGCTGCGTTTGCAAGCTGTGCCATTTTACCTGTTTCGATTTTAAGTGGACGGCCTGCAAGTGTAGTTTCATAAACCTTGTAATTTTCGAACATTTTTGTTCCTCCTTTTAATTTTGAGGCTTTCGATTTAGCAATAAATCCAAAAGCAAAGCCCTATCCTTGCCCCTCGATTTACCGCTAAAACACGAAAACCCTTATTTATTTTTAACGCGTTTTCAGTTTGACGCGTTTTCCAAAAAAACAGCAACAAGGCAGACCGGTATAATATGCCAGTCTGCCCCTTTTTGCGATATTACTTACGGATACCGAGCTTTTTAATGATGTCACGATATCTTTCAATATCAACCTTCTGCAAGTATGCTAAAAGGTTACGTCTGTGACCAACCATTTTAAGAAGACCGCGGCGTGAGTGATGGTCGTTTTTATGAACCTTTAAGTGCTCGGTCAACTCGTTAATACGGTTGGTGAGAAGTGCGATTTGCACCTCGGGAGAACCTGTATCACCTTCGTGCTTTGCGTACTCGGTGATGATAGCAGTTTTTGTTTCTTTTGTTTGCATTGTTTTCACCTCTTTTAAAATTATCCGAAAACCAGGCAATAGGAAATAGGTGTTCCAAAAATTTGGCATACTCCCATAGCTTAGTAAACGGTACGATGTATTATAACACACCTTTTTTAAAAAGTAAAGCATTATTTTTTATTTTTAAAGTTGTATTATTATTAAGTTTGTGATATCATTATTTTAATAGTTTATTTATGTTATTGCAAATTATGTTATGTATACTATTAATTATTATACTCATTTTCCTGGAGGTTAATTATGGGCAAAGGTAAACGAACACAAAACTCTGCCGAATTTGAAAGAAATTTAACGGCTGAAAAGGAAGCAATACTAAAGAAGCAACAGCGCAAAAACAGAATTGTCTCTGCGCTTATCGCGGCAGGTATTATTGCTTTTGGCGTACTTACAGTAGCAAGCTCGCTTCTTTATTCGAGCCTTTCGCAAAACGGTTGGTTTGCAAGGCAAAAATCGGTTGTTTCAACTAAAAACTACAAAGCAAATATTTGTATGACTCAGTATCTATTCCAAACCCTTGTTGACCAATACGCACAAAACTACGGCGAAACATCCGAAGAATTGGGGCTCGACACCACCGCTGACCTTAAGAAGCAGGTTTGCAGCTACGAGGACTACGAAACCTGGTACGATTATTTTATCGATGCCGCTAAAAATCAACTTAGCGAAATTTTAGTTCTTTGCGAAGCCGCCGATGCCGAGGGAATTACCCTTACCGACGGAGATAAAAGGTTTATCGAAAGCTCTATGAATAGTTTTTCTACTCTTGCCGAAGACGAGGGACTTGAGTTAGAAGAATATATAGATGAAAAATACGGGAAATGGGTTAACAGCAACGATATTAAAAAGTGTTTAGAGTTAACCCAACTTGCCACACGTTATCAGCAAAAGTACCTCTCCACCCTTTCCTACACCGAAAGCAAAATTGATAGCTACTTTGCCGATAACAAAGCAGAATTCCTTTCGGCTGACTACATTTGTTTTCTAATTGAAACGGGAGATACCAAAGGTAAAACCGATGCAGAAATATCCCAGATGAAAGCGACAGCTGAGAAAAAAGCAAAAAGTATTGCAAATTCTAAAAATCACACCGAATTTATAAACAATCTTACAGAATACACAGAAAAGCTTCTAAAAGATGCTACACCAAACGCAACAGCAAAGGAAATTAAAGAGCAAGCCGAAGCCTTTATTTCCGACTATGCAACCGTTACCAACGAGCCGTATGACGTTTCAACCAAAAACGGAGAATGGCTTTTCGACCAAAAGCGCAAAGCGGGTGATACTGCGGTTATAGAGGACGAGGAAGGCAAAGGTTATTATGTATTTTACCTAACCACACCTGCCGCAAAAAATACTGCCGCTACCAAAAACGTTAGACACATTCTTTTTTCAGCCGAACAATACGACTCTGAAGAGGACTGTGAAAATGCCGCCAACAAGGTTATTTTAGAATGGCGAAATGGCAAAAAGAACGAAAAAAGCTTTGCCCAGCTTGCTGAGCTTTACACCGATGACAGTGGCTCTATAACAAACGGTGGCCTTTATGAGAACATATTAGAAGGCCAAATGGTTACAGAATTTAACAACTGGGTTTTCAACCCTAAGCGCGAATATGGAGATACGGATGTTATTTCTACCGATTACGGCTACCACGTTATGTTCTATGTTGGTGACGGCTCTACCGCTTGGAAAGCCGACGTTATCTCTGCTCTTAAATCAAACGACTATTCAGATTATTTAACCGAGCTTAAAAAGAGCTACAATATAAAGGTTAAAGATAACAATCTTAAATCCGTTACACAGGTGCTTGCACCAGACGGTAGCGAGGATGAGGAAGCGTAGGAAGATTATGAAAAAAATCATTAGCATTATTTTAATATGCCTATTAGCTTGCGTAACAATAGCGGGCTGTGACTCAAAAGAGGTTGACCGTACTAAAAGCGCCATATACACCGATAATTTTGAGATAACTACAGGTATGCTTTCATATTATTTTAACGTTCAGTATATCTCGTTTCTTAACAGATATGCCGACAGTTTAGACGAAATTGGTCTTGATACTTCAAAACCGTTATCAGAACAGCCTTGTAGCTTTAGCAGAAACACCAACTGGTACGATTATTTTATGGACATTGCCAAAGAGCGTCTTACACAATGCTTAATTATTTCTGAACAGGCAAAAATCGACGGCAAAAAGCTTAACAAGGCAGAGCTAAAAGAGGTTGATGACTTAAAGAAAGAGATATCAGCCGACGCCAAAGAGAAAAAATTAAGCACCGAAAAATATATTACTGATACCTTTGGTGATGCTGTAAGCTTAGAAGATATTATTGCTTGCACTAAATTAGAAAAGCTTACAAGTAAATATTACAAAGACTTTACCTCGACCCTTGACACACGTGAAGAAGCTATGGAAGATTACTTTGAAGGGCACAAGAAAACCTATTGCACGGTTGATTATCTATTCTTCTCTTTACCCATTAATACTACAGACCAGATAGAAACTAATAGCATACACCAAAAAGCAATCGACATTAGCGAATCGAAGACAGCTGAGGATTTTATAAAATCTGCAAGGCAATACATTTACGACTACTACGACGGTAATTATCCCGACTTAAGCGAAAAAGAAGTAGATACAATAGTAGATACTGCCGAGAAAAATATGAAGGTAACCAATGAGCCGTATAACAGCGCCTCTGCCGCATCCCGTTGGGCATTTAGCGACAAGCGTGTGGAAAAAGACGGCATAGTTATAAAAAACGACGAGCAGAATTCTTACGATGTATATTATCTTATTAAACTTCCAAGTCGCGAAGAACATAAGCTTACCACCATAAGACAGATACTTATTGACCCTGCCGATTATAAAAATGATAAGGCGGCAAAAAAACAAGCAAACCAAATATTAGAGCAGTTACAAAATGCTAAGTTTTCTAAGGAAGAATTTGTTCGCCTTGCAGCAGAGTATTCTACAGATACCGCTACTGCCACTCTCGGTGGCCTTTATGAAAACCTTAGCAAAGGCGCGCTAAAGGATGCAAAGGAAATTGAAAACTGGATATTTGCAGACGATAGACTTGTTGGTGACAGCGCCATTATAGAAACAAAAGCTTACGGTATACACATTGTATATATAGAGCACCAAGGTGACCCCGTATGGCTCGAGCAAGTACGACAAGGTTTTATGAACGCACGTTTTGAGGATTATATTTCGGAGCTTTGCGACGAGTATATGGTTTACGAAAACAATAATATAATCTATAAAATCACAGAAACCGACCAAAGCGGTTTTGAGCCTGCAGCATAAAAATATTTAATGCTTATAATTACTAATAAAGCACCCGCCCGATTATGTTTTAGCATAATCGGGCGGGTTTCATTTGTTTTATTTTGTTACTTTTACTATCGCTATACCGTATTCGCCTGTTGGCAGTTCTGCTTTAACCGCGAATGTTGGTAAACCTATAGTTGTTGCGAAATAGTCTGTACCGGTTTTGAACACACCGTTGCTATCAACCTCGGCATCCAAGTGATACATTCTATTGCAATCGACAATAGACCACTTAAGCTCGCCCTCGCCATCAATAACCTTAGCGTTAATTTTTAGTGGCTCGCCAAACTTGGTTTCCATAAAGACGTTTTCCATAACTACTTGGCGTGTAGGCGGCATTGTAGTATAAACCACAAAGCAATACTCACTGCTGATTTCATCTGATATCTTATCATCTACCTCAAGCTCTGCTACTACGGGTGGAACGATAATATTCGCCTCTCGTTCGATATCCAAGGTATAAACGTGTTTATAGAACTTTCTACCTATATGTTCGCCTAAGTCAATATTAAGTTGCTTTTTATGTGTAGTAGCTTTAATCTCCGCGCCTATTGTTATGTGTCCATCAGCAGTTTTTACTGCTACTGTATGCAAACCTTTGTCATTACTTTCGGTTTTATAAACAGTGCTGTGAATCGGCATATAGTTGGTAATAAGTGCCATTTTGTAGTAATGCTTACTGGCTAATGCCTCGGGTTTGTTATTAGTGGGCATACCCCAGAATACTGCTTGGTCGTCGTTATTAACAAAGCCCTCATCAACAACCGAGCCACTTAAAATCCAATAATGCATAGAAGCCGCGCCGCCGTTCATATATCCTAAAATTGCGGCTAAAGTATTGCGCTCGAAAGAAAAATCCTCGGGTCTGAAATCCACAGGGTCATAACAACCGAACTCGGTTACGCTAACCGGATGGTCACCCGCAGATTCCTTAACCTCATTTATCCAGAAATATGCATTTGTATAACTTGCGCCATAATGATGTGCAGAAAAGTTGGTATATAAGCCCTTGGCTTTCTCGTTATAAAAGCCTGCCCACTTGGGAGATTCACCAACAACCTCGGCTGCCCATATATCAACTAAATTGTCCATACCTTCAGCCTTTAATCGAGAATTGACCTTCTGTAGCATTTCCAACCAATAATCCATAGGATGAAGTCCTTTCGGACAAACGAAATCCCAACCGCCTTCATAAAGGCCGTTATTTGATTCGTTATAGAAAGAAAGATACTTAATATTATCGTAGCCGCGGTTTATTATAAGCTCACGTAAAAGGTCTACACAAGCTATTACAAATTGGTCTATATCGCGTGGTGCGGAGTTGCGCTTGTTAAACACAGGGAAGCAGAACCAGTCTACAGCAGAATAGCCGACCTTCCAACCGAAATTGAACTCTACTTCTACTCCAGCCTCTTTAAAGGCGTCAAGCTCTTTAAGTACGGCTTTCATTTTAGGTGAGTTAAAGGTATACTTGCGGTTGTAATAATCCTCCTCGTCCATAATGAACCAGTCTATCTGGAACCAAAGACGGACTATAGAAGGCTTACCAACTGTTAAGCGGCGCTTTTCAAGCTGCATATGTGCATCGTTAAAGCCTGCCATTCTACCCATTTCGAAAAGATGGCAAGGCAAAGCATCACCGCCAAGGCCTAAAAAGTCTTTAGTTATTACATCGTTCCAATTAACCTTAAAATCTACACTGCGGCAGAAGAGTAAAAATTCGTCTACACTACCTGTTAATTTTACTGTAATTGTTTTTGTAACACCAAATGCACTTACATCAACATTATATAGCGTGCCTACTTCACAAGCCACTTCTGTTACTGCAACCTTTTTAAAAGCACCGCTATCGTCTGCAATGTAAATTTCTCTTATATCTTTACCAATAATTACAAACTCGTCAAGCTTTTTAGTAAAGGGAAGCTCAAATTTGATTTCTGCATTATTAACCTGTAAAGTTTTTTCGCCACCAAAGGCTGCAGAATCTGTAAGCCACGCGGGGTTGCCCTTATATTCACCCTTAATTTCGGGGAGTACGCCTTTAATACAACTACCCTCATAATTATCGCGGATGAAAATTCTTGACTTAGAATAGTTTCTGTTATATACGCCAAAGTTTTTAATTCTTGAAATATTGTCCTGAGCGTTGGTGTTTTTCTGTATAAAGCCTATATATCTGCAACAAAGACCATCGGTGTTATATAAAATACCCTGTCTGTCACGATAAGGCAAAAGCTGGTCGTCATTTCTATTATCGCAATAAACAATTCGGCTTTCTTCTTTGAAAATATCTTCCTTTGTATTTGAAGCAAAAATCTCGTATTCGCCGATAGAGAAAGGTGTTTTAAAGCAAGAGAAATACATATACTCAATCTCTTGTTCTTCGCCTAAATCGTAAATCAAGGAATATGCCGTGCCATCAATATCGATGTGGGTATCAAACATATTGTCTGCGGCAATATAGGTTATGTAGGTGGGGTCCATTATGGGTGACGCTACGCGAATGGTAAGCTCTTTATCAACACCATCTAAGCGCTTTACTTCGGGCATAATGCCATCTAACATATTAATTCCAAGTTCATCTCTGTTGCATACTTTTTTCTCTACTTTAAGGTTCATAGAAAAACAACCCCTTAATATTTTGTAACTACTAAATAATAGCAGTTTTTTACAAGCACATAATAACAAACTTAATATTTAATTTCAACAAAAAAACAAAATAACGCAATATTTAACCAAAAATTAGCAATATTGCGTTATTTAATTATTTTTGGGTTCTTCTGTATATTTCGGTTTGCTCTTTTAAAATACCCGCAAGCCACGAATTAATACATCCCTCGCCTATTCGCCACTGCCAGTTGTCACCATCGGTTGCGGGGGTGTTAATACGCCCCTCAGAGCCAAGCCCTAAAAGGTCTTGCATTTGCAAAATACAGGTATCGGCCACGGTACTTAGCGCCGCCTTTATCATACCCCAATTATACCCCTCGCTTGTATTAAGGCGCAGGTATTCTGTGCAGAATCTAAACTCTGCGGGTGAAATGGTGTTAATCCAACCGTTTACGGTGTCATTGTCGTGAGTGCCTGTATATACAACGCTGTTTTTTTGTATATTATGTGGCAGATATCTGCTATTCGTTTTTGGGTCAAAAGCAAACTGAAGCACCGCCATACCAGGATAACCGCTGTTATTTAAAAGCTCTAACACCGAATCGGTTAAAAAGCCTAAATCCTCGGCAATTATTTTAATACCCTTAACCTTATTAATTGCATTTATAAGCGCCATTCCAGGACCTTTTTGCCAAGCTCCGCTTTTTGCAGTTTCACTGCCAAAAGGAATTGCATAATACTCATCAAAAGCGCGGAAATGGTCTATGCGCACAACGTCGTAAAGTATTGCCGAATGGGCAATTCTGCTTTGCCACCAAGCAAAACCGTCTTTTTCCATTTTTTCCCAGTCATATAGCGGGTTACCCCAAAGCTGACCATCCTCTGAAAAAGCGTCGGGCGGACAACCTGCAACCAAGGTAGGATTAAAATCTTTATCTAATAAAAACTGCCCTGCGTTTGCCCAGAGGTCAGCACTATCAGAGGATACATATATAGGAATATCACCAATTATTTTTACGCCCTTTTTGTTTGCATACTCTTTGAGTTTTTTCCATTGCTTAAAAAAGAAGAACTGTATGATTTTTGTGTTTTGTATTTCCTCACAATAGCAATTTTCTGCCTCGCGAGCAGCCTCTTTTTCGCGTTTTTTTAATGGGTTTGGTAATTCGTTTAACGAAAGTCCACTGCCCTTAATTGCCATAAAAAGCGCATAATCGCGAAGCCAATGCTCGTGAGCTTTGCAAAACTCTGCAAAATCTTTATCGGGGTTTTGTTTAAAACGTTCTGCAGCCTTAACCAAAACCGGCAATCTATTTAAATAAAGCTTGCCGTAATCAACGCGGTTGCCACTTCCATAATCGCCATTTTCGTACTCGTCGCGGTTTAAATATCCCCACTCTTTTAGTATATCAAGGTCAATGAAATATGGATTACCTGCAAAACTTGAAAAAGACTGATATGGCGAATCACCAAAGCCTGTTGGACCTAACGGCAATATTTGCCAATAGCTTTGCCCAGCGGCGCTTAAAAAATCCACAAACTCATACGCCGCGCGCCCGAACGTTCCTATTCCGTAAGGTGACGGCAGAGAAAATACAGGCATCAAAATTCCGCTTGCTCTCATTAACTTACCTCCTTGTGATTTATTGGACAGCCTCTACTTTTTAAGGCGCGTTGCCTTGCCTTATAGTCAGGCATATATTTTTCTATAAGATTATAAAAGCTTGCCGAGTGGTTGTGATAAACGGTATGCGCCAACTCGTGCACGATAACGTAATCTATAAGCTCTTCTCGGAACTGCATCAAATACAGTGAAAAGCATAAGGAATTTTTAGCGCTGCAGCTACCAAACCGCTTTGTTGCCGAGGTTATTTTCACCCCATTATATTGTACGCCCATAAGCTTTGCTATCTGCTCTACCCTTTTGGGTATCATCTCTTTTGCTTTTACGCGTAGCATTTCGGTTTCATCACGCGAAAGAGGTACAGAGTCTATTGCGCTTGTTTTCATTTTATGTAAGGTTTTCTCTATCCACATTTGCTTTTCTTTTAAAAAGGCATTAATACGAGCTCGCGAGCAAAAGATTGGTGCGCGAACGGTTATTCCACCCTTGCGCGAAATTTCTATTGCTATACTTTTGCGGTGGCTTTTTATTATTTTATATTCGTTTTGCATTTTAAAGCCCACCTCATACCTTTTTAATAAACTACATATTTATAATATATCTTAACAAGGCTTTAGTCAATGCTAAAATGGGGTTATGTTATGGGAAATTTTGCTGATGTTATAAAGTTTTTAGACGAAAACATTGCTTGGGGACCGCACCTTGTTTTACTTATTTTGGGCTCAAGTATTTTCTTTAGCATTAAAACGGGTTTTATACAACTCCGAGGGCTAAAAAAGGGGTTCAAGCTTTTGTTCGGTAACAACGCTAAGAGCGAGGGTGAGGTTAGCCGCTTTGGTGCGCTTTGCACCTCGCTTGCCGCCACCATTGGTACGGGCAATATTGTGGGTGTCGCTTCGGCTTTATCGTTAGGCGGACCCGGTGCGCTTTTGTGGATGGTTATAGCCGCCTTCTTTGGTATGGCTTTAAGCTATGCTGAGGGACTTCTTGCAGTTAGGTACCGCATAAAAATCAACGGTACACTTTTGGGCGGACCATTTTATTATATTGAAAACGGCCTTGGCAAAAAGTTTAAACCATTCTCTAAACTCTTTGCATTTTGCGGTACTGTAGCAGGCACCTTTGGTATAGGCACTATTATTCAGGCGAACAGTATCTCTGCGGCGGTAGATGGTTTTTTCAAGAACGAAACTGCCGTAATTTATATCTGTGGCAACGAAGTTTCTACTATAACCTTAATTTGCGGTATTGCGGTAACTGTGGCGGTTTCGCTTGTTATAATAGGCGGAATAAAACGGATTTCAAAGGTGGCAGAATTTTTTGTTCCTTTTATGAGCGTTATCTACCTTACCGCCTCAATAGCCATTATCGCAACTAATATAAGCCAACTGCCCGAAGCTTTAAAAATAATTTTGTGCTCTGCTTTTTCACCCAAATCGGTTTTGGGCGCGGCTGCGGGTATTAGCTTTAAATCGGCTTTGCAAATGGGGGTTTCGCGTGGGATTTTCTCTAACGAGGCTGGGCTTGGCTCGGCACCTATTGCCGCCGCAGCAGCAAAAGGCGAGGAGCCCGTAGAGCAAGGACTCGTATCAATGCTTGCCACCTTTATTGATACTGTGGTGCTTTGCAGTATAACAGGCATAGGCTTGGTGGTAACTGATGCTTGGAAGCTTTCCTCTTTGCACGGCGTTGGGATAACCGCTTACGCTTGGAAAAATGGTCTGCCCATCTCCCCCACAGTTTGCGATTTAGCCTTAATGCTTTGCTTAATATTTTTTGCTTTTAGCTCTATAATAGGCTGGAATTTCTACACCGAACGCTGCTTAAAATATCTGTGCGGTGGCAAAGAACGGGTTGTTAAAATACATCGAATATTTTACATTTTAGCAGTGTTGTTGGGTGGGTTTATTTCTGCGCCTGTTGTTTGGGGTGTTGCCAATATATTTAATGCACTTATGGCGCTGCCGAACCTTTTAGCACTACTTTTACTTAGTAAAAAGGTTGTTTCGGTTACCAAAAGCTATTTTAACAGAAACATAAAATAATCCCGCTTGTTTATTTTTATAGCTTGTGCTACAATATATTTAAATTAGTACGAGGTGAAAATATGGACATAAGAGAGCTTTCGGGTGAGAATTGTTGCACACTATACCAAAAGGAGAATCAGACTAAGTTCCGCGATATTTTGCGCGTATATATAGACGGACGCATTATGTTCCAGCGCTACTGCTACGGTGAGGCGGCAGGCTTGGTTTTTGACTGCCAAGCAAGTGGTATTGATGAAAACGGAAATATTAATTGGATACAAGAGCCTGACGTGCAAAGCCGCAAGGAAACCTTACCGCGCAAAATCGCAAGTGTCGACGGTGATGCACTTGTAATTGAGGGTGAAACAAAACGCTACATAAAAACCGAGGAGTTAAAAAGCGACTCGGCGTATGGCTACGGTAAATTTAAGCTTTGGCTTATAAAAAGAAAACTAAAATAAAAAATATAAACGCTATGTACCGCTAAATAAGTTTTCCTTAAAAAGTAAACCTTTTGGCACAATAATACGTCAAACCCCACCAATATGCGTCAGCATTATCGGTGGGGTCTTCCTTTATATTTTGTTTAAATTATTATTAATAAAACAAAAGACACAGCACAAAGCAGTACAGCAAATGCCACTATTGTTATTGCCATAAGCCAGCCTCTATAGTGGTATGAAACATGCTTTGCATAAATTAAAATTAAAGATATTATTATTGCCGCAATAGGAATCAGTACAAAAAGAAGTCCAATCACCACTATTAGTGACAACTCTGAAACGCCGTTTAATATATTATCAAAGTCTTGGTATGATTCTGCAGCCGTCTCGTTTACTTCTTCTAATGCATTCTCGCTATAAATCTCTTTCAGTGCGTTTTTGTACTCATTATCTCCCAGTTTATAAGCCTTATTAAGCTCAGCTATGCTACCGTCTTCATAAAGGCTACTGTTATCGTAATCGGAATATTTTACGAAATAATAATCCTCGCCGTTTTCGTACACAAAACCAACCTGTAAACGCAAAGCCTTACTGCTATCGGTTATATACACAGGGTGGTTAGTATAAAAGCGAAGCTGTTTTTCACTTACGATAACTGCATTTTTATCGTCAACCCATTCCGACACCTTTTGTTCATCAAGATATTTATACACATACGCGTTGGTGTTTTCGGTTACCATAAAACTTGCATCGTTGCCCTTTACAAAGCTATTTGCCCACTCCTGCTTATCCTCGCGCACATAATAAACTGTTCGCGAAACAGAACCGTATTCTACGGAAGCCTCTATTATATAGTCACAGTCCTTATACATTCCAACGCCTATATAATCAACGTGCTTTTCAAAGTTAGACGACTCGAACTTATAATCAAGGGGCACGTATTCTTCGCCAATAAGGAGTAGGTTGTTGCTTTCAAGCTCAACAAAGTTCTTTTCGTTATAGGTTATACCTTCCATCTCGCCAACGATTGTGCAACCGCTTGTAGCGGATACCGAAAATGCCATAAATCCGCTTAACATAAAACAGAGGATTAAACAAAATATCTTTTTCACTACTATTCCCCCTATTCCAAATTAAGCTTTGCGTTTAACAAATACGTAGAATATGTATACAATATAAGCGTTATAAGTGCTACAAGCAAGCTCATTGCTAACAATACCACGCTTACCAATGCCATTAACTCGTGTTCGCCAAGCTTTTCGGTGATTTTTAATATGGTATTTGAGCCTATGCTAAGAGTTGCAAACTGGCTTATGTAGGAAGTTACAATTGATACTCCGTAATAAATACCGATAGCTACAAGCACCTTGTATTTTCTAACTAAGGTTGCTGCTATTGTAACACAGCAATAGTCTACCAAAATTTGTAGAAGCGGAAGTAAAATACTAAGCAAGGTTATCTGCAAAGCGTATATTACAGAAAAACCTCCAAGTTCTCCAAAGAATTCCTCTAACAACTTTGATATTTCGGACCAAACATCCAAGCTGAAGAGCTCTTTTGACCCTACTATTAGCAAAATTATTACCATATTAATAACTAAAAGCACCGAAGAAAAAAAGGTAAATACATAATTAACAATTACTTTAGATGCTAATAGCTCTGCTGATTTAACAGGCAAGGTAAAGGTAAGATATCCCTCGTCTGTGAAAAGATTTTTATAATATCTTACAACACCTAAAATGCGTGAAAACACAAGCAAGCCAAGCATTGCTATTACAGATATAACTCCTAAAAGTAAGCAAAGCACCTGCAAGGCTTCAAGACGATTGTTATCGGCACCAAGCACCTTAAAGCAAAAACCGCTTACTACCGCAAGGCCTACAGAAGCCGCTGCTGCGATAAGCCAATACTTGATAAAATAATTAAAGTCGTACTTAATTAATTTACGGAGCATCTGAACACCTCCCTAAATAACTCGTCTAAGGTTTTGCCCGTTTCCTGTTTTACTGCTTTTACTTCGCCATCTCTGAGTATTTTACCGCCAAAACCTAAAAACACAAACTCATCTAACAAATCCTCAACATCACTTATTAAATGAGTGGTTATTATTATGGTTGCCTCGCGGTTGTAGTTACCCAAAACCGTGTTTATTATATATTCACGCGCCGCAGGGTCAACACCCGCTATCGGCTCGTCTAAAAGATATATCCTTGCATTACGAGACATAACAAGTATAAGCTGTACCTTTTCCTTAGTACCTTTTGATAGTGTTTTAAGGGCCTTTGAGGTATCAATTCCAAGGTCTGCCATTAAAGAATATGCCTTACTTTTATCAAAATCAATATAAAAATCGGCAAAAAGGTTTATTAGCTCGTCTACCTTCATATTAGCGGTAAAATATGTGCGCTCGGGCAAATACGAAACTAATGCTTTAGTTTGCTCGCCTATTTTATTGCCACAAACCAATATTTCGCCTGAGGTCGCTTTTAGCACACCTGATACCATTTTAACTAAAGTAGATTTTCCACAACCGTTAGGCCCTAAAAGTCCAACTATTTTACCTTGCGGAATATTAAGATTGAGATTTTTTAAAACAAGATTTCCTTTTTTGTATTCTTTACAAAGATTTTTACATTCTAAAGCCAACAAAAGCTATACCTCCTTGTTATAATTTTTTAAGTTTATAATACCATACGCCGTATAAATTGTCAATTTAATTGATTTTGTCCTCTTGCAATAGTAATTAAAATAAGCTATACTATCCATTAAGGAGGAATTTGTATGAATATTGTTTGTTTAGATTTAGAAGGCGTTTTGGTTCCTGAGATATGGGTTGCTTTTGCTGAAGCTTCGGGAATACCAGAGCTTAAGCGTACCACTCGCGACGAGCCCGATTACGATAAGCTTATGAAATGGCGCCTTGCAATTTTAAAAGAGCACGGTTTGGGTATTAAGGAAATTCAAGAAACTATTGCAAAAATAGACCCAATGAAAGGCGCAAAACAATTTTTAGATGAGCTCAGGTCACTTACTCAGGTTATAATTATAAGCGACACCTTCGAGCAGTTTGCAACACCTTTAATGAAAAAGCTTGGCTGGCCTACAATATTCTGCAACTCTTTAGTTGTTGCCGATAATGGCGAGATTACCGATTTTAAAATGCGTTGCGAAAAATCTAAGCATACCACCGTTAAGGCACTACAGTCTATCGGCTACAATACTATTGCTGCAGGCGATAGCTTTAACGACCTTGGTATGATTCTTAACAGTAAAGCAGGCTTTTTGTTTAAAAGCACTGAGCAGATTAAAGCAGACTACCCCGAGTTACCAGCTTACGATACATATGACGAACTGCTCGCCGCTATAAAAAAAGCATTATAAATTAAAGCAAAAAAAGTGCCTTGGTACAAAGTTTTAGTGTACCAAGGCTTTTGTTTTTTACTGTCTTAATTTTGCATTTTGAAGTTTGGTTTCTCTTCTTGTTAAAACGTGGTGTGGTTTGGGTTGTATTTCCCCTGCCTTTTCTAAAGCCGCGCGTGTAAGCAATGGACCTATAAGCTCGTAAACAAGCACAGCAAATAGGGTTATGTTGCGAATAAGTGCGCCCTCGTTACCTAACTGCATTGCCGTAGTACACATACCAAGCGCAACACCTGCTTGCGGCAGCAAGGTTACACCTAAATATTTACATATATTGTCCGAGCATCCACTAAGCTTTGCACTAAAGAAAGTTCCAAAATATTTACCTACAGAACGTGATAAAATATATGCCGCACCAATGCCTACTATCGCAAGTTCGGTAAACACGCCAAGCTCTAACTCTGCGCCGCTTATAACAAAGAAAAGCGCAAACACGGGCGACGTCCATTTATCCGAGGCTTCCATAAGGTCGTGTGAAAGTGGGCATATATTACAGAACACCGTGCCAAGCATCATACAGGTTAAAAGCGACGAAAAGTGTATATGCACACCGCCTATTTCAAAATTTAACATAGATAGTGACGCGGTAAGGAAAACTATACCTATAGTAAGGTTCAAGCGGTTTGTATTAGAGTTGAATAACCTTTCAAGCTGAGTAAGTATCCAACCCATTACAGCACCTAAAATAAGTGAGCACACAATTTCAATTAACGGGTTAAGTAATATTGATATTAGGTCTACAGTACCGCTTACTAATGTTTTTGCTATACCAAACGATACTGCAAAGACTACCAAGCCTACGGCGTCGTCAAGCGCAACTATTGGTAATAGCAATTTGGTAAGCGGTCCTTTCGCTTTATACTGCCTTACTACCATTAAGGTTGCTGCAGGTGCTGTGGCAGTAGCAATAGCACCTAATGTTATTACTTGGGAAAGAGTGAATTTTTCGGGAATTAAAAGGTGTATCCCATACAAAGCTAAATCTACCACAAGGGTTGCACCTAAAGCCTGTAAAATACCTATTGTAAGCGCTTGCTTGCCTGTTTTCTTTAAGTCGGATACTCTAAATTCGTTACCTATTGAAAAAGCAATAAAACCAAGCGCCACCTCTGATACAAGTGACAAGCTTGTAACTGCATTGGTAGAAGGAAATCCTACGCCTTCTATTCCCAAAGCGCCAAGGCAATAAGGGCCGATAAGCACACCTGCTATCAGGTATGCTGTTACCGACGGTAAACGCAAGGGTTTAAAAAGCCTGGTCATTAAAAGTCCTGCTAAAAGTGCGATTGATACTGTTAATAATGTGTTCAATTAGGGTCATCTTCTTTGCTTAGAATTATATAATATATGCCGTAGCGCTTTAATGCCGCCCGTTTTAGCGGGCGGCTTTTTGTTTGGTGGAGTATATCGGGGTCGAACCGACGACCTTTGACTTGCGAAGCCAACGCTCTACCAACTGAGCTAATACCCCATAGCTTTTTATACGCCACACCTATTATATTACCTCACAATAAAAATTTCAATGTGTTTTTTATTTTTTATGTATTTATTTTAGGTTATTGAAAAACCTACGCGTTTGTGTTAAAATAATTACACTCATTTTAAAGGAGACTTTGTAATGTCATACACATCTCAAGATACAAAAAACAAAATAGTAGGCATTTCGGCAATCTCGGCGATAGCCTTAATTTTGGTTGTAATAATATTAATAAGCTCAATACTCAACAGCAGCGGCGCAGTAACAAAAAGTGGCGACCTTATGAAAAAATATAAAGTAAGCCGACAAACAACAAAACTTACAGAAAGCTTTAAAAACGATTATTTTAAGCTTACCTCAAAAATTTTAAATCAGCAGATAGCAGATGGTGGTAATGCCGCCATCTCACTTATTGATACTGCTAATACCCTGTCTTTCCTTGCTTGCGCCTCAAACGGTAAAACACGTAATCAAATAGAATCTTTGCTTGGCGGTGATGCTATTTCCTTTGCCGGAGCTATATCCACCCTCGATAACAGCACAAAATACACAGACAATAATAAATCTGGTATGATGTCGTCAAGCTCTGTTTGGTTTAATAACTCACAATTATTCGGCGTAAAAAAAGCCTTTCTTAAAACCAACGCAAAACATTTTGGTTTAAATCTTCAGCGTGCAGGTTTTGGCGAAATTGAAACCTCTAATCTTGCGCGCGAAACAGTAGCTTCCGCCACAAACCAAAACAGCTTTAGCAATATTAAGTTTAACGAAAGCGAAAACATAAACATAGTTTCAGGCGCGTCTTTCCGTTCTCTTTGGGCAGACCAAGCCTCTACAAAAGACACCTACGAAAACCTCTTCTTCGGTCAAAAGTGCGACTACACCTGTGCATATTTTAAAACCGTAGAATCAGAGTATATTTCAGGTAATGTATTCTCTGGCATAGCAAAAGATTTTGCTGATGGATTTACTTTTATAGCCCTCGTTCCAAATATGAATATCGATGGTTACATATATCCGTTAAAAGATATGCTCGACGAAATAAACGAAAAAAACATGCTTAAGGAGCTTTATAGCTCAACTTCTAAAACGAAAGTAGCCGTAACACTTCCCTTTTACTCAAACAGTGTTAAGAACCCCACAAGCATAGATTTTTCTAAAACCTTAAAAAATCTTGGCGTTACATCGATATTCGGCAACTCCGCAGACATTAGCGCTATGGTAGAGGACACCGAAAATCTTAAACTGGATAATTATTATATTTCGGGAGATATTAGTATTACCCCTGCAGGTACATTAAATGTTTCTGCTGATAATTCGGTTTCTAAAAAGCAATTAGACGAGTGTAAAGTATCAGTAGAATTCAACCGTAGCTTTATATATTTTATATACGATAACGAAAGCGAATTGCCTATATATTTAGGCATTGTAAACCACATAGAATAGTGGCTTTTGCACCCTAAAAATAAGCTTATAAAAAATTTAAAAAAAGGCTTGACATTATATGATTAAACTGTTATAATCATATACGCGCTTGAAATTCAGGCGCTAAATTCGGCGGTATAGCTCAGCTGGCTAGAGCATTCGGTTCATACCCGAAGTGTCACCGGTTCAAATCCAGTTACCGCCACCATACAAGGCCCGGTGGTCAAGCGGCTAAGACACCGCCCTTTCACGGCGGTAACACGAGTTCGATTCTCGTCCGGGTCACCAAAGCGGTTGCGGGCGCAACCGCTTTTAATTTTCTTTAATTAATAGTATATTGACATTTTATACGCTTTAGCATATAATTTATTTTGCTAAAGTCGGGGTACATAATTGGGCACCCCGCTCGGTAAAAAAACTAAATAGTTGGTTATACTCCAAACAGAGTTCAACATATATGGAGACGTATCGAAGTGGTCATAACGGGGCTGACTCGAAACATAGTCGGGTCTGTCACGCGCCTATCTTTGAAACTCTGCTATTTATCGGCGTTTACGCCACGTGCATTTGCACTTTTAGAATTCTGCATCTCGCAGTTTTCTCGCAATTTAGGTTTTGGCTTTGCCTTTACAATTTTATATGGAGACGTATCGAAGTGGTCATAACGGGGCTGACTCGAAATCAGTTAGGGAGCAATCCCCCGCGAGTTCGAATCTCGC
>JAZNZF010000056.1:0-5340 GCA_045594795.1 Acutalibacteraceae bacterium | reverse complement strand
ACTCTAACGTTCTTTTTCCTTGTTTTCCTGAATTACTAAATCAAGAATTTGTCGGGTCCTTTTCTTCTTTATCGTTGTTTAATTTTCAAGGTCCATTTGTCCGCCGCCCCATAGGGTCAGCTTGATTATATTACCACTTTTAATGCCCTTTGTCAACACTTTTTTTCAAATTTTTTAATTTTTTAAGATAACTGTCGAAATATACAAAACTTTCTTGAATTAACCAAGTTTTTGCCGCAAATTACCGAGTATTGCCTTCTCTCGCCTTGAGACCTGAACCTGAGTCATACCAAGTGCATCTGCAGTTTTTTGCTGAGTAAAGGATTTATAAAAGCGCAAATCGATAAGTTTTCTATCCTTTTCTGGAAGCGCGCTTATTATTTGCTCTAACCCAATCTTATCCGAAACCGTGACCTCATGCGATTCAACCGGCAAATCTATCTGACCCTCTTCGCCCTCGTTATCATAAGTAAGAGATAGTGTAGGTTGTGTTGAGCAAAGCGCTTCGCTTAATTCGACTGCTGAAACTCCAAGCCTTTCCGAAAGCTCTGCTACGGTTGGTTCGCGATTCATAGTTTTTGACATTTCTGCGCTTAGTCTTGATGCTTTTAACGATAGTTCTTTTAGACTACGGCTTACCTTTACTGCGCCGCCATCACGGAACAGTCTTTTTATTTCGCCAAGGATTACAGGCACAGCGTAGGTTGATAATTGCAACCCCTTGCTACTATCAAAACCATCTACCGCCTTTATTAATCCCACACTTCCTGCTTGGAACAAATCGTCATACTCTATGCCTCTGCCTACAAAACGTTTACAGCAAGCGTGGACAAGCCTTAGGTTATTTGTTATAAGTTCATCCCTACTCACTGCTTCGTTCCAATTCTCTTTTTGAGTGTTACCGAGGTGTACTTATCCTTTTTAGATGTAACACGCACCTTATCCATAAAGCTTTCCATAACTGCGAAGCCCAAGCCTGCGCGTTCGCCACCTGCGGTTGTGAATAACGGTTCGCGTGCCTTTTCGACATCCTCAATTCCACAACCGTTATCTCGGATTCTGATGGCTACGGTTTTATCTTCGTAAATATTTACGCTTATGTATATTTTGCCGATTTTATCTTTATAAGCATGGACTATACAGTTGGTTACTGCTTCGGACACGGCAGTTTTAATATCATTTATCTCGTCGATTGTAGGGTCGAGCTGAGATAAAAACGAGGCTACGGCTACTCTGGCAAAGCCCTCGTTCACAGAACGCGACTGTATTGTCATTCTCATTTCGTTAATTGCTTTCATTTTAGTTCCCCCTTGTTTGAAATTTTTGCTAATTTTTCTATTCCCGAAATACGCATAACCTTTGCTATATACAAAGGTGTATTAATGATTTGTATTTCGCCCTCTACTGCCTGCATTTTTCTGAACCGACCCATAACAAGACCAATGCCTGAACTATCCATAAAGGTTACCTCGCCAAAGTCGAGGATTAACAAAGAGGGTTTTGATGCGTCTATTTCATTATCGATTTCCTCCCTGATGCCCTTTGCGGTATGGTGGTCTATATCACCGCTTAAATAAGCAGTTAAGGTTTCGGCATGTTTTTCAATTCTTACCTGCACTTGCATTTTCTCCTTTCAATAAAATACGGCCAACCCATATAATTATACAGGGTTGTCCGTGTTTTTTATGTTGTATTCGGTTGTCGAAAAAAAGATAGTTATTTGTATTTTTGTAAAAGCATCGGTCTTATGTCTGCTGCAAGATACAAACTGCCGCATATAAGCAACGGTCCATCACACATATTTAGAGCCTCGGTATAGCTTTGGGCGGTATAACAATTTTCAAGCTTACCGCTAAAACATTCTACAATTTGGTTGGCATTAAGTGTGCGTGGATTATCCTTAACGGCAACTGCTATTATACTATTAAGGTAAGGCGCTATTTTTTCTGCCACCGAGTTTGCGTCTTTATCTGCCATTGCAGATACTATAGCTGTGCCCTTAAAATTAATTGCCTTTAGATATTGGGACAGCGCAACTGCGCCACCCTCGTTATGCGCGCCATCTAATATAACAAGTGGGGCTTTAGAAATAATTTCCATACGCGCGGGGTGCGTGACTGACAGAAGCCCTTCTTTTATATACTTTTCTTGGACACCCAATTTATTTAGTGCCATTATAGCGAGTGTGGCATTTTCGGCTTGGTGGCCGCCGCTGAGAGCTACGCTATATTCCTTATTATTTAGAGTAAACCGAGTTTCACCTACGCCTAATTTTATGTTTTGTGGCATTTCACAAACCGTTAGTTCCGATTTCTTTTTTTTACAAGTTTCTCTAATAACCTCGGCCGCTAATGGATGTTGCACGCAGGTAATGGTTGGGGCTCCTTGTTTTATAATGCCTGACTTTTCTGTAGCAATTTGAGAATATGTTGTGCCGAGCACAGCTGTATGATCCAAAGAAATAGAGGTAATTACACAAATCTCGGGTGAGGTTATAACGTTTGTGGCATCTAACCTTCCACCAAGACCCGTTTCTAAAACTACATAGTCACAGCCCTTATTTGCAAAATATAAAAATGCTATTGCCGTTATAAACTCGAACTGACCGAGTGTTATGTTAAGCTTTAAGCAAGTATTTTTGACCTGTTCCGTAAGGAAAGCCAATTCTTGCTTTTCGATATATTCACCGTTTACTTGAATTCTTTCGCAAAACTCAATTATAAACGGTGAAATATACAGTCCAGTTTTATAACCATTAGCACAAAGTGCAGCAGAAATCATTGCTGCCACCGAGCCTTTACCGTTGGTACCTGCAATGTGTATAGCCTTTATTTTGTTTTGCGGATTTTCGAAATGCCCTAACACCGAAGCTATGGCGCTAAGCCCTACGTTTCCGCCAAACCTATCTAACGAGTAGATATATTCTATTGCCTTATTATAATTCATAAGCCACTCCAAAAATTAAGGGGCGCAAAAGCACCCCTTACAATAAATTTATCCTAAAGAATTAATGCTATCTTGGAGCATTGCGATTTTATCGAGTACCTTTGCTAAAGACTCGCGTTGCTGCGCTACTACGTTAGCAGGTGCTTTTTCAACAAAGCCTTTGTTGTTAAGCTTTTTCTCGAAAAATTCTTTATCTTTGTTAGCAGTTTCGAGCTCTTTTCTAAGTCTTGCGCGTTCAGCCTCAATATCCACTAACTCGTTCATTGGAATTGATACCACAGCAGAATCGGTAACAACCGTTACTGCACCGGGAATATCAAACTCTGCGCCCACCTCAACCTCAGATGCACTACTTAGCTTTTCAATATATTTTGCTCCGTTCGCGAAAATCTCAGCATCAACCGATGCAATATATACCTTTGCCTTTTTAGAAGGTGGTACATTCATCTCTGAACGACGGGTACGAACTGCCTTGATAACATCCATAAGTTTTTCAAAGGCTGCCGCCTCTGCCGAGAACTCGAGCTCTGCAGATTTCTCAGGCCAAGCCGATACCATAATAGAATGGCCCTCGTGAGGTAGTGCTTGCCAGATTTCCTCTGTAATAAACGGCATAAAGGGATGCAAAAGCTTAAGTGTATTTGAAAGAACATATACAAGCACACCTTTGGCGGTGTCTTTCTCGGCTTGGTTTTCTGAATTAAGGCGAGCCTTACAAATTTCGATATACCAGTCGCAATATACATCCCAAATAAAATCGTACAGCTTTTGTACCGCAAGACCCAGTTCGAATTTCTCGAGGTTGTCGGTAACGTCAGCTACAACAGAGTTGAACTTAGACAGTATCCACTTATCCTCGGTAGCAAGGTTTTCGGGGATATATGGTGCGGGCTCGTTTTCGTTGAGATTCATTAAAACAAAGCGTGCAGCGTTCCAAAGCTTATTAGCAAAGTTACGGCTTGCTTCTACCCTATCAGGAGCATAACGCATATCGTTACCCGGGCTATTACCCGTAGCAAGTGTAAAGCGGAGTGCATCGGCGCCGTATTTGTCGATTTCTTCTAATGGGTCGATACCGTTACCCAGAGATTTAGACATCTTTCTGCCCTGTGCATCTCTTACAATACCGTGGAATAAAACGGTGTTGAAAGGCGCTTTGCCTGTATACTCTAACCCCGAGAATATCATACGGGCAACCCAGAAGAAGATTATATCGTAGCCTGTAACCAATGTGCTTGTGGGATAGAAATAGTCAAGCTCGGGTGTTTTGTCGGGCCAGCCCATAGTTGAGAAAGGCCAGAGTGCCGATGAGAACCAAGTATCCAAGGTGTCTTCATCTTGGCGTACGTTTGTGCTGTTACATTTAGGGCACTTAGTAACCTCAGTTCCCGAAACAATAACCTCGCCACAGTCGGCGCAGTAATATGCAGGAATACGATGACCCCACCAAAGCTGACGCGAAATACACCAGTCTTTAATATTTTCCATCCAGTTATAGTAGGTTTTTTCAAAACGTTGTGGAATAAGCTTAATGTCACCATCGCGAACTGCGTCTATAGCGGGTTCTGCCAAGGGTTGCATTTTTACAAACCACTGCTTAGAAATGCGCGGCTCTACAACCGTGTTACAACGATAGCAAGAGCCTACGTTATGTTTCATTGGCTCTACTTTAACAAGGTTACCAAGTTCTTCTAAATCGGCAACCATAAGCTTTCTTGCTTCGTATCTGTCAAGACCTGCGTATTTACCGCACTCGTCGGTCATATGCGCATCGTCGGTCATTACATTTATTATAGGTAGATTATGTCTAAGTCCAACCTCAAAGTCGTTAGGGTCGTGAGCAGGGGTGATTTTAACAACGCCCGTACCAAAATCCATTTCGACATACTCGTCGGCAATGATGGGTATTTCCCTATCGGTTAAAGGAAGCTTAACGGTTTTGCCGATTAGGTGCTTGTATCTCTCGTCATCAGGATGAACTGCAACGGCGGTATCACCCAAAAGTGTTTCAGGTCTTGTTGTGGCAAGAAGTATCTCGCCGCTACCGTCAGAGAGGAAATAGCGGAGATGCCAGAAATTACCATCGTGCTCCTCGTGTTCTACCTCTGCATCAGAAATAGAGGTTAAGCAATGCGGACACCAGTTAATTATTTTTTCGCCCCTATAGATTAATCCCTTTTCGTAAAGGCGGATAAATACCTCTTTAACGGCTTTAGAGCAGCCTTCATCTAAAGTAAAGCGTTCGCGTTCCCAATCGCAAGACGAACCAAGTTTTTTAAGCTGAGAAACTATTCTGCGGCCAAACTTATCGCGCCAATCCCAAGCACGTTCTAAAAAGCCATCTCTACCGATATCCTCTTTAGAGATGCCCTCTTTACGCATAGCCTCAACAAT
>JAZNZF010000055.1:0-22552 GCA_045594795.1 Acutalibacteraceae bacterium | reverse complement strand
AGCTGGAGATAAATACATTTTTCCATTTTCATCGGTATATAGTAGTTTAATTAATGTTTCAGCAAACTCTTCAACCAATGGATAAAAAGTATCTTTTAAGATTGCTTCGTCACCTGTAATCTCATATCTTTCGTATAAACCTTGTAGCATCCAACCTAAAGCAACAGAAAAATACGCATAAATACAACTATCATAATAATGTCTTCCAACGGGGTTAGCTAAACGCCACACGTCAGTAACATGATTAACTATAGTTCCATCAATTCCAAACCACTCTTTAGCAATAATTCTACCGCTTTCGGTTAGCTCTTTTGTAAGCGTAATATATGGCTCAAAGCACTCATCAAGATTGAGCTTAAGGGTTGGCATATAATTCATTTCAGCGTTAATATTTAGGTGGAAATCCGAATTCCAAGGCGCAAATTCTTTTTCATTCCAAATGCCTTGTAAATTCATAGCGTTTCCGCCCTTTCGAGAGGCGGATATAGTTAAATATTTTCCATAATTAAAAAGTATTGTATATACGCTATTATCTTTTTGTTCCTTTAATATACAATCGGTATCTGAAACATCATTATCCTTATCAAGAGATAGTTCTGTTCGATTATAAAGTGACGTAAAATCTGCAATATGCACATTTTTAATTTCATCATACGATTTTTTGGAAGCTGAAGATATACCATTAAGACAAAGCGCAACCTCGTCCTTGCCATTAATATATGGGTGAGTTTTATAATCAACATACGAGGTTTGCGTAGAAACTAATAATACTATATCACTACCGTTTGCATGAATAACATTATTTTTAATTTCAAAGCTTCCGTCGGTGATAATCTTAACACCCGCTATAGCACGCATGCCCTTTTCTTCGTCAAGTTCACTATACAAGTCATACCCTTCGGATGTTTCATAATTAATAACGGATATAGGAGCTACTGTTTTAAAAATCAATATATCGTTAAGGCTTGATACAGTACCTTGCATTACAGAATTATAGCTAATTTTTATTGACTGACTTTGGGTAGCTGTTAATCTAATAGCCATAATATCATCAGGATGGCTAACAAAATATTCGCGTTTATAGCTTATATTATTAGAAGTAAATGTAACAGTATGAATTCCTGTCTCCATATCAAGAGTTCTATTATAATCAGCAAACTCTTCTATATCAGCTTCGATATTTAAATTAGCTAATGCTAAATATCTTTGCGCAAAATCACCTGTAAAATTATAGTCTATAAGCTGTTGAGCATCTAAATATTTACCCTCTAAGGTTAATCTACGTGCTTCGTTATAAATTTCAGTCGAACCGTGTGTTAAATCAACCTTAGGATTGCCCGCCCAGAAAGAAGATTCGTTAAGAGAAACCCTGTCTTTTTTTGCATCTCCATAAACCATACCGCCAATTCTTCCGTTACCAATAGGTAATGCTTCTTGAAAGTTTTTAGCCGGATATGAATATTTTACAATGTTATTCATTTACAAAACCCCTAAAAGATTTTTTTATTTAAATATAACATAATATAAACTTTTTGCAATAAAATAACAATAATCTGTTAACTTTCGGCAATATAATGTTAATTAAATAACTTGACAAAAAAAATAAGCCATATATCAAAAAATATATGGCTTAAAATACATTTAAATCATTTTTAAAAATTCAGTTAAATTTATAATATTTACACCCAAAGCTTGTGCTTTAGTGAGTTTACTGCCGGCGTCTTCTCCTGCTAATACATATGTTGTCTTTTTTGAAACACTTGAAGATGTTTTACCGCCATGCTGTTCAATAATTTTTGAAGCTTCGTCACGAGTCATACCATCAAGAGTTCCTGTAAGCACAAAGGTCATACCGCTAAAGCGGTTATCAACAAGGTTGGATTCAGCTTTTAAATTTAGCCCACAGGCTTTAAAATCATTAATAAGCTTAACAGTTTCGTCACGATTGAAAAATTGTGATGCGGATAGTGCAAGGGTTTCACCAAAGCCGTCTATTAGGAGGTAATCTTCATATTTAGCTAAAACAATTTTATCTATATCTAAAAATTTTTCGCAAATAAGCTTTGATGCTTTTTGACCTATATTCCTTATACCAAGACCATAAACAAATCTGTATAATTCATTAGATTTAGATTTTTCAATTGCGCTTATCAAATTCTCTGCCGATTTGTCAGCAAATCGCTCTAATTTAAGCAAATTATCTTTAGTTAGTTTATACAAATCTGTTGGTGATTTTAATAATCCCTCATTGACCAATGTTTCAACAACAGCAGGTCCCATACCCTCAATATCCATTGCATCGCGAGATGCAAAGTGGGTAAGGTTTCTTAAAAGTTGTGCTGGACATGCAGCATTTGGACAGCGGATTACCGCTTCATCTTCTACCTTTTCAACCTCTGCGTTACACGACGGACAGCGCGAAGGTAGTTTATAAGGAACAGCATTATTTGCATGAGCTTTAACAGCAACAACTTCGGGTATAATATCACCCGCTTTTCTTACAATTATAGTATCACCTATACAAATTCCTTTTTCGTCAATAAAATCTTGGTTATGCAAGGTTGCTCGGCTCACACTTGTTCCCGCTAAAACAACACTGTCAAACACAGCGGTTGGCGTTAAAGCGCCCGTTCTTCCAACGTTAATTTCAATATCCTTTAAAACGGTTTCTTTTTCTTCGGGTGGATACTTGTAAGCAATTGCCCACTTAGGAAATTTAGAGGTACTGCCAAGCTTTGAGCGTTGAGAAAAATCATCAACCTTAATAACCGCACCATCTATATCAAAATCAAGCTCTCCCCTGATTTCACCAATGCGATTAATTTCATCAATAACTTCATCAATAGAGTTACATCTTTTATAAAAAGGTAAGGTGTTAAAGCCAAGCTCTTTTAAATATTCAAGTGATTCAATATGTGAATTAAGCTCTACGCCTTCAATCTGTTGAATGTTAAAAATGAAAATATCTAAATTACGTTTTCGTGTTATTTCGGAATCCTTCTGCCTTAGTGAGCCAGCAGCTGCATTACGCGGATTTTTAGGTGGCTGAAGTCCGTTAATTTCTTGATATTTATAAAACTCATCAAAGCTTCGATGAGACATATAAACCTCGCCGCGAACCTCGATAAGCGGCAAGTTAGCATTAATTCTATCAGGAATCGTTTTTATAGTCTCAAGGTTTTCGGTAACGTTCTCCCCAACGTCGCCATCGCCCCTTGTAGAACCGATATAAAACTTACCATTTCTATATTCAAGCGAAACCGATAGACCATCAATTTTAGGCTCTACCGAATAAACGATATCACCAAAGGCTTCTTTAATTCTATTGTCAAATGCAATTAACTCGTCGAAACTAAAAGCATCCTGCAAGCTCTCCATTCTGACCGCATGCTTAACCTCTGAAAACTTTTTGGAAGCAGCGCCGCCAACCTTTTTTGTAGGCGAATCGGAGTGTGCAAACTGAGGATATTTCTTTTCGAGCTCTATGAGCTCGCGCTGTAGCATATCATATTCTCTGTCGCTAATTTCGGGAGCATCAAGCTCGTAATAAAGCTTACTATGATGCTTAAGTTTATCTGTAAGCATATCGATTTTATTTTTTATTTCTTGCATCGCTATCCGTCCTTTGTGTTTAATCCGTAAATGCTGCCATAGGTTGTAGGCACATCACCAACAATTACAGTTTCAGCAACAATAAAATCATTTATTACACTTGATAAATGGTCACCATCGTTTAAAACCAAGCAGTAATCGGTTTTAATTTCAACGCTTAGCTTATGGCAGGTTTGATTTAATCCCGCCGAACTAAATGTGCTTATAATTTTAGCTGTTGAGGAGCAATATAAGTCATATAGAACGCTAATATCAGGCCCTCTGTTAGACAAAACGTTAAGCCCGCTTAAGCTACCAAGCTGAACAACTGTTTCTAAACAGTTGTAACGCTCGAGCTCCTTTTCTACAGCAAGTATTATTTGTGATTTGATTATATTAACATTAGTAGAATTAGCGTTAATTGCAGAGATTTTTCCGTTAACATAGGTAGTGTCTATTAAATCGGTATAGGTTATTCCACTTTTTTTAATTACATTATTAACTGATTTTGAAAGTGATTTAGAAATTGTATCTTCGGCATTCTTAATCGCAATACCGACTATTATATCTGTAATCGAGTTGTCATAATGGAAAAATAAACCAGAGCAAATAAAAATAACAATTATAATTTTAATTATTCGAATAAGCGTTTTATTGCGCTTTTTAAACATTTTACGGCGAAAAAACATATAATAACCACCTTATGTTAGGTTATTACATTTTACTCTAAAGGCGCTAAAATGTTAATATAAAAGAAATAAATGAGGCGGTTTAACGCCCCATTTATAATTATCCAATCATATTAATCAAGATACCCGCAGCAACAGCAGAGCCTATAACACCCGCAACATTGGGGCCCATAGTGTGCATTAAAAGGAAGTTGCCAGGGTCATATTGTTGGCCAATTTTTTGCGAAACACGTGCGGCCATAGGAACTGCCGAAACGCCTGCAGAACCAATAAGTGGGTTTACTTTACCACCAGTAAACAAGTACATAAGCTTACCGAAAAGAACACCGCCTGCAGTACCAACACAGAACGCAGCAAGACCCATAGCAACAATTTTGAGAGTATCAAGAGTTAAGAAGGTCGTGCCTGTGGTTGTTGCACCAACAGAAACGCCAAGGAATATTGTAATAATATTCATAAGCTCATTTTGGGCGGTTTTTGAAATTCTATCAACAACGCCGGATTCACGCATAAGGTTACCAAGCATTAACATACCAACCAAGGTAGCAGCATCGGGTAAAAGAAGCGAAACAATTATTGCAACTAAAATGGGGAAAACAATTTTTTCTGTTTTAGATACCGGACGCAACTGCTCCATTCTTACCATGCGTTCTTTTTTAGTTGTAAGCAATTTCATTATAGGCGGTTGAATAACCGGAATTAGCGCCATATAGGAATAAGCTGCAACGGCGATAGGACCTAAATACTCAGGTGCCAATTTTGATGTCACAAATATTGCAGTAGGACCATCAGCACCGCCAATAATACCTATTGAAGCGGCTACATTTGCAGGGAGGCCTAAAAGCAAAGCTCCTAAGAATGCAGTAAAGATACCAAGCTGTGCAGCAGCGCCGAGTAAAAAGCTTTTGGGATTGCTAATAAGCGGACCAAAATCGGTCATACAGCCTATACCCAAAAATATTAATGGTGGGTAAATACCAAGCTTAACACCAAGGTAAAGAATATCTAACAAACCACCATGCAAAATCTGTGAATAATCAAGGCCGTTTTGTAAAGCTGCAGTATCAAAATATTCGGGGTGAAATATTCCGGCAAAAGGTAAATTAGCAAGCAGCATACCAAATGCTATAGGCAAAAGCAATAGGGGTTCAAACTGCTTTTTAATAGCAAGATATAGTAGCACGCAAGCAACACCAATCATAATAAGATTTAGATAGCCACCGTCTTGCATAAATCCGGTAAATCCTGAATTCGAAAAAATTTCTTTAATGGTTTCAAAAAAAGACATTACGTTGCTCCTTTAAAATTAAAATGCACGTGTGTTCTGTGCAACACCTGCTTTTGCCCATGCAGTTCTTTCGTTCTTATTATTAGAGCGTTTAATCGCTCTGATAACAGGCTTAATATTAGAACCACTATACAAATAGCCGACCGCTGCAGCGATAGCAGCAACAACTTCGTCTTCAATATCATCGTTAGAATTGTTTTCTATAATTGTTATAGCTTTATTATTTTTGGTTTCAGCTTTTGATTTACCGTTTGCTATGTCCATAACTTTACCAAACATCATAATAACTACAACTAATAAAACAAGCATTAAAAACACAATTGTAGCACCGCATATAGCAACATTCCAGGCGGCCTCCCAAGTATATCCTTCGCCAATTTTAGTATCAACAACGGCAGCATTCTGTTGAATAGCAGATAATATTGAGTACATATTTTTCCTCCGATTAAACGACAATAAATTATGGTTATTATACATTAATTATTCCCATAAATCAATAGTTTTTTTAGTTTTTGTTATATTTTTAACGAATGACCGCCTACTGAACGAATATTTAAAATATAGCAAGAATTCTTACCAAATGTTTCCTCTATCATTTCTTTATATTCTTCAAGTAAATCATTAGGAATAAATGCTTGTATTGTGCCAGCAAAACCGCCACCGTGAACACGAACCGCTCCCCTACCGTTTAAAAATCTTTCTGTAAGCGCTATCGCAACAGATAGGCCTTGTTGATTTGGGAAACGTGCCGAATATACATTTTGCAAATATTTAAACGAAGAATCTCCTGATTGTTTAACCAAAGTCAAGAAATCATCAAAACGTCCCTGTCTTAAAGCATTAGCTTCGTCGATAGCGCGCTTATTATCAGCAAAAAAATGAATGGCGCAAAGAACTGGTCTATCACCATACTTTTCACGCAGCTCTGCGATTGACAAAAAGAATTTTTCTTCATCAACCTCGCGCAAATAATCTTTACCAAAATGGTTAGCAATTTTTTTATCACCAATAGTTATGTCTGCATAGTCATCTGTTAAATCAGCGTGATTGCCGCCTGTGTTAACGATACACAACGAATGGTTCTGTTTGCTTAAGTCAAAATCAATTTTATTAATTATTAGATTTTCAGTATCATTGAAATCAATTGAAGTGAAACCGCCAACAGAGCTTGCCATTTGGTCCATAAGTCCACAAGGTTTGCCGAAATATATATTTTCGGCTTTCTGGGCAAACTTGGCAATATTTACTGCATCAACCTTACCATTGTTAAATAGATTGTTAATTATAACGCCAATCAAAACCTCAAACGCAGCAGACGAAGAAAGACCTGAACCTTTAAGTACGTTAGATGTAGTATATGCATCAAATCCGCCAATATTATAACCTTGAGATTTCATAATCCCAAGCATGCCGCGAATTAGCGCAGAAGCCTTGCCGCATTCGTTTTCCTTGCAATCAAGCTCATCTAAGGATATTATATCCATATCGTAGCCTTCAGATTTAATTCTAACAACGTTATCGTTATTAGTAGAAACAATGGCAATAACGTCGAGATTAACGCTGCCCGCAAGGACGCATCCGTGCTGATGGTCGGTGTGGTTTCCGCCAACTTCTGTTCTACCGGGCGCGCTAAACATTCTTATATCTCGTTCACCATAAAGCTCTAAAAAACTTTTACAAGCATCTGTATATCTTTTTGAGGGCTTAATACAATCGTTATATAGAAGCATAAAATCTTCGTTATAATAGCCCTCATTGATTTTAACAATAGTTTCTTTAATATTCATAAGATATCCTTCTTTTATAAATTGCTGCAAATTTCAGCAGTATCGCGGGCAATAACTAACTCTTCATCGGTAGGGATTACATATACTGCAACCTTAGAATCCAAGGTTGAAATGCGTACTTCTTTACCTCTTGAATTGTTAGCGTCGTTATCGCACTCTATACCGAGGAAAGAAAGTGTATCACAGATGTTCTTGCGTATACGTGGGTTATTCTCACCCAAGCCGCCGGTAAACACTATTGCATCTGTGCCGCCCATAGCAGCAATATACGAACCAACATATTTTAAAATTTGATATTCTTGCATTGTTGTTGCAAGTTTACTGCGATAATCACCCTTGTCGGCAGCGTCGCAAACGTCACGGCTGTCGTTAGAAAGGCCGGAAATGCCCAGTAAACCAGATTTTTTATTACAAATATTATTGATATCCTCGAAGCTTAAGTTCTCTTTTTCGCCGATGAAGGTTAAAACAGATGGGTCCATTGTGCCGCAGCGTGTGCCCATCATAAAGCCATCAACCGGTGTAAAGCCCATGCTTGTATCAACACATTCACCGTTTTTAACAGCCGAAATCGAACAACCATTACCTAAGTGACAGGTTACGATTTTGATATCTTTAATATCCTTATCTAAAAGCTCTGCTAGGCGGTTGCTAACATATTTATGTGAGGTACCGTGGAAACCGTATTTTCTAACTCCATATTTTTCGTAATACTCGTAAGGAATTGCATAGGTGTACGCATAATCAGGAATGGTGCTGTGGAATGAGGTGTCAAAAACAGCAACCTGAGGAACGTCGTTGCCAAGAATATCGATACATGCCTTAATTCCCAAAACACCAGCGGGATTATGTAAAGGCGCTAAAACGCTTAGGTCACTTATCTGTTTAATTACCTCGTCGGTAATAAGTGTGGATTTGTTAAAAATTTGACCGCCGTGCACAACCCTGTGACCAACGGCAGAAATTTCACTCATACTATCAATAACCGCAAGCTCACCCTCGGTTAGTGCCGCAACTAAAACGTTAAACGCCTCAACGTGTGTGGGCATATTAATTTCCTTTTTGTAGCTTTCGCCTTTTGCCTTGTGGTTAATAACACCTGAGGTGCCTATTCTGTCACAATTACCTTTTGCAAGCACGGTTTCGTTTGACATATCTATTAATTGATATTTTAATGACGAGCTACCTGCGTTAATTACTAAAATTTTCATAAATTACCTCCATAAAAATATTGAATAAATTAAACAAATATTGTATTATAATAACATACACCATAATTTTACTACATATTATTGATTTTTTCAAGGAGAATTTATGAAAGCTTCGGGAATAATTGCAGAGTTTAACCCGTTCCATAACGGACATAAATACATTGTCGATGTTGCGAAACGCAATACCGACTGTATTATTGCTGTTATAAGCGGCAATTATGTGCAACGCGGCTCCCCTGCTTTTTTTAACAAATTTTTAAGGGCTACTTCGGCTTTAAAATGCGGTGTAGATTTGGTAATAGAGTTGCCTTCCCCCTGGTCGTCTTCATTTGCACAGAACTTTGCAATAGGCGGAATGTCTATACTCAAAGAATTTAATGCACAACAAATTCATTTTGGTGCCGAGTGTGATGATATTAAGAAGCTTATAAATATAGCCAAAAACGATAATATAAAGCCTGATAGCAGTTATAAAGGTACGTATGCTGCTGCGCGTCAAGAAGCCATAAAAAATATACTTGGTGCAGAGTATTCAGACGTTCTTAGCGGTTCTAATAATAACCTTGGTATTGAGTATATAAAAGCTGCAGATTATCTTAAATTTAAAACAAACTTTATTCCAATTAAGCGTGCTTTCGCCGAACACGATAGTAATATACCAAGTAACACTATATGTTCTGCATCCTATTTAAGAGAAAATATTTTATCGGATAAATCAGCGCTAAACTACGTTCCCGAAGTTTGTCGCGAAATATACTGTAAAGCAATTAATAATAAAGAGTATATTTCAGAAGAAAAGTTCAGTAATGCTGTTATAAATTATTTAAAACGCAAGACTGATTTTTCCGATTTACCTGAGCTTTCCGAGGGTATTGAAAATAAACTTAAAAAAGCAATAGCTATATCGGGCGAGTATAATGAGCTATTACAGAATATTAAGAGCAAACGCTATACTTTAGCAAGGGTCAGAAGACTTGTTTTATCCGCTTTTTTGGATATAAACAATTTTTGGACTCATAAAGAAGTTCCATACTTAAATGTGTTAGGCTTTACAAAGCGCGGCGAGGAGTATATAAGGTCAGTTTCCAATTCGTTGAAAAAGCCATTGGTTTTTTCTAATAAGCCATCCTCTGCTCTCAGCGAGGATGCAGGTAAGCTATTACACCAAGAAAGCGTACGTAACGATATTTATATGTCAATGCTACACAAACCGCTTGAAAGCGGTAATGATTACACATTTGGATTAATAAAGGAGAATCACTAATATGTTAAAATTTAAAGAAATTGAAAACTACAAGAAGTACGGCAGATGCCTTACTATTTCCAATGGAATTATTGAAGCAATAGCCACACTTGAGTTTGGCCCGAGAATTGTATCATTTTCTTTTATCGATAAGGAAAATGTACTTTTTAGCGACCGCGACGAGTTTCAGAAAATGGGTGGAAAGGAATTTGACGAGCACTACTTTAATGGTGCATATTGGGAAAGCTACGGCGGTCACAGGCTTTGGATTGCTCCTGAATCATTACCCGAAACATATTATCCAGATAACAACCCAATAGCTTACGAAATCAACGGTAATTCGGTTTTATTAAAACAACAACCGCAAACTGAAAATGGTGTTGAAATTGCAATAGAAATAATTATGGATGCAGAAAAGCCCGAGATGACCGTTAAGCATTACGGCAAGAATATTAGCAAACAAGCAAAAGAGTTTGCATTATGGCCAATTACCGTAATGGCTAAAGGTGGCACAGAGATAATACCTCTCAATACAAGCAATACGGGTCTTTTGCCAAACAGAAATATAACACTTTGGCCTTATACAAAAATTAATGACCCACGCTTTTACATTAGCGACAAATACATAACATTAACCCAAGACCCCGAAAATACCGATGCATTCAAAATCGGTGTCGACTGCAACGCCGGTATTGGATATTACGTATACGGAAATAGTGTTTTTAGCAAAGAGTACACCCACGTTGTTGGAGGCAACTATGCAGATTTTGGCGCCTCCTATGAAAGTTACACTAATGATACTATACTTGAATTTGAAACCTTAAGTGAACTACAGAGCGTTGAACCCAATGGAGTAATCGAGCATAGTGAAACTTGGAAGCTATATAATAAGCCTTGCGACCTTGACCCAACAGACGATAGCTCAATAACAAATTTAATTAAAAAAATTAGTGAGTGAAAAAAATATGAACAACAAAATTAAATCAAAATACGGCAGCGAGCTTATTTTAAAATGCAAAGCTTACGGTTTTACCGCTTTTTTAGCAATAGCGGCTTGCATTGTACTGTACTTTGCTATTGCAAAGTTACCCGAGATTATGGGTTTTATAAATAAGTTTATAAGCATTATTGCGCCTATAATTACAGGACTTGTTATTGCGTTTGTGCTTAACCCGGTTATGCTATGGTTACAAAAGCTTATAGACCCATTGTTTTTAAAAAATATTAAGTACAAGAAAAAAGCTCTTGAGCTTTCTAAGTACCTTAGCATACTTTTATCTATACTATTTGGCTTAGCTGTTGTAACAATAATTCTTTTAATAATAATACCAAACATTGTTGCAAGTATTTCTGAATTATCAACCGACCTGCCTGAGAAAATCAAAAATGCGTTTGCGTGGCTGTCTACAAGCGTACCAACCGAAATCGTTGACGTTTTACAGCAGAGGCTAACCGAAACTATTGAAAAGCTTTTATCCGAAGACCTGTTTAAATCGTTTGAGACAACCGCCTTGGTTTTTGCTTCGGGTATGAAAGGATTATATAACGTTTTTATTAACATAGTTGTTGGTATAATTACTTCATTTTACGCTCTCAACAGCAAGGATCATTTTAAACGCATAGTGCAAAAGCTGCTTTGTATAATGTTCAAAAAAGAGCATGTTGTTGAAATTGTTATTACTGCAAAACAAAGCCACAAAATCTTTACTAATTTCATTGTTGGTAAGCTGTTAGATTCGCTGATAGTCGGTATAATTTGCTTTATAGCAATGTTGATACTCGACCTTCCCTATGCTTTACTTATCAGCTTTATTGTTGCGGTAACTAACGTTATACCTTTCTTTGGCCCGTTTATTGGTGCCATTCCAAGCGCAATACTTATTTTCTTACACACACCTATTAAGGCTGTTGTATTTTTAATTATGATACTAATTCTACAGCAATTAGACGGCAATGTTATTGGTCCAAGAATTCTGCGCGGTGGACTCGGCATTTCATCCTTCTGGGTTGTGTTCTCTATTATGCTTTTTGGTGGATTCTTTGGTCTTATAGGAATGTTAATAGGCGCGCCACTATTTGCGATTATCTACAATATTGTAAGCAAATACGTAAACATAAAACTAAAAGATAAAGGCCTTACCACCAGAAGCGAATATTATAATGACATAACAAATTAAAAACCTTAAAACATAAAAAAGAAGTCAAGTTCAAAAACTTAACTTCTTTTTTGGTCGAGGTGACAGGATTTGAACCTGCGACCTCTGCGTCCCGAACGCAGCGCTCCACCAAGCTGAGCCACACCTCGATTTAATTGACCTAATTATTATATATAAACAGCACTAAAAAGTCAAGAGCAAAAAGCATATTCTACTCGCCAATTAATTACACCCTTTAAGGAAGGAATATATTATGAAAAAATGTCTAATTCGAAACGATTTCTCCGACCTAAGCTTTTTATCTTTGTGTGGAGTTAATTTACTAAGCGGTATATCACCGGTTTTTCTCGATAAGGACAATAACGTATATGAGGATGTTAAACATTTCCCGCAAGATAGCGTCGAAATAACAAACATTATCGAGAAATTCAATCCCGAAATACCAACTAAACACATTGAAATTGAGCAAGAATCTGCTACTATAATTTACGATTTGGGCGAATGCAAACAAATAGACAGAATATATATTGGTGGCTTTTATAGCGCCGAGAACGATTATTCTCTTGCGGAATATGAGTTATATTCTTCCGATACTGTTGATACCCTTTTTAGCTTTGAAAATAAAATTGTAACCTACAGTAATAGCGGCTTATGGGAGAAGTCCGACGCTCGCAATCATTCAGACCAGATTTATGATATTGAAGACTACGACGGAAGATATTTTGCAATAAAAATTCTTAAGAGCAATGCAACTGATAATATTATTAGAATATCATCAGTCGGGCTGTACAACCATAAGCTAACCGAGGAATTAACATTTATAAAAAATAATTTCCAATATAACTTTCTTTCGGGAATTATTCCAAACACTATTGGTAGCTATAACGCTAATTTAACATATTTAACCGACGGTATATGTTTTAGAGAAGACCGCAGAGTAAAGCTTGATGCACCTACAAAGTTTTTATTTAAATTAGAAACACCGTTATCGGTTGCCGAGGTAGGTTTTGTAGGTTCTTACAGCGCGCTTGATAGCTGTAATATATACTTAGCACACGACAAAGAGGATATATGGAACGAAGAAAATTTAGTTGTTTATGATGCTTTCCCCCATCCAACCTCAAATGATGGTATTGCCGCGGCAACGCTAATGTTCCAAAATGAAATTGAAACTACATATATTGGTATTGAGTTTAACACAGACAACGGCTTTATTGATGAAATAACCGCAGCCAATAAAAATATATAAAACAAGCACCTAAGTTTTACCTTACAACTTAGGTGCTTTAATATTATTTATTTTTAATGTTTTTAATATCACGGGTAAGATACATAATAAATGACATAAGCATTATACCAATGCAAACACCTATAAGCACAAGCGAAATTGCCTCTGTAATATTATACCAAATCAAATGCACTGCAATTACGCTATATAAAACAACAGTTGTAAGCTTACCGTGCCAAGCGGCACTTTCTACCTTTTTTGTCTTTTTGATAGAAACCAAACAGGTTATTCCCGATGCAAACTCTTTTACAATTAAAAGAGCAAGCGGTATGAACATATACTTAAAGCGAGACACCAAGCAAATAAGCAATGCAATTTGTGTAAGCTTGTCAGCAATAGGGTCTAACGCCTTACCAAAGTCGCTAATCATTTTAAATTTACGGGCAATAAATCCGTCGACAATATCCGTAGCCCCCGATACAAGAAGTAGAATCAGGGTTAAAAAATAATCATCTCTACCAATATAAAGCCAAATTATAAAAGGAATTAGAAGCAATCTGAAAAACGACAGAATATTTGGTATAGTAAAGATTTTTTCTTTATATACGTTTACCTCGCAATTATTCATACATATCCCCACAATTTTATTTTTCCAAATTATGTAACTATATTTTAGACCTAAAAACGAGAACTGTCAAGTGTTTAAAGCAAAATAACCTAAAAGCAGCAAGACTAACTTGCTGCTTTATTCTTTATGACACTTCTTTTAGTTGTTCTTGTGCTACATACTGTGCTGTTTCCAACATATTCTCTGCGAATATAGCGTATCTCTTTGTCGGATCATCGACTAATACGTGGGTAACAGCGCCGATTAATTTACCGTTTTGAATAATGGGGCTGCCGCTCACCAGTGTGTCAATATAGGACCAACACATTTGTTGACATTGATTATTTAAAATTTCTCCCTTAAACGCAAAGAAATCGCGCCAATTAGGCACGATTTCTTTGTATGATAGGAAATCAACTTTTGCTTGTATGTGTTATAATAGGACCAACAAATTAGAACAATATATCGCCCCGGTATTTGCTAAAAAAACAACAATTTAATTTATTCTTTCAGTTTAAACTTATAAACAGATTCAACCCCCTCTGCAGTTAACTGTGCTGAACAATAGACAAATGTTGATTTATTATCCGAAGCTGTATATGTAACATCTTCAAGAGGACAGATAGTTGCTACTCTTTCATTTTTTAAATCATAAGCCAATAAGTTTTCGGTATCTGAAAAAACTAATACATCGCCAATTATTTCACAAATTATACCGAAACGCCTAATTTCATTATTATTTTTACCTTCCCATTTAAGAAAACAAATCATATGGTCCGTATTGTCTTCAAAATCGTGCATTTTCAAACCATTACCATCGCGCATCAAAAGTTTGCTACCGAAAAAGTTAAGCTTTAAATAATCGTTTTTATTCCAAACATCAAGGTATATTTCGCTAACAAATTCATTTGTGTCAATCGTCTCCACCATGATTTGTGATGTTATATAATCAAAACTCATAAAGTAATTATTACTAATATTTTTAGTATTCACAAAACCATGCATTGTTGCGGAAAGAGTTCCCGGTCTTACAAAACCGTCACTTTTAACATTAGAATAATAGTGCCTCGTTTTTAAGCGTTTATTATCTTCATTATCATATGGATGTCCAAAAAGGTTTAATGATGGTTGGTCGGTTGCGGAAATATAATCTCCTGCTTCTGTAAAATATGGCAAATTATCTTCATAAAGTTCAAATAATCTTTTTATAGATTTTTCTTTAGGATTATATCCCATAATATTATATCCGTAGCTATCGGTTTCCCCAACAGCAAATATAAAACAACCGTCTTTCTCAAAAATAGGAGTTATTGCATCCGCTTTGTAAATTTCAATAGGACTATGTCCTGAAATGTTATAAAGCGTATCTCTTTCATCATCACTTACAACTGCAAAAAACTCACCGCCAGCAGTACCTACTTGAGAAGGTGTTAAATGTTCACCCAAAATTTCTATTTGTTCAATATCGAAAATATCGGTTATTTTACAGGTTTCTGCTGTAGATACCAAATCTACTGTTTTTGAGCAATTATACCCTACCGCCATGCTGCTTGTAAAATTCAACTCATATTTTTCGTTTTCAGTATCTTTGATATATTCTTTAACATTAATTTCTTTACATCCACATAAACTTATCACAATACACAGTACGATTGTTAATGCTACAAATTTTTTCACGGGAAAATCACCCCAAACTCTTTGTATCTAAATCTGTCTGTAGGACTAAAAGGATATAATTCTTTAACGGTATTATATTTATTTAAACTTTGTGGTAAGTGGGACGCATCTCCGTTTACTGCTGCAATATGGTATTTTGCTTGCATTGAATTATAGTCTTCTGTTATATATAGGAATGCTGTTGCTTCGGGAATATATAATTTTGTTGATATTATCATACCGTCCTCTGAAACCGAAATTCCCTCTGGCATAAGACTATCTTTGCTCAAATGTTGACACAAAAACGGGAACATTATTATATTATCTGCTTGTTCAAAGTTAATAAAACTTTTTTGACTGACAAAATTATACATATACTCGTTGAACTCGGTTAAAAGGTTGCAGTCTACCGGAAGAGATTTGCTTAATATCACATCTCTGTTTTGAATATTAGCAGACCTTCCTGGCTCACTTAATTTTGCTAATTCATATTTTTTGTTTCTAAAATTGTCAATTAGCATATACACATATCCGTCATCACCATAAAGCCGTAACGTGGATGTATTATAGTTATTTTCAAAATAAATTTCTTTTCCTATATTTGGTCGTCCCATAAGATGCATATTGCAACCCACTGCATTGTATACATCGTAAATTTTATCTACAGCTATCGCATTATTTACTAAACCCGGTTCCTCAATAAAATCAATATTGGGTTTTTGGTTTATTATAATATTGGTGGATGGGCTTGAAGAAGACGATGGAGAAGAAGGTATCGTTTCTTCTTTATCTTCTTTTACTTCAAAATCTTTGACACTAATATTTTTTGAGATTTGTTTGACAATATCTTTTTCCACAGATATATCCAAAAATACATCAATAACCACATCTTTAACTTTATAGGTGATAATATTACCTCTGCCTTTATCTGTGGTTATAAAACAGTTTTCAGAGATTTTCGTGTATTTTGCATCATCTATAGGGACAATTTTTTCTTTAACAGAAAAAATATCATCCTCGCAAGAATATAATGCATTTAACACTATATTTCCAATTTGGTGACCTCGCTCATCCCAAAAAACTATTAGATTATCATTATCTCCTTCAAATGTTTCTGCATAAACCCATGAATCAGGAATCGTGAAAACAATTGTTTTATCAAAAATTTCATCGTTATGATATTCGATTTTTTTATAATTATTGTTTTCTAAACCGCTATCGCAACCGCTAAAACATATAACTAATGCTATGACTAAAAATAATGAAATTATTTTTTTCATTTCATCTCATCCTTTCTCTTTTGTACCGCCGATTTGCGAAACTCGGCAGGGGTTGTGCCTGTTATTTCCTTGAAAATTCGGTTGAAATGCTGTACGGTCTTGAATCCAACCATATTTGCAATATCTTTAATCGGTACATCTGTAAATGCAAGTTGTTTTTTTACAATAGTAATTCGGTATTGCATCAAATATTCAATAGCCGTACAGCCAAGTTCCTCTTTCATAAATGCGGTAAGAGAGGTGTGATTTATTCCGGCATTAGCTGATATATCGGACAGGGTTATACTATCGCCATAATGCCCCTCTATATAAAGCACCGCATCACGAAGCTTTGGGTTTTTAATAATTGGTGCGTTATCCGATTTTTGATGGGTTAAACCATAACCTATAAGACCGTACATACGCTCCAAAGCAATAATAATCTCCATAAAATATGAGCGACCACGGCAAGACCAATACCAATCACGTTGCTCGGTTAATTCCTCTAACATATAATCGGCAGATTGTTCAATCTTCTCTACCTGTGTATCGGCAATAGGAATCACATACGCTTTATCAATAAACGGCTTTAACATAAACATATCGTGGGTGGTTGCGATATCGCCGTAGTTTTTAGAACGTAATAATTCAAAGGTCATGTTAATATTTAAAAATTTAGGATGAAAATACACACAGGTGTAGTGCGCTTTTAATTTTGAAACAAGCACTGGATTTTCTGACTCGTCAAAGCACAAAAAAGACGGAGCGTTAGCAGTAACTTTCTCACCGCCAACTTTAAATTCTAATTTCCCTTTTGTCAGTATAATTAGTAAAAAACACTTGTCCTTAATATTGATGTTATCAAGCGAACCGTTTTTAACGCACTCTACAAAAGCAACTTTACCTTCATTATACTTTCTGCCAACTGTAATATGTTCCACCCTTACTACCTCATTATTCTTCACAATAATTTTGAATATTGCACTTTTTCAATGTAGACTTAGAATGAACGGATTCAAAATTATGAATTATGGAATCTGTAACATGATTTGTAAAACCCGCAAAAACACCGGTTTCCATTTGGTTATGCTCAAAGGTTATTTCTTTGCATTTCTCCAATGCAACAGGGCCAATATTGCAGCCATTAAAAATAATACTTTGTTTATCATCCAAATTAATAAGTTTAATAAACTTTTCGAGTTTTTCAATTCGCTCTTCAAGCGATTTTATATATTCTTCATTAACCATATTTGATATCACCTTCCTTATTCATTTTACCATAATATAAATTTCCACACAACAATCAAACTTTATCTATTATCAAATTTCTTTTATCTGAAATTAAACACATATGCAAAAACCGTTACAGAAAATCTGCAACGGTTTCAATATTATGATGCCTCTTTTAGCTTATTACTCTCAGCTACACTTTGTGCTGTTTCCAACATATTCTCTGCGAAAATGCCATACCCTTTTGTCGGGTCATCGACAAGTACGTGGGTTACTGCGCCGATTAGTTTTCCGTTTTGGATTATTGGGCTTCCCGACATACCTTGCACAATGCCACCTGTTTTGTTGATTAATTCTGAATCTGTTACCTCAATTACAAGATTTTTAATTTTAGTACCTGTTTTTATTTCAATAATCTTGCACTCGTAAAGTTTTGGTGTTATGCCACTGAGAGTTGTTAAAATATAAGCCTTGTCCTCTTTGGTAATCTCACCGTGATTTGCAATTTGCAATGACTTGTACTTAGTGTATTTGTTGCTTCCGTAACCGTAAACTCCACAAGTGGAATTTAAAATTTCTCTTGTAAACTCTGTGTTTTTAAATCTACCACATAGTTCTCCTGCTGCATCGTTATCGCTTTTATTAACCGAGAAAATTTCTGCAGGGACTATACTGCCTAAACTTACTGAAAGCAGTTTTCCGGTATCATTATCACAAATGCCGTGTCCCAAGCCTGCAACCACCTTTGTTTCGCTATCATAAAAAGTTAAAGTGCCAATACCCGCTGAGCTGTCGCGCACCCAAGCCCCTAAGTGATAACGACCGTCCTTATCAGAAATTTTTGGATAAACAGTAGCCGATTTATTTTGACCATTTCTGCTAAATACTATATTCAAGGACTTGTCTTTATTAATTTTAACAATTCTTTCAACATCCTTATTTGAATACACATACACACCATTAATTGATAAAATATAGTCGCCCACCATAACTCCCGATTCCTTTACAGGACAAACATTGGAACCATTGCTTTTAAAATTATTTAAGCCTATCACTAAAACCCCATCTGTGTATATCTTAATTCCGAACGGAGTACCGAGCACGTCAACAGTTTTTGCATTGGTTATATTTACGTTAGTGTTTGTTACCGGAAATACTCCCAAAAGCTTTATCTCAACGTTGTACAATGCCCTATTAGTTACATTAGCTCCAACACGGCTAACGCTAATTTTATCTGTATTACATTTTATAGGAAGGCTGCAATTTATATTTAGTTTAGATATATCACTTACAAAATACTCGTTCTCAATTTTTGTTTGTGTATAGGCTATCAAAACAAAAACTACTGTAACAAAAAATGACAGTATGCATAAAAAACCTTTTATTAATTTTTTCATTTAATCCCCCTTTACTGCAAAAATTAACAGCAGAATATTTTTATTCCGCTATCAATAGTTTCTCTAAAAAAGCTTGCAGTAATAAGGGAAATTAAACTTAAAACCGCTTGAAATATTAGCTTGATTTAGCGCATTTTGGATACCTCTATCTACCTGTTAATCTTCCGAATAATCCATTTCTGCGGCTGTTTTGTGGTGGATTTATACCTACAAGTATTGTGTCCGGTCCAATAACTTTAATCTCATTCCAAGGAATAATTATATCGTCTTCTCTGCCAAAAAGCCCCATACACCTGCATCTGCCAAATACAACTATGGATATTAATTTACCGCATGAAGTATCAAACTCAACGTCACAAACCGGACCTAATGCAATGCCATTGCTAACGCAAATAACCTGTTTATCCCTTAAATCAGAAATTTTACAAATCATAAAATTCACCTACAATATAATAATAATAAATTATATTGCAAATCTAAATTTTATATCACCTGTTTTTTATTCTGTCTAACGCATTTTTTTCGAGTCTTGAAACCTGAGCCTGACTTATACCAATTTCCTCTGAAACCTCCATTTGTGTTTTGCCGGCAAAAAAACGCAAACGTAAAATTTTCTTTTCACGTTCGCTTAAATTGTTAATTGCTTCCTTGAAGGTGATTTCATCAAGCCAGTTTTGGTCATCATTTTTATCACCAATCTGGTCGAGCACATAAATAGTATCACCACTATCAGAATAGACAGGTTCATAAAGTGAAACAGGGTCAACTACACTTTCAAATGCAATAACGACCTCATGCTTTGGTACGTTAAGTTCTTTGGCAATTTCTTCAACTGTTGGCTCGCGCTGCAGTTTTACAGTTAATTTTTCTTTAACCTGCATTGCTTTATAGGCTAAGTCTTTAATCGACCTGCTAACTCTTATACTATTATTATCGCGAAGGTATCTTCTAATTTCTCCAATAATCATTGGCACGGCATAGGTAGAAAAACGCACACATTGGTTTATATCAAAATTATCAATAGATTTTATGAGTCCAATACAGCCAACTTGGAACAGGTCATCAAGGTTTTCTCCCCTGCTTGTAAAACGCTGAATAACGCTTAAAACAAGCCTTAAGTTGCCGTTTATTAATTCCTCTCGCGCATTCATATCTCCGTTTTTTACGCGCCTTAAAAGCTCTTCCTTTTCCTTTTCTTTTAGTACTGGTAATTTTGCCGTATTTACACCGCAAATTTCAACTTTATTATACTGCAATCCTATTCCTCCAAAACGTTATTAACATAATTATTGACGATATGTATGGATAGAATTCAGTTGTAAATAATTTCCTATATAGTATTGATAAATGATTTTAATTATGTTAAAATATTTTTGCTTAAATATAGACAAAATTTGCTATCGAGGGACAAATTATGCAGTTAATTAAAATTAACCAATCTTGCTTGGCACATAGCGAAGAATCTACCTATTCGTTTATACCGCATGTGCACGAAAGTATAGAATTAGTATATATCGCCAAAGGTTCTGCAAGAATTAATATAGATGAAAAGGAATACGTGGTACAAAGCAATTCGTTTGTTGTTGTTTTCCCTTTTCAAATACACTCTTATAATAATGCCCACGATAATACCTTGGCCTACATAATGTATTGTTCCCCAAAAAATCTGCAAAGTAGTATACATCTATTTGCTAATTCCGTTCCGTCCAACCCAATAGTTACAAATTTGGGTGAAGAATTAGATTCACTCTTAAGTGAAATAAGAAACGGGTTAAACGATTCATCTACCAATAAAAATCTACAATACCAAAACACCATTAACCTGTTTAAACAAATAATTTCTTTGCTAAGCTTTAAGAACAAGGCTGATACTAATCTTACCACAACGCAACTTATACTTAATTATTGTTATAAAAATTTTAAAGAACCGCTTACATTAGACCAACTTTCTAAAGATTTAAGCATAAATAAATTTTACATTTCTCATATTTTCAATAACAAACTTAACATAGGTTTTACAGATTACCTTGCGATGTTGAGGGTTGATGAAGCTAAAAAACTTTTAAAACATTCTGATACAAGTATAACAAATATAGCATACGATGTTGGCTTTTCAACAATTCGCTCATTTAATAGACGGTTTAAAGAATTTAGCGGTATTACACCTAAAGAATATCGCTCGAATGAAAAAATTTATACATAACAAAAAACATCCCAAAGCTCAACCCGTTTAAGCTTTGGGATGTTTTATAATTACAACTTATTAAATATTTTCTTGGGTATTATCGGTGCCTTTCTCGTTGCTTTCCATAATAGCTCTAAACTCGTCACCCTCTAATTTTTCATTTAAGAAAAGTTCACGAGCAACCTCATGCAGTTTATCCATAGAACCTTTAAGAATATCTAAAGCGCGATTATACTGCGCCATAACGATGCTTTCAATTTCTTTATCAATTAGAGCAGCAGTTTGCTCAGAGTAGTTAGGGGTTGCCGAGAAATCTCTGCCTAAGAATACCTCGTTATCTCCGCTACCATAGGTAACCAAGCCAAGCTTTTCACTCATACCGAACTTTGTAACCATTTTTCTTGCAAGTTCTGTAGCGCGCTCGATATCGTTTGATGCGCCAGTACAGATATCGTCTTGGGTAAGTTGTTCAGCAGCTCGACCGCCAAGTAAAGAGCATATATCCTCTATCATTTGGTTGCGCGACATATGGGTTTTATCGTCTGCAGGAATATACATTGTGTATCCTGCAGCCATACCACGAGGTATAATAGATATTTGGTGAACAGGGTCTTGAGTATTAAGGAAATATGAAACAATTGCATGACCGGCCTCGTGATACGAGGTAATCTTCTTATCCTTATCACTAATAACATGTGAACGTTTTTCGCTACCCATAACAACTTTAATAGTAGCCTCGTCAACATTAGGCTGAGTGATGGCCTTTTTGCCCTCTCGAGCTGCAAGTAAAGCCGCCTCATTAAGAAGGTTTTCAAGGTCTGCACCTGTAAATCCGGCGGTTGACCTTGCGATTGTTTTAAGACTAACATCTGGGCCAAGTGGCTTACCACGTGCGTGCACCTTAAGAATTTCTTCTCTGCCCTTAACGTCAGGATAATTTACTGTAACTCTACGGTCAAAACGACCGGGACGTAAGAGGGCTTTATCGAGAATATCAGGTCTGTTTGTTGCAGCAATAACAATAA
>JAZNZF010000054.1:0-4470 GCA_045594795.1 Acutalibacteraceae bacterium | reverse complement strand
GCGAGAAGATTTTGGATGATTTTCGTTCTATTGGGGCGAAGGAATGCTTTGTGCATTGCGAGACACAATAGGGCGAAAAGTGCTAAAATAAGCTGCTTTAAGGCGGGTTCGGATTTATCTCTCTACCTTAAACAACCGATTGGAAACAATCGGTTGTTATTTTTTTGAAAATAGTTTATAATATTAACATAAATTTTGCAAACGGGGCGTAGTAATGTTCGAAATAAAAAAAGCAGGAGAGAACACCTTTTATATCGACTTTCCCACAAGGGTAGGCATTTATAAAACAGGTGAAAACACGGTTTGTCTTATCGATACGGGCAGTGATGCTAAAATCGGTGCGCGTATTTTAAAGCTTGTAGAGGCAGAGGGTTATAAAATTACTGCGATTTTTAACACCCATTGCCACGCCGACCACGTTGGCGGTAATGCAGTAATACAGCAAAAAACTGGCTGTAAGATTTATTGTCCCGATATTGACCTTGGCGCCGTTAGGCACACACTACTTAACCAAATTATGCTAAGCGGAAGCTATCCTTTAAAAGAGCTCGACCGCCGTATGTATTTAGCTGATAGCTGTAACGCAGAGCCTTTGCGCGAGGAGGTTTTGCCAAAAGGTTTGCAGATTATAAATTTAAAGGGTCACTCAATGGGTATGGTAGGCTTTAAAACAAGCGACGATGTTTGTTTCCTTGCCGATAGCATTGTGTCCGACGAGGTGTTACAAAAATACCCTGCAACCTATCTCGTTTCACTTTATGATTATTTGCAGACCCTTGACTATATTGAAACGCTCTCGGCAAAATTGTTTATACCATCACATATATCGGCTACCAACGATATAAAATTGTTAGTAAAGCAAAACCGCAAAAGCGTGCTTTCGGTTGTTAACACTATACTCGAATATTGCAAGGAACCGCGTAGTTATGATGATATTATTGATTACTTCTTTGGTATAAGCAGTCTGCCGTTTAATGTAGCTCAATACTCTTTAATTGGCAGTACCTTGCGCTCTTACGTTTCTTGTATGCAGAGAAAGGGTCTTTTAGAAATAGTTACTGGTGGCAATAGAATTTATATTAAAACGGTATAATTCACATTGACAATACGTAATTTTATGCATTATAATATATGCATAAATGTTATTAAGGGGATTGGCTATGAAGCTTAATTTTAATACCTGCTTTAAAATTGGCATAAGTGCATTTATATTATATCTTTGTATTTACCATTGGCCAAGCGTTTTTGGGCTGATTAAAACCGCAATAGGTGCCGCGGCACCTTTAGTGGTTGGTTGCATAATTGCTTTTGTTTTAAACATTCTTATGTCTTTTTACGAGAGGAATTATTTTAAAAACACTAAAAAGATATGGGTAAACAAATCACGCCGTGCCGTGTGCTTGGCACTCGCAATCCTAACCCTTGCTGCAATTGTTGTGCTGGTTGTGTCGTTAGTTCTGCCTCAGCTGATTTCCTGTATTAAGCTAATTATCGCCGTGCTTCCAAGTGCAATTAATAATTTAATTAACGCTCTTAGGGAATCAAGCTATGTTTCAGAGGATGCTATTACATTACTTACCTCGGTTGACTGGAATTCTAAAATAGGCGAGATTGTCAACACTCTATATTCAGGTCTTGGTAGCGTAATGGATATAGTTTTTTCTACTGTAACTTCTGTGTTTTCGGGGCTTGTTACAACATTTATAGGTATCATTTTTGCTGTTTACTTGCTTCATCAAAAAGAAAAGCTCGGCTCACAAATAACCAAGCTTATGCGCCATTACCTTAAGCATAAGTGGTATAAAAAGATTTTGTATGTAGTAGAAATCTTAAACGACTGCTTTAGGCGGTATATAATAGGCCAGTGTACCGAAGCTGTAATTTTGGGCGTCCTATGTACTATAGGCATGCTAATTTTGGGGTTGCCTTATGCTACAATGATAGGTGCGTTTATTGCCTTTACTGCATTGATTCCAATAGCGGGTGCATATATCGGTGCAGGTGTAGGCGCGTTTATGATAGTTATGGTCTCACCCATAAAGGCGTTGGTGTTCTTAATATTTATTGTAGTTCTGCAACAGTTAGAGGGTAATCTTATATACCCGCGCGTTGTAGGCTCGTCGTTGGGCCTTCCTGGTATATGGGTGCTTGCGGCAATTACTATCGGTGGTGGTGTAATGGGCATTGGCGGTATGCTTTTGGGCGTACCCTTGGCGGCGGCAATATATAGAATCATTAAAAACGACGTTAATAAAAACGATAATACAATTACTGAACCCCAACAACAAACCGATATAGTATAAACTAAATATACAGACAAAATTAATTTATTTTATGGTTGACAAACACAAGTTCATTTGATATAATACATTTTGTCTTGGGGGTATAGCTCAGCTGGGAGAGCGCTTGAATGGCATTCAAGAGGTCAGCGGTTCGATCCCGCTTATCTCCACCAAAAGCCTTGAAACTTTAATGTTTCAAGGCTTTTTACTTTTTCTATACAATAAATCTGTACGCTTGATTTTTGATATAAAAAATTAAAATCAAGGAGACAGAAAAAATGGCAAAAATTAAACTTAATCAAGGACAAACAACCGAGGACACATTCAGGGATTTTATTATATCCCGCAGAACAAAGGGGCTTGTGGATAAAACCATAGAAAGCTATCAAAACCAATTCAAAGCCGTTTCAAAGCATTTAGATATCAGCAAGGATATAACCGCGCTTGATAAAACAGATTTAGATAAAATGATTGCTAATATGCGCGCCGCGGGTCTTGCAACCAATAGCATAAACAGTTACACAAGGTTACTAAAAACATTTTTCTCTTGGTGCAATGAGGAATGTATCACACAGATAAATATAAAGCTGTATAAATGCGAGGAAACGATTAAAGATACATATACAGACAGAGAACTTGAACTATTGTTAAAAAAGCCTGATATGCGCAAATGCACCTTTGCGGAATATCGCGATTGGGTTATTATAAATTTTCTTTTAAATAGCGGCTGTCGCGCCGCGACGGTCAGAGCCATACAAATACGCGATGTTGATTTAAATAACGGTATTGTGTATTTTAGACATACAAAAAACCGCAAAGCGCAAGTAATACCATTATGTAGTGAAATGATAAAGACCTTGCGCGAATATTTGCGGTTTAGGAAAGGCAACGATGACGAATACCTGTTTTTCACAGAAAACGGTTTACCACTAACTGAGAACGGCTTGCGCATATCAATAGCGCGTTATAACACGCGGCGCGGAATTAGTAAAACAAGTATCATTTGTTTAGACATACCTTTGCAAGAAAGTATTTAATTGATTGCGGCGGCGACGCGTTTATGCTCCAAAAGCTGTTAGGGCATTCAACATTAAAAATGACAAAGCACTATTGCGCTATCTTTGACGCGGATATAACAAAGAATTATGATAACTTTTCGCCACTTGCGCAAATGAAACAAGGCGGCGAGCGGCTGAAATTAAAAAGATAGCTTAAACGCGGCGCGTGTAGCCGCTCCTTATTTGTAATATTGGTTAGAAAAAATTATTATTTGGGTGGTAAAACCGCCAACAAAGCAAAAGTAAAAGCCAATAGCAAAAAGAAAACGAGCAGAAGAAACTAAAAATCTTCTGCTCGTTATTTTAAAACACGAAGTCGCCTTTTGGTACTGTTAATTTTTCAGGCGGTCTTTTCTTGCCCTCGGCTGTCGGCGATTTAATAGTAACTATTCTTTCATTATTTGTTACTATATTTATGTTATTATCTATATTATTTATTTCTCTATCCTTTGCCGTATCGGTTTGTACGGTTGCCGTTTGTTCAAAATCGTCAGCCGTGCAGTTTTCAAAGTCTATACCGAGAGCCGCGCGCTTTTCACTTTGTATGGGTGCGGGGCGCGTTTGCGGCAATTCAAAAAAGTCATATCCATTGCTACTATTGGGTATTAAATAGCCTTTGTCAACCAACTTCAAGAATTGGTCGCGGTAGGTAGATGTTGGCATACCTATTGATTGTCTTATATCAGCAGGCGATAGTGCAAGGGTATAGTTATTTGCATTTGCGGCAAGGTATAAATACAATCTTAAAGCGTGTGCGCCGAGGTCGCGGCTTGCTGCTTGCCAATTTTCGTTTTTAATGCCGAGAAAATCTGTTTTAGGTGTTTCTCGGTGAATGAGTATCATTCTCTAATTCGGGTAAGTTTCAGGCATTTCATTTTCTCCTTATATTTTAAATTCCATAAACAATTCGTCAAGTACCTGACGGACTTTGTTTTCGATATTTACCGAAATGCTATTTATAACATCTCTTGTTATTTCTTCTTTTATCTTGTGCATTTCTTTGCTGTGAGCAAATTCATTCAAAATCATTTGCTTTTGGAAATGTAGTGATAAAGCATACTAACCTTTCTCTGCAAAACCTTTAATGAAATCATCATACAAACTATTATGTTTCATAATTTTTTCTCCTT
>JAZNZF010000053.1:0-38555 GCA_045594795.1 Acutalibacteraceae bacterium | reverse complement strand
ACTGTTTTCGCCCATGAGTGCGCTTCGCGGTGTTGAGTACTGTTGGAGTGAAAGTGACCTTGGTGACGACATTGTTAAAGAACCTTTTAAACACAACCCTAAACGTTTAGAAAAAATAAAAGAGTTCTCAAATGTTTTTTCAAGCTTTGCACAAGGTCAGTTAAGCTACGAGCGTTCGCTTTATGGTAACCCTAACTTAATCGACTCGTGGTCTGCGCTATATAATAAGCCACGGCTTTCTCACGAAATTTGCATACAAGGTACATATATAGACCTAAGCCTCGAAACTAAATACAACGGTCTACGCATTGGCGAGACTGCGCTTTATTCGTCTGTGAGCAAGGAGTTAGAAAGACAAGGGCTGTTAGACCGCGCAGTTCTCTACTACAAAAATTCTTGCCGTTGGCAACAACTACTTCGCAAAAATTGCATAGAGATTGCACGACGTTGCAAAAAGCTTGCAGGCTATGATTTCTTGGGTGTTATTGACCATCATTGGCACACTTTCGGTTATCATTGCGGTATTATGAACGAGTTCTACGAAATGAAGCATGGTGAAACGGTTGAGAATGTTTTACGCTATAACGACGAAAGTGTACTGCTTTGCGACATAGGTTTAGTCCGTAACTATTACGGAAAAGAGACTATAAACCTTGGCTTCTTGGTTTCACTATTCGGTAGCAAAAACATTGAAAAGGCTACCCTTGAGGTAAGCCTACAAACTACCGACAACAATGAGGTTTGGCATAGTGAAAAGAATGTTTCAGCCAAAGCAGGCGCAGTCAGTGATATTGCCGATATTTGTATTCACTTACCATCGGTTACAAACCCATGCCATTTCAATATTGTAGCTACACTTCACGATGATAACTACAATCTCGAAAACTTTTGGGACATATGGGTGTTCCCAAAAGTATGCGAACCCGATGATACCGATATTATCCTCACCACCGTTTTAGATGAAAACACACTTAATAAATTAAACGAGGGTGCCGACTTGCTTATGCTTGGCACAGATGGATTATACTCTAACGATATGCATTTTTCTATCGGTCTGCCCGGTCGAAGCGGTGGCAATCTTGCTACGGTTATAAAAAAGCACCCATTAACTGACACTTTGGAGCACGATGGCTTTTGCTCGTGGCAGTTTGTTGAGCTTATGGATAACGCAAGTTGTCTTTGCTATCCCGAAAATACAGACATTCCTTTTAGCCCAATCATAGAGGTTGCCTCTGCGCATCAATGGGTTGTAAAGCAATCGGCATTAACCGAGTTTAAGGTTGGTAAAGGAAGATTGCTTATTTCCACCTTTAAGTATAACGGTAATAGTCCTGCAATTAATTGGTGGAAGCATAACCTTATAAGTTATATGAAGTCGCAAGCTTTTAACCCCGAACATCATATAACACTCGAGCAGCTTTCTACCCTTGTTGACAACGGCGAACTAATTAAAGCCGTTAAGAACGATAACTTTGCAGGCAATGCAAACGATAAAACAATGAAAAAATAATTGTTTAACGCCCACTAAAACATTTTTGCATATATCAAGCGTACTGACTTTAAGTTGGTACGCTTGATATTCTTTTTTGTTTGTGTTACAATTACTGTTAGATTAGAATTTAGGAGGTGGCAAAATGTCGAAAATGCGTTTGAACACAGAAGATACACAAAAGCTTCAGCAAAAATCACTCCAAATGCTATTATTCTTTGATAGCTTTTGTAAGGAGCATAAGCTAACATACTTCCTTTGCGGCGGTTGTTGTATAGGTGCTATTCGCAACGGCGGATTTATCCCTTGGGACGACGATATCGACGTATTTATGCCACGTGCCGATTACGAAAAATTAAAGACCATATTTATAGATACACCCGATTACTCAATACAGTTTGCAAAAAAAGGCTTTAACACACAAAACCAGTTTTTAACAATCTGTGCAAACAACACAACCTTTATAAAAACCTATCAAAAAGAGCTTGATATTAACCACGGCGTAATGCTTGATGTTTTGCCACTTGATAACTGTCCAAAAGGTTTTAAAAGAAAACTACAAAAGCTCTTCGCTTTACTCTATTCGCTATTTATTGTGGGCAAGGCACCAACTAATCATGGTAAATTAATAACCACAATAGGTAAGGTTTTGCTTTTATTAGTACCAAAGCCTTTGCATTATTCGGTTTGGCACTTCTGCGAAAAGCAAATGACTAAATACAATAACGAAAATTGCGATTATATTACCGAGCTTTGCTCGGGCCCAGGGTACATGCAAAACGAATACCCCAAAGACACTTTTTCGGAAGGGGTATATAAGGAATTTGAAGGATACATGTTGCCCGTACCTTGTGGCTACGATACCTATCTTACAATGGCATTTGGAGATTATATGCAACTGCCACCCGAAGAAAAGAGAAGTTGTCACCACGAGTTTGAGGTTATAGATTTAGATAACAGTTATAAAAAATACCGCGGAATTAACTATTTCAAGAAGTAGGTGTTAAAAGTGCAACAGCAAGAATTTAAAGCCTTGCAAAATAAGTCTTTAGAAATTTTAATAATGTTCGATTCTTTTTGCAAAAAGCACAACCTAACATACTTCCTTTGTGGTGGTGCTTGTATCGGTGCCGTACGCCACGGTGGTTTTATTCCTTGGGACGACGATATAGACGTTTTTATGCTCCGCAATGATTATGAAAAGCTATGCCATATTTTTGAAAACTCTGATAAATATAAGCTTTGCCGTAGTAATAAAAACAAATTCTACCGTTCCTTAATAACCGCAATTTCAGACGAGGAAACTACCTTTATTAAAGAACGTCAAAAAGACCTTGATATAGAGCACGGTGTTAGGCTTGAAATTATACCATTAGATGCTTGTCCAAACACTAAAATTTTACGCAAAATGCAAATACTTTGGGCACTTATTTACCAGATATATATTAACCAAGAACCACCCACAAGCAAGGGCAAGCTTTTAGAACTAATAGGCAAAATTATGCTTATGCTGTTCCCTACTTGGAAAATGCGTTACAAAATCGCTATGCTCGCCCAACGCCAAATGACAAAATACTCTGCCGACAAATGCACAAAAATTACCGAGCTTTGCTCGCGCTATCAATATATGGTAAATGAGTATCCAAAAGAGATATTTGATATCGCCGTTTTTATGGATTTCGAGGGTGTTTCCCTACCGCTCCCTAAAGGCTACGACACCTATTTAAAAATGGCGTTTGGTGATTATATGCAACCACCACCAAAAGAAGAGCAAATACCAAAGCACGACGCTACACTTATTGACCTTGATAATAGCTATAAGATTTATAAAGGTAAACACTACCCGCAATAATTAAAGCTGTCCTAATTAAAAATTAGGACAGCTTTTTTTAATTTCAAGAATTAATCCGCCATTGTTTTAGACCACGGCTTTACACAAGCAAAGCATAAAACAGAGCCAACCAACGCTATTGCAAACCATAGCCAAAGGGTTGTATTCCAACCATAGCTTTCTGACACAGCCGCTATCCCATAGGTAGAAATAGCACTACCTATATATGTGCAAGAGTTTATAATACCCGAAGCGGTAGACACGTTGCCATATTTTTTAAAGTACGCAGGCACCATACATACAAGCATAAGATTTACACCGTGCATTGTACCCGTAAGCAAAGCCGAAAGCAGGACCGAGTATATTGCGCCCTTGCCCGTAAGCACACATAGCAATGCCGCTGACAAAGCGCCTACAGAAAAGATAATACCTGCACAAGAAATAGGGTTTGTAAATAGCTTTGAATAAAGCTTTTCGGTAATATTAAAGCAGGCTATACTAAATAGTGGCAGGACAACTCCTGTTAAAATTGAAATAACACTGCTAAGTGAATAGGTCTCTGAAATATACGAGGGCATCCATGTTGTAACACCATCACGCAAACTACCTTGTAGCACAATTACAAACATAACCGTAATCATTAACGGGGTTAAAAGTATTTTTGCACTTCCCTCTTTTTGTTTTTGATTTTTTACTTGCGTTTTATTAAAATCAGGCGAAAAGCGTTGCCATAAAACAAGCATAATAAATCCGCATAAAGCAGAAATTACAAACACCCATTTATAATTTAGCCACGAAATTACAAGCGGTGCTAACAAGTACACAGCTATTGTACCAAACGAGCTACCGCACGACACCATAACAGTAGTCTTTTTATAGTCGGCTTCGGATAAAAGCGCCGTCATAAGTTTAACCATAGGCGGCCACATAAAGCTCTGTGCAAAACCATTTATACACCAAACCGCAAGCAAGCTATATGCACTACTGCAAAGCGGTATAAGCATGTTCAACACTGCAGATGCACCAAGACCAATAGCAACTAATTTTTTAGGTGAAAACTTATCACCTATAATTCCACTTATAATCTGACCTAACCCGTATGTTATAAAGCTACCTGTCAGAGACAACGAGAGCGCTGCACGGGAAAGCGAAGTTGCATTTTCCATTTCAGCGATAATCGCGCCATAGTTTATACGTGTTATGTAGCTTACCATATAAGTAAGTGTAAAAAGTACAGTTATTAACCGCACCTGATTTTTCGAGCTTATAGTCTGCATTTTAAATCTCCCTTGTTGCTATTATTTTATGTAATACACTAATTTTTTAGTTAGACTCCACTAACATCGCACACATTATACCACCACAAACCTTTTTGGTCAACCGATAAAACACAACAACATAAAATATCACAAAAAATTGCTTTCATTGATTTATCTAAAGTAATATGGTATACTATATTAAAATTTTCTGTTTGCACTCTACTAAAGGTTGTTTTGTCCCCACTCAACCATTGGTGTGTGTACTTTGTTTTGCGGATTATGTATACTAAAATCGAAAGGAGAAGACCTATGGACCAAGTGAAAATTGGAAAATTCATTGCCGAGTGCAGAAAAAAAGAAAACTTAACCCAAATGCAGTTGGCAGAGAAATTAGGCATCACCGATAGAGCCGTCTCAAAATGGGAAAGAGGTAAAGCAATGCCCGACTCGTCGGTTATGTTAGAGCTCTGTGATATACTTAAAATAACCGTAAACGATTTATTAAGTGGGGAGAAAATCAGTATGGAAAACAATAATCAAAAAAACGAACAACTTTTGCTTGATATGGCAAAAGAGGTAGAACAAAAAAATAAAGTTATTTGGACTTCTATGTGGGCGATTATGACCGTTAGCATGATAGCCCTAATTGCAGGTCTCTTTATTACTGCATTCTTTATACCCGAAGGGGTGTGGCAGCTTGTCGCCATTCTCGGTATTTGCGTTGTGTTTTTAATACCGTGCTTTTTTGCAGTAAAGCTTGAAGTAAGCGTGGGCGCTTACAAGTGCAAAAATTGCGGTCACAAAATTGTACCTACCTATACGCAGGCTTTAAACGCGATGCATATGGGAACTACCCGTTACTTAAAATGTCCTAAATGCAACAAACGTACTTGGTGCAAAAAAGTGTTGAAATAAGTAATATCCATTTTATTATCTTAACCCTATGACTTTTGACGGTCATAGGGTATTTTTTCAAGTAATCTTCTTATAATGCTAAAAACAATCAAAAGGATTCTTTTACAATCTTGATAACCCTAATTACTCTATGTTTAAGACAAAGACTCATGATGCTTATATAATCATGAAGATTTATAAAGAGTCTTATATAAAGAAAAAGAGTCATAAAGATTCTATTAAGAATCGTTATGACTAGTAAGGATTGCAAATATTGAAAAATATAATTATTTGTAGTATAATTTAACCGATAAAATTATATTTGTGAGAAAATTGATTTATATACCATGTGCACAAGAAAGCAAAATTTATCAAGAAAAACATCCCGATATCTTGTATGATAAATTCACAGAAAAGGAGGCACAAACCGATGGAAACAATAAAAAACATTCAAAATGCTATTGATTATATCGAAAACAATTTAGGTGGGCAAATTTCTATTGATGAAGTCGCGAATAAAGCCTACATGTCTACATCAAATTTTCGACGTTTCTTTTTAGCTTTGTGTGGTATTACAGTTGGTGAATATATTCGGTTAAGAAAATTAACACTTGCAGGAAAAGACATAATATCAACCAATGATAAAATTATTGATATAGCATTTAAGTATGGCTATGAATCACACGAAAGTTTTTCAAGAGCCTTTCTCCGTTTCCACAATGTATCTCCTCTAACAGCGCGCAGTTTGGGAGAAGTAAATGTGTTTTCCAAAATTTCTGTAGAATCTATTTTTGGAGGTAACGAAAAAATGAACACAAATTGGTTTTTTCAAAGTGAAAACTCCATCTGCAATTTTAGAAGCGCAGGGGTTTTGATTCAAGACGGAAAAATCTTGGTACAAAGAGAAAAGGGCGGTAACGAATATGCATTACCAGGAGGACTTGTTTTACAAGGAGAAACAGCCGAACAAGCAGTTATAAGGCGATATAAAGAAGAATCAGATATCGGTATCGTATGTAAAAAATTAATTTGGGTAGAAGAGTCTTTTTGGGAATGGAATAACAAAAAGACCCATTCAATATGCTTTTATTATCTAATTAAACTGAAAGAAGGATATTCTATTCCAAATGATAAATTTGTTAGCCAAACAGGAAACTCTAATGTTGAATATGGATGGATTGATACAAAAGAATTAAATAATTTAAACTTATACCCATCTTTTGCAAAAACAGAAGTATTCAATATTTCAGACGAGGTTAAACATTTTGTCACGCAAGAATAACTACTTGTTATTATATTACAATGCACAGCGAAGGACTATGGCATTTTTCTATGTCATAGTCCTTTTAAAATAATTTGCACCAAGTTTGCACCAAAGCAAAAATTGAGGCATAAAGAAAACCCCGAAAACCGTGATGGTTTCGGGGTTTTTGAATACTCTTTGAAATAACAGATTATCTCTTGGAGAACTGTGGTGCACGACGTGCGCCTTTGAGACCGTACTTCTTTCTTTCCTTCATTCTTGGGTCACGAGTTAAGAAGCCTGCTTTTTTGAGGGCAGGACGAAGATTCTCGTCGAACTGAAGAAGAGCACGTGCGATACCATGACGGATAGCACCGGCTTGACCGGTAACACCGCCGCCTGCAACGCGGCATACGATATCAAATTTCTCGGCAGTTTCGGTAAGTGCTAAAGGCTGACGAGCAATAAGCTTTAAGGTTTCAAGACCGAAATAATCGTCGATATCGCGGTCGTTAATTGTGATTTTACCTGTACCGTTGTAAACGCGTACACGAGCAACCGAGCTCTTTCTTCTGCCGGTGCCGTAGAAATAAGGTTTTCCTTCAAACATTCCCTAATACCTCCCGATTAAAATTCGTAAACTTCGGGCTTTTGTGCTGCATGAACATGCTCGCTACCTGCGTATACACGTAGACGAGTGAGGGCAGCGCGGCCGATAGTTGTGTCGGGTACCATACCCTTAACGGCGTACTCCATTGCAAGCTCGGGTTTCTGAGCCATCAACTTTTTGTACTGAACTTCTTTAAGACCGCCGATGTAACCCGAATGAGTACGGTGATACTTCTGCTCTAACTTTTTACCGGTAAGAACAGCTTTGTCGGCATTGATGATGATTACGTGGTCGCCACAGTCTACATGAGGAGTAAACTCGGGCTTGATTTTACCGCGAAGAATATCTGCAGCAACAACAGCTACACGGCCAAGGGGCTTGTCAGCTGCGTCGATAATATACCATTTACGCTGCATATCCTGTGCTTTTGCCATAAAAGTGGACATAGTTTTTACCTCCAAAAATATTTTCAACGTGTGTTATGATACCATAATAAAAATCCCCTGTCAATACTTTTTTACAAAAAAATTAATTTAGAAAACCGATACTTTGATTTTCTTTGTTTTTCTCTTGTTTTCTCACTTTTACTAAATATCTATTTTTGACAAAAAGGCTATATTTTTACCCGTTGCAGATGTTTTCCATCGCAACGGGTAGTTTTTATTTTAATTATGCCAGCCGTTTATTTCGGCGTTTTGCAAAGCAGTAAGCGTCTTCTTTCTTAGGTTTTCGTAATTCTGCTCTAAAGCTAATAAGAGTTCCTTAACGCGTTGACGTTCGGTATTGCCATCTGCCTTGCAGGTGCTTTTGCAAATCGGCAAGTTGCGGGAATTGACCGCCCTTAAAACGTCTTTTTCGTAAGCGTATATCATTGGGCGAATCATAGTAATATCCTTGCGCGAAAGATAGGTAACGGGGCTAAAGCAATTAATAGTACCGCCCTGTAAAAGATTAATATAAAAGGTTTCTACCGCATCATCTAAATGGTGACCCAAGGCTATTTTGTTACAATGGAGCTCTTTAGTGGCATCGTGCAAAGCACCTCTGCGCATTCTCGAACATAGTGAACAAGGATTAGACTCTTTGCGCACGTCGAAAATTATCTCGCCAATGCGTGTATCCTTAACGGTATAAGGTACCCCTATTCTGTGGCAAAGCTCGGCAATTTCGGAAAAATCGGTAGGCACACCATCGAAATTCATATTAATGGATACGGCATAAAGCTTAAAATCTACGGGTAAAAAGCGGCGCATATCGGATAGTGCCACAAGTAACGCCAGTGAGTCTTTACCGCCCGAAACACCAACGCAGATTTTGTCACCGTTTTCTATCATATTGTAGCGTTCTATGGCAGAACGCATACAACTCATTAATCTTTGCATTTTTTATACCTAAAACTTCTCTAATGATTTTGAGAAAAACGCAGCAGTTTTGGGGCTTTGGGGATTATCGAACACCTCTTCCGGTGTGCCCATTTCCTCTATTACGCCGTCTGCCATAAATATAACCTTATCTGAAACGTTGCGTGCAAACTCCATTTCGTGCGTTACTATAATCATAGTAGTGTCAAGTGTTTTAAGCTCTTTAATAACACGTAACACCTCGCCCGTGAGCTCGGGGTCCAAAGCGCTTGTAGGCTCGTCAAAACAGAGTATATCAGGTTTAAGCGCCAAAGCCCTTGCTATTGCAACACGCTGCTGCTGACCGCCTGAAAGCTGACAAGGGTAGTTATCTACCTTTTCAGAAAGGCCGACGCGGTCGAGGATTTCTCGTGCATGCTGTTCGATTTCCTCGGGTGTGCCTTTTTTCTGTAACATAGGCGCAAGCATTACGTTTTTTAGCACCGAATACTGTGGAAATAGGTTGAATGACTGAAACACAAGGCCGAAGTGCAGGCGGTTTTGCCTAATCTCCTCGTCGCTTATTTTTTTATGCTTTGCTGCATCTAAAATACATTTATCATTAACGAAAATCTGCCCTTCCTCTGGCGTTTCCAAAAAGTTAAGGCAACGCAAAAGGGTGGTTTTACCGCTACCCGACGAGCCAATTATGGAAATAACCTCGCCAGCCTCTAAGGAAAAGCTTATGCCCTTTAAAACATCTACCTTGCCAAAGCCTTTAATTATGTTTTTAACCTCTAAAACAGACATTGCCTTCCCTCCTATCCCTTATAGTAATTAAGTTTTTTCTCTATATAACCAAACAGCACTGTTAAAGCGCCACAGAATATCAGATAAAAAGCGCCCGAATAGAATAGCGGCCAAATAAGTGCCTTGGTTGAGACAAACTCAAACGCGTGGCCGAGTATTTCTTTATACTGTGTGCCTGCAAAAACAAGCGCACCTACTATACGCACAAGTGATGTATCCTTAACCAAGGTAATAATCTCGTTGCCCATTGGCGGAACAATGCGTTTTATAACCTGAGGAAGAACCACGTGGAAGAATATCTGTGACTTGGTCATACCAAGAACGTAGCCTGCCTCGTACTGACCTAATGAAATCGACTCTATACCGCCGCGATATATCTCGGAAAAATAACAGGCATAATTAATAATAAACGCTATCATTACGCCCACATAGTTTTCGTACCACTGCGCGCCGAATATAAGCCCCGGTCCGTAAACGAGAACGAGTATCTGTAATAAAAGCGGTGTGCCACGGATTATCCAAACAAATACGCGAACAAATGCCGCAAGCGGTTTAAAACGGCTTGTAGAGCCAAAGGTTACGATTAAGCCTAACGGTATTGCCGCAACAAGCGTTAATGCAAATACCAAAAAGGTTGTATAAAAGCCCTCTAAAAGATGTAGGGTTACTCCCAAAAGTGAGGAATCCATTTCAATTTCCTTTCGACGAATAATAATTCTCTTTTATTTTATCTTTCTCAAAACACTCCAAAAGGCAGGCGCAAGTTAATTGCGTCTGCCTAACTGAAGCAAATAATTACGAATTAAATTATTTTATAAGAATTGCATCAAGCTCGTATTTCTTTGCAATATTCTCTAAAGTGCCATCAGCGATAAGCTCTTTAGTTGCTTTGTTCACCATCTCGGTGATGTCAGAACCGGTTCTGAAGCCGATACCGTACTCTTCAACAGAAAGCTCAACACCTTCGATAACGGTAAGGTCTTTGTAGTCGCCTACTCCTACCATTGCAGAAGCAACAGTGTAGTCAACAACGCAAGCATCCGAGGTAAGTGCCTTAACAGCCATTAAAGCTGAGGTCTGAACGTCTGATTCTACATAAGTAGCATTCTTGAGGTTCTCTTCGTCTTTGATAGCGCCTTCACCGGTTGAAGCTTTCTCAGCTGTAAGCTTAGCAGCTTTTAGGTCTGCAGTTGACTTGTACTTGTCAGCATCAGCCTTGCGGATAACGATAACCTGTCTATTCTTGATGTAAGGAGTAGTGAAGTCTAATTGCTCTTCACGTTCAGCAGTAATTGTGAAACCGTTCCATACACAGTCCATTTTCTTAGCGGCTAAGTCTACCTCTTTGGTATCCCAGTTGATTTCTACGAACTTAGGTGTGATGTCAAGCTTTTCGCAAACAGCTTTTGCATACTCGGTATCGAAACCTACGAACTCGCCGTCTTCTTCATAGTTCATTGGAGCATATACGGTGTAGCCGATTACGAGCTCGCCTTTTTCTTTTACATACTCCCAGTCGGATTTAGCGGCATCTTTCTTACCGCAGCCTGTGAATGCAGCAACAGCCATAAGTACTGCAAGTGTTAATGTGATTAGTTTTTTCATAATAAATTCCTCCATTTGTTTACGGGATTTCTCCTCGTGTTTTCTTTGCTGTGTTAATATATTAGCACTTTATCACGCTAAAGTCAACCCCTTTTTTAAAATTTTTTTAAATTTTTTTATTTTTATTTATTTAGCCACAAATCTGCAATTTTTTGGTTTAATGTATATATAATATAAATAAATATTATAATTATAGTTTAAATGGGGTTTTCTTTTTTTGAAAAGTTTGGTATAATAAAAAAATAAAAAAATAAATTTTTCTGCATTTTTGCGAAATGGAGTATATATGTTTGTTGAAATTGATGGTTTACGTATAAATTATACCGACGAGGGTAGCGGCACACCTGTGCTGCTTATTCACGGTTGGGGGTCTTCTATAAAGCCTTGGGCGCCTATCCTAAAAGGCTTCGAGGGTTATAGGGTAATCGCCTTAGACCTGCCCGGCTGTGGTGAAAGTGATATTCTTAAAACCGACTGGGGAATTGATGATTACTGCAACTTTATTTTAAAGTTTATTAATACCCTTGGCATTGAAAATCCCATAATGGTTGGTCACTCACACGGCGGCCGCATTTGCATTAAAATGGCGGCAGAGGGTATGCTTTGCCCACCAAAGCTAATACTTTTCGGCAGTGCGGGAATCCCTGCTAAAAAGACCCTTAAAAAACAGTTACGTATATATTCCTTTAAGTTTATTAAAAAAGTTCTTACTTTACCAATTATAAAAAATTATAGCTCGGGGCTTATTGATAAGGCTCGCAGTCATTTTGGCTCTGCCGATTATAAAAGTGCGCCCGAGGTTATGCGCAAAACAATGGTGCGTGTAATTGGGGTTGACCTGCGCGATATTATTCACAAAATCGAATGCCCTACCCTATTAATCTGGGGTGATAAAGATACCGAAACACCCTTAGATAACGCTAAATTTATGGAAAAAGTTATTAAAGATTGCGGTCTATGTGTAATCGAAGGCGGCTCTCACTTTGCTTTTATAGAACAGCCTTTTAAGGTAATTGCAATACTTAAAGCTTTCTTGAAATGAGGTAACAAAAATGCAAATACTTATTTTAATAGCTTTAGCTTTGCTAAGTATTGGCGGAATTTTTTCTGCCACGCGACAAATACAAATGCTACAGCAAAACTCCTATTTCCCATCGAGATATATAAAATGGCTTAAAGGGGCTTTTAGCACAAAGGTTGTTTTTTCTGCTGTTTTGTTTATTGCCGCTTTGGTGTGTTACTACGCACAGTACAATATTTTGCTTTTGATTCTTGCTGTGCTTTGTTTTATTTTTAAAATCAGCAAGGCTATAAAATTGCAGAAATCATCTATAAAACCCCTTGTATTTACGGCAAGGGTAAAGCGTCTTTACGCAACTACAATAATTTTATTTGCCGTATTAACTGCACTCAGCTTTATTCTTTTCAAATCGCTTGCAATAGCAGTATTTTTACTTAGCTTTTGCCCACCGCTTACCGTTTTGATAGCTCGTACTATAAACGCGCCTATGGAAAACGCTTTGGGCGCTATGTATATTGCCGATGCTAAGCGCAAGCTTAAGTTACACAGCAATTTAAAGGTAATAGGTATTACTGGCAGCTACGGTAAAACAAGCACAAAGTATATACTTGCAAGCTTTTTAGAGCAGAAATACAATGTTCTATACACCCCTGCAAGCTTTAACACACCCTTTGGTATTGTGCGTACTGTACGCGAGGGATTACGCCCCGATACACAGGTTTTTATTGCGGAAATGGGTGCTAAAAATATTGGAGATATAAAAGAGATTTGCGATATTGCAAAACCAACTGAATGTATAATAACCTCGGTTGGTCCTCAGCATCTCGACACATTTAAAAGTATAGAAAATGTTACTAAAACCAAATTCGAGCTTGCAGATTTCGTAGCAAATAAAAGCGGTAACATTTATCTTAATACCGATAACGAATATATCAAAGCCAAGGCTACGGAATATACCCACCACGCCTTTGGTTCAAATGGTGACACGCGTTATGAAAACGTGCATTACACCGAAAACGGTGCCGAGTTTGATATAATTAGCGGCAACGTATCAATGCACATTAAAACAAAGCTTTTGGGTAGCCATAACGTTACTAATATTACCGCCGCTGCGGCCTTATCTTTAGCGCTTGGAGTAAGTCCAAAAGACATAGTTTTTGCCGCGTCACGCCTTAAGCCCGTTAGCCACAGGCTTGAGATGAAAAACTTTATAAACGGCTCTATTTTGCTTGATGATGCCTACAACGCAAACCCCGTAGGCTGCATCGAAGCAGTTAATGTTTTAGGTGCTTTCGAGGGGCGCAAAAAGGTTATCGTTACACCAGGCCTTATCGAGCTTGGTGAAAAGGAATACGAGTGCAACTATAATTTAGGTGCTGCTGCAGCAAAGGTTTGCGATACTATTATTCTTGTTGGCAAGCAACGCGCAATACCGATGCAAAAGGCTGCAGAGGACCTGAATTTTGGCGGAACACTTTTGGTAGTTTCAAGCTTTAGTGAGGCTTTAGAATACCTTAGAAATAATGCAAAAAACGATTGGGCGGTGCTTTTCGAAAACGACCTGCCCGATAACTATACAAAATAATTAAGGGGTAATACAGAATGAAAATTAATATGGGCGTATTTTTTGGCGGTTCTTCGGTAGAGCACGAGGTTGCTATTATCTCTGCCGTTCAGGCAATGAGCTACATTAACCGCGATAAATATAACATAATTCCAATTTATATAACCAAAAGCGGTGAAATGTACTTAGGTGACGATTTAACCAATATGGAAAGCTACAAGGATATTCCTGCTCTGCTTAAAAAATGCACCCAAGTAGCAGTGGTATCCCAAAACGGTAACTGTGTTATCAAGCCTGTAAACAAGGGTGTATTCCAAAAATTCAAGGATATCACTATACAAATTGCCTTCCCTATCGTTCACGGCACAAACTGTGAAGATGGCTCGCTACAAGGCTTTTTTGAGACAATGCGTATACCCTATATCGGTTGCGACGTTGTTTCAAGCGCCGTTGGTATGGATAAGGCTATGTTCAAAAGCGTTTTTAAGGATGCAGGTCTGCCCGTACTCCCCTGTAAAAGCTTTCGTGCGCGCTATTGGTTTGAAGAAAGAGATAGCGTTATATCCCAGTTAGAAGGAGCTATCGAATATCCGATGATTGTAAAGCCCGCCAACCTTGGCTCGAGTGTTGGTATTAGCAAAGCGAGTGACCGTGCAGGTCTTATTGACGCTATTGAGCTTGCGTGCTCTTTTGCTGAAAAGATTTTGGTTGAAAGGGCGGTTACTTCTTTGCGTGAAATTAACTGCTCGGTACTTGGCGATGCCGACGAAAACGAGGCTTCCGTTTGCGAAGAACCCTTTATGAGTGACGAAATATTATCTTACGAGGATAAGTATATGAGTGGCGCCAAGGGTGGCTCTAAAGGTATGGCATCGGTTACACGAAAATGCCCTGCTGATATAAGCGAAGAAAAGGCTACAGAAATTCGCGAGCTTTCTAAAAAGGTTTTCTCTACCCTTGGTTGCAGTGGCGTTTCACGAATCGACTATCTGTTAGACACCTCAGATAACGACCGCGTTTATATAAACGAGATTAATACAATCCCCGGCTCGCTTGCATTTTATTTGTGGGAAGCAAGTGGTCTTAAATACACAGATATGATTGACCGCTTGGTTGAGATAGCCTACAAACGCGCAAGGAACAGAAGCAACACTATGTTTACTATCGACACTAATCTGCTTTCGGGCGCACCATCCTTTGGCGTAAAGGGCGCTAAGGGCACAAAGGGTTAATACAATGACAAGGCTTTTAATTAAACTTTTTATAAAAGACGGTAAGAACATCGAAAACCCTATAGTACGCGATAAATACGGCAGTCTTGGCAGTTTTACGGGTATTGCCTGTAACCTACTGCTATTTATTATTAAATGCTCTTTAGGGCTTATTTCAGGCTCGATTTCTATTATGGCTGACGCCTTTAACAACCTATCCGATATAGGTTCTTCGGTAATAACCCTAATAGGCTTTAAAATGGCTAAAAAGCCTGCCGACCCTGACCATCCGTTTGGCCACGGAAGAATTGAATATATGTCGGCATTTATTGTTGCTATGCTTATAATGCTTGTAGGCTTTGAGCTACTTAAAACCTCGGTAACAAAGATTTTCGAGCCCACCTCACTTACCCTTACATACGTAACGATAATCGGTCTTGCTGTGTCCATACTAATAAAGTTTTGGATGTTCCTATTTAATCGCAAGCTTTCAAAAATAATCAATTCTCTTTCTCTTAAAGCAACGGCACAGGATAGCCTTAACGATTGCCTTTCTACCTTAGCTGTGCTTATTTCTCTTATTGTTTGCAAATTCTATTCGGTTAATCTTGATGCTTATGTAGGTATTGCGGTTGCTTTATTTATTCTTTGGTCGGGCTTTAGCGCCGCCAAAGATACACTTAACCCCTTACTTGGTGAGCCACCCTCTAAAGAGCTTATAAAAAGCATAGAAGACGGTATTCTTAAAAACAAGAATTTTTACGGCATACACGACCTTATTGTGCATAACTACGGCCCAGGTCGTTGCTTTGCCTCGGTTCACGTTGAGGTGCCTGAGGATATAAATATTAACCTCTGCCACGAGCAGATTGATGCTTGTGAGGTTGAGCTTAAGGAAACCCTCGGCATTGAGGTTGTTATACATATGGACCCTGTTTCTGTGAACGATAGCTTTACCTCGAACCTTCGAGGTCTTGTTGCCGAGAAGGTTTGTTTAATTGATAGCGACTTTTCCATACACGATTTTAGGATTGTTATGGGCGAAAAGCGTACTAACCTTGTGTTTGACGTTGTTGTTCCGCTTAACTGTAGCATTAGGCCTACAGAACTAAAGGCTAAAATTGATAGCTTGGTAAAAGAAATTGACCAAAAATATTTTTGTGTAATTAATATTGATTACGATTACGTGGGCGCTTAACTCTCCCGTATTATTTTAATAAAAAGGTGGTGTGGACGATGCAAAAGGTAGGTATAATCGGTGGCGGCGCGGCAGGTCTTATGGCGGCAATTACCCTAAAAATAAACGCGCCAAAGGTTAGTGTTACTGTTTTTGAAAGGTTAGACCGCGTTGGTAAAAAAATTGCGGTTACAGGCAACGGTAGATGCAATATTTCGAATAGAAATATATCGCTTAAAAATTATCACGGAAAGAATAAAAACTTTGCCGAGTACGCATTATCAAGCTTTGATGTTTCTAAAACCGAACAGTTTTTTAAAAGCATTGGTGTTGTGTTTAAAGAAGAAGCCGGTGGCAAGCTATTCCCCTACTCTTTACAAGCCTCGTCCGTTACCGACGCTTTGCGCTTTGAGGCGGCAAGGCTTGATATAGAAATTTTAACCGACCAATGTATAGAAAAAATCAAGCCCACCAAAAACGGATATATTCTTAACGGTAGCAATGAGCTTTGCTTTGACGCGGTTATTATAGCTTGTGGCGGTATGGCAGGTGGTAAGCTTGGCTGCGAGCTTGGGTACAAGCTTTTGGGCGAACTTTCGCACTCTCGCACCGCCTTAGAGCCAGCTATTGTCCAAATTAAAACCGACAACACCTACACCCGTTCTATGAAGGGTGTTAAGGTTTTAGCGGAGGTTACCGTAAAATCACCAAACGGCAAAAGCTACCGCGATTTTGGTGAAGTGCTGTTTTGCGATTACGGTCTCTCGGGTCCACCTATTATGCAGCTATCAAGGTATATGCAAAAGGGTGACCAAATTTCTTTAGATCTTATGCCTGAGTATAACAAAAGTGAAATTGCAGAAATGCTAACTACAAGATGCAATATATTTGCAAGCTGCGGTGAGTTTTTCTGTGGTATGTTACAGTCGCGCATTGGTCAGACTGTGCTTAAAATGTGCGGTTTTTCTATTAACGATGCCCCGAACTTTAGTGAAAAAGATATCAATAGAATCGCAACTACCATAAAGGCTATGCCCTTTAATTTTACCGATAGAATGGGTTTTGCAGCAGCACAGGTTACACACGGCGGAATTAACACCCACGAGTTTTGTGATAAAACTCTTATGTCTAAACGATATAAGGGTTTGTTTGCCTGTGGAGAGGTACTTGATATCGATGGCGACTGTGGTGGGTATAATCTGCAATGGGCGTGGTCAAGCGGATATACTGCAGCTTTGGGTTGCAAAGGTTTTTTGGAGGGTAAATAATGCTACAAATAAGCAACGTGTTTTTACCACCCGATTTTGATTTTAACACAGTTTCTAAATTCTGTGCCAAATACCTAAAGATAAACGAAAAACAAATAGAAAACGCCTTCATTCACAAGCGTTCTATAGACGCAAGGAACAAAGGCAAGGTTAGATTTCTATGTAGCTTTAGAGTAGAGATACAAAAAGAAGAACGCTTTTTAAATTTAAAAGGTGTAAGCAAGGTTCAGGATACACCTTATATAATAAGCAATGAAAAAACAACAAAAAACGCAAATGTTGTTATTGTAGGCTTAGGCCCTGCAGGGCTTTTTGCCGCACTAACTTTAAGCCGCAGAGGTCTTAATCCTATTGTTATTGAGCGCGGTAGTGATGTTGACAAAAGAATAAAAGATGTGGCTTCGTTTAACCTTACGGGCAAGCTGAACACAAAAAGCAATATACAGTTTGGTGAGGGCGGTGCAGGCACTTTTTCTGATGGCAAGCTAACTACCGGAATCAAGGACAAGCGTTGTGGCGCGGTGCTAAAAGAGTTCTTCGAAAATGGCGCACCCGAGTGTATATTATACGACTCAAAGCCACACATTGGCACTGATATTTTGCCTAAGGTTATAAAAGGCATACGCCAAGAAATAGTTAAAAACGGCGGCAAAGTTTTGTTTGATACCAAGCTTTGTGATATTAGCATAAAAAACGGCAGAATAGCAAGCGTGTTTATTGAAAATGCAAATAAAACTCGCGAGTTGCCTTGCGATTATTTAATACTTAGTATTGGTCATTCTGCAAGAGATACTTTTAATATGCTTTATGAAAAAGGTATTAAAATGGAGGCTAAACCCTTTGCAATAGGCGCGAGAATTGAGCATAGCCAAAGCCTTATTAACAAAGCGCAGTTGGGTAGTTTTGCAAAATACAAGCAACTAATACCTGCCGACTACAAGCTATTTACACATTTAAGTAGCAGCAGAGGTGTTTATACCTTTTGTATGTGCCCAGGTGGTAGCGTAGTTAATGCATCAAGTGAGGAATGTGGCATTGCCACAAACGGAATGAGCAGATTTGCACGTGATGGCTCAAACGCCAATAGTGCACTACTTGTTGGTGTAGGACCGGAGGATTACGGCTCAAATCACGCGCTTGCAGGTATCTACTTTCAACAGGATATTGAAAGGCGCGCATATAACATTAGTGGCGGCTACAAAGCACCCGCACAAACCGTTGGCGATTTTTTAACTAAAAAACCATCTACTAATTGTGGTAAGGTTAAGCCAACCTTCTTACCTGCCGTTCACTACTGCAGTATTGACGAGTGTTTGCCAAGCTTTATTACCGATGCTATGCGCGAGGGCATAAGGGTTTTTGATAGAAAGCTACACGGCTTTGCCGACCCTGATGCTATACTGACAGCACCCGAAACGCGCAGTTCTTCACCTGTTAGAATTTTACGTGATAAATCTTACGAAGCATCTCTTAAGGGTGTTATACCTTGCGGAGAAGGTGCTGGGTATGCCGGCGGAATTATGTCGGCAGCTGTTGATGGCATACGCTGTGCCGAAGCAGTTTTTGAAAAAATTAATAAATGATATAAACCCTACTCTTATGTGGGGTTTTATATTACAAGAAAAAGCCACGCTTTCGCGTGGCTTTTAGCACTTTTAAGTATTGAATTATTTAAGCTCAACCTTAGCGCCAACTTCTTCAAGCTTCTTCTTAAGCTCTTCAGCCTCGTCTTTAGAAACGCCTTCTTTAAGAGCTTTAGGAGCAGCCTCAACAGCAGCTTTAGCGTCTGCAAGGCCAAGACCTGTGATTTCACGAACAACCTTGATAACCTTGATTTTCTCTGCGCCTGCGTCTGCAAGAACAACGTCGAACTCGGTTTTCTCTTCAGCTGCTGCGCCGCCTGCTGCGGGAGCTGCTACTGCAACTGCTGCTGCAGCGGATACGCCGAATTCCTCTTCGATTGCTGATACGAGCTCGGAAAGCTCGAGAACTGTTAAAGTTTTAACTTCTTCTACAATAGCTGTAATTTTTTCTGATGCCATTATAATAACCTCCAATAATGATTTTTTTAAATTTAAGATTAAGCCGTAATTATTCGGCTGCGCCCTCGCCTTGTTTTTCAGCTACGGCGTTAATTGCACGAGCAAATGCTGCGATAGGTGCTTGGAATGCGTTGCAAACAGTTGCAAGCAGAACTTCCCTTGTAGGAAGCTTAGCAAGTGCGGTTACGGTTGCAAGGTCGATAGCCTTACCATCCAAGTAGCCGCCTTTAAGTGAGAAATTATCGTTACCCTCAGCATACTTGCCTAAAATACGAGCAGCTGCTGTATGGTCTTCGGGGCTGATTGCAAGAGCTGTTGTGCCTACGAGTAAGCTATCAAGCTCGGCTAAATCGGTACCCTCGAATGCACGGTGCAGAATGCTGTTTTTAACTACCATGTAGTTAACGCCAGCCTCACGAAGCTCTTTACGAAGCTTAGTATCGTCGCCTGCGTTGATGCCCCTGTAATCAACAAGAACACCTGCTACGCTATTAGCAACTAACTCTTTAATTTCTGCAACCTGTTGCTTTTTGAGTTCTAATACTTTTTGACTTGGCAAAAATGTCACCTCCAAAACAGTGATGGTTTTTAAAAAGTAAACCCGTTTCCAAAGACGGAAACGGGCATAAATATACAGTAAAAGTAAAGCTGTAAATTTAACACATTCCCTCGGTAGAATTTAATCCGACAAAGCGGAACCTACTGTCTTTGGTTATGCTGACTTTAGTATAATACCACAAAAGCCATACAGTGTCAATACCTAATTTAAAATATTAAACACCGAACTTTGCGGGGTTGATTTTGATGCCAGGGCCCATAGTTGTAGCTACGGTGCAAGAACGAATATACTGACCCTTTGCAGCTGCAGGCTTAGCCTTAACAATTGCGTTCATAAGGGTATCGAAGTTCTCTTGCAACTTCTCAGCACCAAAAGATACCTTGCCGATAGGGCAATGGATGATGTTAGCCTTGTCGAGACGGTACTCGATTTTACCTGCCTTTGCCTCGGTAACAGCCTTAGCAACATCGGGTGTAACTGTACCAGCCTTAGGGGTCGGCATAAGTCCACGAGGACCAAGCACCTTACCAAGACGACCTACAAGACCCATCATATCAGGAGAGGCGATAACAACGTCGAAATCCATCCAGTTTTCTTTCTGAATTTTTTCAACCATTTCTTCAGCACCAACATAGTCGGAGCCTGCTGCCTCTGCATCCTTAATTTTGTCGCCCTTAGTAATAACTAAGGTACGAACTGTTTTACCGGTACCGTTAGGAAGAACAACAGCGCCGCGAACCTGCTGGTCAGCATGGCGAGAGTCAACACCTAATCTTACGTGTACCTCAACAGTCTCATCAAATTTTGCAATTTTGGTCTGAACAGCCAGACCTAAAGCTTCGTTAGCATCGTAGAACTTACCGTTTTCGATAAGCTTAATGCTTTCGTTATATTTTTTACCGTGTTTCACTTTCATTTACCTCCCAATAATTGTGGTTAAATCGGAAATTTCCTCCCACGGGGGAGCATTAGTCGACTACTTCAACGCCCATGCTTCTAGCAGTACCGGCTATCATGCTCATAGCAGCTTCAACCGATGCAGCGTTAAGGTCAGGCATTTTTTGTTCGGCGATTGCTTTAATCTGCTCCTTAGTGATTTTTGCAACCTTGTTCTTGTTAGGAACACCAGAACCACTTTCGATGTTGCAAGCCTTTTTAATAAGCACTGCAGCAGGTGGAGTTTTGGTTACAAAGCTGAAGGAACGATCAGCGTATACAGTAATAACAACAGGGATTAAAAGACCTGCGTCGTTCTTTGTGCGCTCGTTGAATTCTTTAGTAAAAGCCATGATGTTAACACCATGTTGACCAAGCGCAGGACCTACTGGCGGGGCCGGAGTGGCTTTGCCGGCAGGGATTTGCAGTTTGATATAGCCCGTGATTTTTTGAGCCATTGTTTGCACCTCCAAAAATTCGTGGTAACGGCGGCAGGCATCGGATTTGCCCACCTCCCACTGACGCCGCACGGCGCCTTAATAAGCGGTATACCGCATATTAACTTAACTTTTTAGTCTTGAATCAGGGCTACCTGGTCAAGACCAAGTTCGGCAGGGGTCTCCCTACCAAACAGAGAAATAACAATCTTAACACTGTTTTTCTCAATATCGATTTCGCTTACGATACCTGTGTATCCCTCAAGCGGACTGTCGATAACCTTTACGTTGTCGCCAACCTTGTAATTAACCTTTACAGTGTGCTTATCAACACCAAGGGCAGCAACCTCTGCTTCTGTTAATGGAACGGGCTTTGAGCCAGGACCAACGAAGCCTGTTACACCGCGGACATTGCGCACAAGATACCAAGACTCGTCTGTAACAATCATTTTAATAAGCACGTAGCCAGGGAAGATTTTGCGCTCTACCTCTTTTGAAGAACCGTCTTCTTTAATCTCGGTTACGGTTTCGGTAGGAATGCGAATTTCCTTTATAAGCTCCCCAAATCCACGATTTTCAACAATTGTTTCAAGGTCGGTTGCAACCTTGTTTTCGTAGCCCGAGTATGTGTGAACAACATACCACTTTGCATCATTCATATCTGCCATTACAGTTCCCCCAAATTAAAGAGTTGTAATGAAGTTTACAAGTAAACCAAGAAGAAAATCTATTATCCAAACAAATGCACCGAGCAAAGCGCAGATTATAAGAACTATAACCGAGTTGCGCAGTACGGTATTCTTTGAAGGCCATACTATCTTTTTGATTTCTGCAACCATTTCGCGAATGAATTTTACTACTTTTTGTTTAATGGTAAGTTTTTGGCCGTTTGAAGCGAGAACTTCGACATAGTCGTTTACAAGCCAAGTGATAACACCAATTACGAACATTGCCAAAATAACCATTGCGGCAATAAGTACAACAGGTGTATAAGTAACATTGGTTGAAGTAAGTATTAGCGGACGATAGTCCACAAACTTAGTTACGTTACTTAGTGCAATTACCAACATAATAATACCGGCAATAGCAGAGCTTATATAAGCTGTTACTATTGAGCCCTTGCCCGACTTGCCCTTAAATGAGCCTACTGCTGATACTGCTGACAATACAGTAGCAAAAGCTGTAAGAACAAAGCTGAACATGTAGTAAGAAGACGTATAAAGGTTATGTGCGTTGCCTGCAGCGTCTTTAATGCTTATACCCCAAGCAAGTTGTGCGCCTGTTACATCAACGGGTGATGCAGCGGGCAAGGTTGCTACAGGGAAGAAGAAAAGAACAAGAGCGGCAAAGCCCAAAACTGAGGTTAAGATGCGACAAATCTGATTTAATGCTTTCATCTGATTTAATGCTTTCACAGTTTTGTCCCCCTTACTTAGTTTCCTTATGAACAGTGTGCTTTTTGCAGAATCTGCAATACTTATTCATTTCAAGTCTGTCAGGGTCGTTCTTTTTGTTTTTCATTGTGTTGTAATTGCGTTGCTTGCATTCTGTACAAGCGAGGGTAATTTTAACTCTCATGACGGCACCTCCGTTTTACGGAAAAATTTCACCAGACAAGGTCTGGTCGGCCTCCCTCTTGATTGTACTAATTTAGCTCCCAGTTCTCGCATATAAAGCTAAAAAAGCACACACAGAAAAAAGACTTCCAAAAGAAAGCCTTTTAAAGAGGTAACGCTATTATATCACAAAGTATCGATAAGGTCAATACTTTTTTAAAAATTTTTTGAAGTAGATTTAGCACACATTTTTTGTGTTATTTGTGGTATGTACCGCCCTCGGTTATTTTGTATGCTCGGTATATTTGTTCTAAAAGCATTATTCTTGCAAGCCTGTGCGGAAAGGTCATTTTAGACATTGAAAGTTTTAGTTTTGACATTGCCTTTATTTCCTCCGACAGCCCGTACGAGCCACCTATAACAAAGCACATTTTACCGCAGCCCGAAACACGCAAACCCTCTAACGTTTTTGAAAGCTCTACGCTACCCAGCATTTTGCCCTCTATACACAAAGTTACTACCTCGGCGTTTTGGGGTATAGCTTTTTTTATCTTTGCTGTTTCGTCGCGCAACGCTAATTCTATTTCGTTCTGCGATGGGTTTTGGGAAAGACGCGACTGCTCGATTTCCTTAACCTCAATTTTGCAGTAAGCTGAAAGCCGTTTTTCGTATTCTTTAGAAGCCTCGATGAAATATTTTTCTTTAAGCCTGCCGACAGTTATTAGTGTTATTTGCATATATTCACCTCTTACAGAGAAAACAGTCTGCCGTTTTCCTTTGGCGCTACATATATAATATAGTCCTCACCCTCGGTTAAGCCCTCGCCTAAAAGTTCTGCTTTGGCGGCCTTAAGTGCCGCTTCGGGTGTGTTGTTTTGCGCGCTTAAGTGTCCGAGTATAATCCGCGTAGTTCCGCCCAGCACGAGCTTTGGCAGTTCTTTGGCACAGCTTCCGTTAGAGAGATGTCCGCAATCGGATAATATTCTGCGTTTTAAGGGTGCGGGGTACGGTCCTTTTGCAAGCATATTGACATCGTGATTGGATTCAATAAGCACAAGCTCGCAACCCAAAAGCGACCGTCTTATTTCGTCGGTCACAATTCCCGTATCGGTGCATACCGCAAAGCATCTGCCACCGCCTACATCAATACGATAACCGCTTGAGCCCGAGCAATCGTGGCTTGTGCAGAACCTTGTTACAGTTATATTGCCCACCGTTATGAAATCTTCAATTATATTAATATTAAGACCGCTTAAATCGTAATCACTTTCCGAAATTGCGTTGGCAGTAGAGTTCGACATATATATAGGTATGCCGCGCTTTATACAAAAATTGCGTATGCCTGCAATATGGTCGTTATGCTGATGGGTTACAAAGACTGCCGATATTGCTTCAGGCAGAAGGTTAATGCCCTTTAGCGCTTCGGTTATACGGCGGGCACTGACACCTGCATCGACTAAAATGTGCGTGTCGCCCGAGCCTATGTAAATGCAGTTACCACTGCTACTGCTGAATAACGGACAAAACCTTGCCATATTCTTCCCCTTTCGAAAAATTAGCGGCGCCCATTTAGGACACCGCATTTATATCTTTTTAAAGCGCCTCTTTAACCGTTGTGGGATTTAAAATTTTAACCCTTTTAATATCGCCACCAACTGCGTTAAGCTTTTCAACCACATTGGCATATCCCCTATCGATATACTCAATATTCTCTATTTCAGTAACGCCCTCGGCAAAAAGGCCTGCAATTATCATAGCGGCGCCGGCGCGAAGGTCGGTTGCCATAACAGGTGCGCCTTTAAGCTTTTCTACACCCGATATAACAGCTACCCTTCCATCTACTTGAATCTCGGCACCCATTATTGTTAGCTGGTCTACATACCTAAAGCGGTTGTCCCAAACGCTGTCGGTTATAATGCTTGTACCCTCGGCTACCGATAATAATACCGCCATTTGTGGTTGCATATCGGTTGGGAAGCCAGGGTGCGGTAGTGTAATAACGTTGCACTTTTTTGGCCTGCCGTTTGAGATAACACGCAAGCTATCATCGTACTGCTCTATAGTTACGCCTGTTTCTACAAGCTTTGCGATAATAGACTCTAAATGCTTTGGTGTAATATTTTTAATAAGCACGTTGCCGCCCGTTATTGCCGTGGCTACCATATAGGTGCCAGCTTCAATTTGGTCGGGGATAATACTATAAGTAGTGCCGTGCAGAGCTTCTACACCACGGATTTTTATAACGTTTGTACCTGCGCCCATTATGTTTGCGCCCATTGAGTTTAAGAAGTTTGCAAGGTCTACTACGTGGGGCTCTTTAGCTGCGTTCTCAATTACTGTTAAGCCTTTAGCTTTTACAGCAGCAAGCATAATGTTAATTGTTGCGCCAACCGAAACCTTATCGAGATAAACTGGGCCGCCTATTAGCATATCTGCTTTTGCGTCTACCATACCGTTATCGATAGTAACCTTAGCGCCCAAAGCCTCAAAACCCTTGATGTGTTGGTCGATAGGGCGAACACCAAAGTCGCAACCACCGGGAGGCGCTACCTTTGCGCGATTAAAACGACCAAGCATTGCGCCCATAAAATAACTGCTTGCACGCATACGATTACTCATATCGGCTGATACAGTATAAGAGTTTACACCCGAAGGGTCAATCTCAATAGTGTCCCTATTTATCATTTTAACACTTGCGCCAAGCTCGTACAAAATGCGTATCATAATAGATACGTCGGAAATTTCGGGCACGTTTTCTATTCTGCAAACCTCGTTACAAAGAAGGATTGCGGGTATAATAGCAACGGCGGCATTTTTAGCACCGCTAATGGTTATTTCGCCATTAAGCTTATTGCCACCGGTAACAACAAATTTATCCAAATGAGGCACCTCTTAATTTTTTTATAAAATTAGTATTGCCATAAACTAAGTAAATACAAAGCTTATACTTTTAAGTATATATAACCAAAAATATTATACAATTAATGCCCCTTTATGTCAAGCGTGAAAGACCCCAAAACTCAATTTGTATTAATTTTGTAATATTTAAAAACGCAAGGGTTGGTAGATCCGAGGTATAGCCTTAAACTATATGTAGTATTTTAAATTTTCTCATCGCGTTTGCGTATTAGCCACACCTTGACATTATAGGATTTTTCGCATATACTATCAACAGAGGTTGACCCTTTTATTCGTGAAGCACCATTGGTGTGAGGAACGGATTGGTCAACCTCTGATTTTTATTATGCAACAACGTAGCATTTGCTGACAGCATTGACATTACCAACTAATTTAGTTATAGATTTATCGTTAATAGTTGCCAACCACTCATACAGTTGGATTAACTTGCGATAGGTCTTCTTTATTTTTCTTGATTTTTACCTCGTTATTTAATATACTATTTATACAAAGATATTAACGTTTTGGAGCTGTTTATGAAAAAGATACGCTTTTTATCATTAGTATTATCCTTTATGCTTTTGCTTTGCGGTTGCGAGCTTTTAAGTGAGCTATCCGTAGGTTCTGATTTTCAGGCGGTAGGATATAGCAATTACGAGGGGCTTTGTATTAAATTTATTGACGTTGGTCAGGGCGACTGCGAACTAATTATGCTACCCGACAAAAAGACCCTACTTATAGACGGTGGCGACGTAGGCACCGAGGACAAGGTAGTAGAACATTTAAAGGCAGAGGGTATAGAAAAAATTGACTATATGCTTGCGACACACCCACACGCTGACCACATTGGTGGGCTTGACAATGTGCTTAATAATTTTGAGGTTGGCATTTTTATGATGCCCTTTATACCCGAAAACGATGTGCCTACAACTGTAGTTTACGAAAAGCTAATTGACGCAGTTATGAATAACGGCTGCGAGTTTAAAAGAGCTATGGCAGGTGCTGAAATTTGTAAAGGCGATGATTACACCGCCACCTGCCTTTCACCCGTGAACGAAAAGAACGACGGGCTTAATAACTACTCTGCTGTAGTTAGGTTAGAATATAAAGACACTGCATATATTTTTACAGGTGATGCCGAAACTAAAGCAGAGAAAGACATACTAAGCAGTGGCGCTAAGCTATCTGCCGATGTATTAAAGGTGGGTCACCACGGTAGCTACACTGCAACTACGCTTAATTTTCTTAACGAGGTAAATCCCGACTATGCCATAATATCGGTTGGTGAGGATAACAAGTACGGGCATCCGCATTCGGTTACTATAAATAAGCTACAGCAACTTTGCGAGGTTTTCAGAACCGATAAATCGGGTACGATTACCTTAATAAGTGACGGCGAGAACATAGAGTTTACGTACGAGAAATCTATTTACAGTTAAGGATACACCCAAAGGAGTAAATATATGCTTAAAAGCAATAACTGCAACATAAACGAAAAAGACGGCGTGGTGTATATTACCTTTCCTATCCTCGAAAAATCGGGTGTTAAGCACGGTTTTTCTACAAGGATTGGCGGCGTAAGTGTGGGTAAATACAGCACGATGAATTTAAGCTACAACAACGGTGACGATACCGCCGCTGTTGAGGAGAATTTTTCTCGAATTTGCAAGGCTTTGGGTGTAGAAAAAGATGGTCTTGTACTCTCGCGCCAGACCCACACCACAAATATTGTAAATGTAACCGAAAAAGGTCAACAGATTCCACCCGACACCGACGGTATGATTACCAATGTAAAGGGCGCTGTGCTTTGCTCGAGCTATGCCGACTGTGTGCCGCTTATTTTTTACGACCCTGTACGCCAGGTTATAGCCTCGTCACACTCAGGTTGGCGCGGTACTGTAGGCGGTATAGGGCGGCTTACAGTAGAACGTATGCAAAAAGACTACGGCTGTGACCCCAAGGATATACTTGCGGTGATAGGTCCATCTATTTGTAAGGACTGCTACGAGGTTGACGATATGGTTATTACCGAAGTCAACAAAATGGGTATAGCTATTACCGAAAGCGTTATTACAGTAAAAGGCGACGGTAAATATCAGCTTGACCTAAAAGAACTCTGCTATGCCACCTTGATTAGTGCAGGCATTAGCCCTGACAACATACTTAAAAGTGATATTTGCACCTGCTGTAACAGTAAATATTTACATTCGCACAGAGCAACGGGCGGCGAACGTGGTATTCTTTGCAGCCTAATAAGCCTATAAAAAATAATACAAAATATTGAATTTTTATATTTACAATATCTCTTTTAGGCTTTATAATAATAGATAGTTAGTGGCTTATGCCACGCAGCGCTTTATTAAATTATTTGGAGGATTAACTTTATGCAAATGACTTTTCGTTGGTATAACAGTACCGACGCGGTAAAGCTTGAGCATATCAAGCAGATGCCTTACGTTAAGGGCATTGTTACTGCAGTTTACGACATCCCCGTTGGTGAAGCTTGGACACCTGAAGCAATAGAGAATATTAAAAAGCCTATTGTTGATGCAGGCCTTACCTTTGAGGTAATCGAAAGTGTTCCCGTTCACGAGGAGATAAAACTCGGCTCACCTTTGCGCGACAAGTACATTGAGAACTACTGTACCTCTATTCGCAATTTAGGTGCGGCAGGTATTAAGTGCATTTGCTACAACTTTATGCCCGTTTTTGACTGGCTGAGAAGTGACCTTGCACACAAACTCCCCGACGGTTCTACCTGTCTTTCGTTTGATAACGAAACGGTTTTATCACTTAACCCCGCAACCACTGAGCTTTCACTACCGGGTTGGGATGAAAGCTACACCAGAAGCGAGCTTTTAGCACTACTCGACAGATACAAAGAGGTTGACGAGGAGAAACTTTGGGAAAATCTTGGCTATTTCCTTAACAAGATAATCCCCGTTTGCGAGGAGGTTGGCGTTAAAATGGCCATCCACCCCGACGACCCACCATGGAGCATCTTTGGGCTTCCACGCATTATCACAAGCAGAGCCGCACTCGACCGCCTTTGCTCTCTATATGATAGTGAGTGCAACGGCATTACCCTTTGCTTTGGCTCGCTTGGTTGTTCACCTAAAAATAATATGGTAGAAATTGCCGCAGAGTTTGCAAAGCGCAACAGAATACCCTTTGTTCACGCAAGAAACATTCATATTTCCGAGGGCGGAAGCTTTGAAGAGTCTGCACATCTTAGCGAGTGCGGTAGTCTTGATATGTACGAAATTCTAAAGGCTTTGCACGACAACGGTTTTGACGGATATATTCGTCCCGACCACGGCAGAGATATTTGGGATGAAAACGGCAGACCGGGTTACTGCCTATACGACCGTGCGCTCGGCGCTGCTTACGTTAGCGGTATTTGGGAAGCATTGGAAAAGAACAATTAATAACGGAGTAAGAATATGAATAACGTTAAATTTAATCTTAAAGACGAAATTGCAGTAATTACGGGTGCCGGCGGTGTGCTTTGCTCGGGCTTTGCTAAGGTGTTAGCATCCTGTGGCGCTAAGGTTGCTGTGCTTGATATTAACCTTGAGGCAGCAAAAAAGGTTGCCGACGAAATTAATGCTACTGGCGGAAAGGCTATTGCTGTAGCAGCAGACTGCTTATCTATCGACAGCCTTGAGGCAGCTAACGAAACAGTAAAAGCAGAGCTTGGCGCTTGCACTTTACTTATTAACGGTGCTGGCGGCAACAATGCACGCGCTAACACAAGCCACGAATTTTTAGAGGACGGTCTTTTGGACACAGAGGGTGAAACTTCATTCTTCGACCTTGATTCTACCGCCTTTGGCAGAGTGTTTGATTTAAACGTACGCGCCGCAGTTATCACCACACAGGTTTTTGCAAAGGATATGGTAAAGGCAAAAAGCGGTAATATTATAAATATTTCCTCTATGAACGCCTTTAGACCGCTCACAAAAATTCCTGCATACTCATCTGCAAAGGCAGCGGTTTCAAACTTTACACAATGGCTAAGCGTATATCTTGCACCAAGCGGCGTGCGTTGCAACGCTATTGCCCCCGGTTTCTTTGTTTCTAACCAGAACTACGACCTTCTCTTTAATGAGGACGGCACATTAAAACCACGTGGCAACAAGATAATCACCCACACACCTATGAAACGCTTTGGCGAGCAAGAGGACCTATACGGCACTCTTTTATGGCTTTCAAGCAAAGAGGCTTCGGGCTTTGTTACAGGCATTGTTGTTCCTGTTGACGGCGGCTTTTCTGCATACTCAGGTGTATAAAATCTACAGTTTGAACATCAAAAAGCACTCCAAAATTTTGGAGTGCTTTTGCTTTGTCTATGGAATTATAACCGTGCAGGGATTTTTTATAATATCCCCTTCTAATTTGTTTGCAGATATAATATCATCACAGCTTGAATTATACCGCTTGGCAATATCCCAAACACTCTCGCCGCTGTCTGCAAAATACACAACAAATGGTGATTTTTTCTGTGGCAGCTCGCCCTCGTCGTCGGCTTCTACCATAGTGATAACGTTTTTGTTTGTGGTTTTAAAGAACAATACAGAAACAAGCAGCTCTATACGTACCTCAAGCTTGTTATCCCCCTGTATTGTATAGGCTTTTGAGGCGGTTTCTGCCATCACCTCGGCGGTAAGACCTAACTCATCTTTTTCTATACCGTGCTTATACTCGAAATCTACCGCACGCTCGTAATACTGAGGCTCCCCCTCGGCGTCGCGCAGTAAAAGGCAAATAACCACTGTGCCATAGGATATAAGATTTCCATCACTTATTTTAACCCCGTTAATCTTATCCTCGCACCACATATCTATAACACTACCAAAGCTGTTTTCTGAAAACTCTAAGGTCTTTTTACATAAGTACCTTTCGCTAAATGTAGACTCCAGCTTTTTAAATGCTACCGGTATAAGCTCGGTTTTTATAGGCGCTTCTGTGTTAAACGCGTCGTAAATAACGGGTAGGTCGTTATCACAGCTAACCCCCACGCTTATGCACAATTTACTTTCAAAAGCAAAGCTTTTTGTCTCACCCGAAAGATTTGTGCGCGGTTTTAAGAACAGCGACATTACATCAATTTTAGCGCTACACTTACAGTCCTCACCGTCAATTTCAACATCCATAATCTGATTAAAGGGTATCTTGGTTTCAAACACCTCGGCGTTGCCGTCTTCGGTGCAGTAGAGGGCGTTTATAATAAGGTCACCCGCCACCACCGCCTTAGAGCCGATAAGCTTGCACTCGTCAATTACGGTTGAAGCATCGCACCTTAAAACCGACATAATTGTGCCCTTGCCCTGTGATAGCTCTAACTCTTCTTCAATAACCACAATTTTTTCGGTAGTGCTAATGGGGTTTGTTGCGGGACAAAAGCCGCTTTTAAGCTGCATACCCTTTGCATCTATATCGGTTATAATCTCGGTATTGCGACAACCCGTACACTTAACCTTCAGCGAAACCACCCCGTGCAAATCCACCTTGCGCGGTGTAATGGGTCTGCAGTTAAGATACTCAGTAGCCGCTTTTACAGTTACGTGGCAACCCTCACAGTCGCCACGCAAAGAAATATTTTTTTGGAATGGCATTTCGTGTTCAAAGCTGCAAATCTTTTTGTTTTCGTCGCAATAGATAAGGGTTATTGCGGCAATACCGTCAACAATAACGCTATCCCCCGACACCGATTTTGAAAGTATTCTTGGGCACATTCTGCACTTTAATACCCTAACAATGTCGGCGCAGTAATCGGGTAGCATAAAGTCGGTATCAACCGCCTGCTCTACACTTTGCTCGAAAATAGTTTCATTTTGAGCAACACGTTGCTTGGTTACGTTTATTTCCATATTTTACAACTCCCGTCGATATGTTTCTTGCTAATTTATATGTGTGGGCATTAAAAAGTATGCAAGGCTTTACTTTTTAGTTTTTGTATGATAAAATAAATATGCTACACGAATTTAATATTCTCTACACGGGGATAATACCTTGGCAAAAGGTGTTTTCCTCTTAATTTCCGTGTGGAGATGTTCGTGTAGCAACGACTGAGGGAACGCTTTTTCGGCACATCTCTTCGGGGGTGTGCTTTTTTATTGAGTAAAATAGTTGTAAAAATAAATAAAATATGGTATAATAGGCATGCGATGCTAACTAAATATAATCCTGCACGGGAAAACTATCTTGGTAAAAGGTGTTTTCCTCTATTTCCGTGTGGGATAATGGTTAGTGTCGCAACTGTCCGAGGGAACGCTTTTTCGGCACATCTCTTCGGGGATGTGCTTTTTTATTGAGGTGGATTTATGAAAAAACTAACCGCTTTTATCTGCATATTTATAACGCTGTTATTTACCTCCTGCAATAAAGAAATCGTTTACACCCACGCGGTTTATGAGGTAACAATAGAAGCTACAGAACTCCGGAATAATTATGTAGGTACCGATTGGAAAAGGGTTTACACATGCAACGGAAAAATTATAGACAGTGGAGATACGTGGACTGTTCCTCTTAACGCCAAAGAAACAATAACCATTGATATCGAAATAACCGAAGTCGATAAATGGTCTGAAACGGGCAAAGGTAGTATTTCAGTTATTCTGCAAGACCAATATGAAACATCTACAACAATTACTGTTACCGAAAACAAAGGCAGATACAAAGGTAACCAAGCAGAGTGGGAAATAGTGTGTCAGGTATCCCTTGCCGAAAAAATAGAAAAAACGCCGTAGGCATCGCTAAAGGTAAGCCTATGGCGTTTTTGATTATTTAATTTTTTCTATATCATACGGGGTTGTTTGGTATACAAAATAGTTGAGCCAGTTAGAATATAGCAGGTTTGCGTGGGAACGCCACGAAACTATGGGCGATTTTTTGGGGTTATCACAAGGAAAATAGTTTTTAGGTATTTCTATCGGCTTGCCCTCACCCACGTCGCGCAGATACTCGTTTTTTAAAGTATCGGCATCATATTCGGAATGGCCCGTTATAAATATCTGCTTACCGTTTTTAGTGGATATAGCATAGATACCCGCCTCTTCTGACGAGGCTAATACCTTTAAGCCCTTGGTGTTTCGCACCGCATCCTCGTCAATAGCAGTATGGCGCGAATGTGGAACCATAAAGGTATCGTCGAAACCGCGAAGTAGCATAGAGCGTTTATACTCTGCTTTGTGTGGGAAGATACCGAACATCTTCTTATCCAGCGGTTTTTTATCTATACCAAAGTGATAATAAAGCCCTGCTTGTGCGCCCCAACAAATGTGGAAGGTGCTATGCACGTGGGTTTTTGTCCACTCCATAATCTCGCAAAGCTCGTTCCAATACTCAACGTCCTCGAACGGCATCTGTTCTACCGGCGCGCCTGTTATTATCATACCGTCGAAATTAAGATGCTTTACATCGTCGAAGGTTTTATAAAACGCCAGCATATGCTCGGGCGCGGTGTTTTTGGAACGGTGGCTTTTTGTGTGTATAAGCTCGAGCTCTACTTGCAGCGGTGTATTACCAAGAAGACGGGATAACTGAGTTTCGGTTTCTATCTTCTTTGGCATAAGGTTAAGCAGTAATATTTTAAGGGGTCTGATATCCTGTGTTATGGCACGGGTTTCGGTCATAACAAAAATATTCTCACCCTCTAAGGTTTTAACTGCAGGTAGGTCGTTTGGTATTCTTATAGGCATATATTAAACTCCTATATTAGTTAATTAAACGTTATCAAGTGCCTGTTTTATATCGTTAATAAGGTCTTCGGCGCCCTCAAGACCGCAAGAGAAGCGAATAAGGTCGGGAAGCACGCCGGCAGCCAAAAGCTCTTGGTCGTTCATCTGTCTATGGGTTGCATTTGCAGGATGCAAGCAACAGGTACGCGCATCAGCAACGTGGGTTTCAATAGCGGCAATTTTTAAGCCTTTCATAAACTTTTCTGCCGCTGCTCTGCCACCTTTTACACCGAAGCTTACAACACCGCAGCTACCGTTTGGCAAATATTTTTTAGCAAGCTCGTAGTACTTGTCACCCTCTAAATCGGGGTACTGTACCCAAGCAATGCGGTCGTCGGTTAAAAGGTAATCGGCAACTGCTTTAGCATTTTCGCAATGTTTTTTCATACGAAGATGCAAGCTCTCAAGACCAAGATTTAAAATAAATGCGTTGTGGGGAGACTGTACCGAGCCGAAATCTCGCATTAACTGTGCAGTTGCCTTTGTTATGAACGCACCCTCAAGACCGAAGCGCTCGGTATATGTTACACCGTGATAGCTTTCGTCGGGTGTGCAAAGACCTGCGAATTTATCGGGGTACTTAGTCCAGTCGAACTTACCGCCATCAACAATACAGCCACCAACAGTCGCACCGTGACCGTCGATATATTTAGTGGTGGAATGTGTTACGATATCAGCGCCCCACTCTAAAGGTCTGCAGTTTACGGGGGTTGCAAAGGTGTTATCAATAATAAGCGGTACTCCGTGGTTATGGGCTACCTTTGCAAACATTTCTATATCAAGAACGCTTAAAGCAGGGTTTGCGATGGTCTCACCGAAAACGGCCTTTGTGTTCTCACGGAAAGCGGCGTTTAGCTCTTCTTCTGTGCAGTCGGGCGAAACGAAGGTAAAGTCTATACCCATACGCTTCATTGTAACGGCAAACAGATTATAGGTGCCGCCATATATTGCAGACGAAGACACAACGTGGTCACCACACGATGCGATATTAAACACACTGTAGAAAGACGCAGCCTGACCCGATGAAGTAAGCATTGCGGCTGTACCGCCCTCAAGCTCGCAGATTTTTGCGGCAACAGTATCGCAAGTAGGGTTCTGTAAACGGGAATAGAAATACCCCGAAGCCTCTAAATCGAACAGTTTACCCATATCCTCGCTTGTGTTGTATTTAAAGGTAGTGCTTTGAATAATGGGTATCTGACGAGGCTCGCCGTTACCTGGGGTATAGCCACCCTGCACACACTTGGTTTCTATATTATGTTTGTTCATTTAAGAACACTCCTTTATTAAGAAATTACATATACATTATTAGTATAACAACCATCGCCTAAAAAAGCAAGAGTTTAGCGTTATTTTTATTTGACAAGCGCCCCTTTTTTATGTTAAAATAGCTAATTGTATAAAGGGGTACTTCAAATGACTACTATCGAGCTTATTTTAATTGCCGTTGGTCTTTCAATGGACGCATTCGCTGTTGCGGTATGCAAGGGCCTTGCAATGCCAAAAATCAACTACAAACAGGCGGGTATAATCGCGCTATTCTTTGGTGGTTTCCAAGGTCTAATGCCACTTATCGGTTGGCTGCTTGGCACTGGTTTTGAAAAATACATAACACCCATAGACCATTGGGTTGCCTTTATCCTTTTAGCCTTTATAGGCGGCAAAATGGTTGTAGAGGCAGCTCGTGGCGAGGAAGAAGACTGTGGTTGCTTTAACATAAAAGAACTTTTAGTGCTTGCTATTGCAACAAGTATTGACGCTTTGGCGGTAGGTATAACCTTTGCGTTTTTAAGGGTAAGCATAATTCCCTCTGTTAGCCTTATTGGTGTTATAACCTTGGCTTTATCCTTTATAGGCGTTATGATAGGTCACTTCTTTGGTTCTAAATTCAAAAAGACTGCCGAACTTTCGGGTGGTGTAATATTAATTCTTATAGGCTTAAAAATTCTTTTAGAGCATTTAGGGGTTATTAGTTTTTAAAAAACAATTAACACACGCGCTTGTTTCTTTTATAGAAATAGGTGCGTTTTTTTATTTTTAAAATAATTTGCTAACACTTGTAAATTAGGGCTAAATATGGTAAAATAATGGTATATGTACTTTTGAAAGGATTGAAAAGTATGGAAAAACAAAAATTCTATATTACTACAGCCATCGCCTATACCTCAAGCAAGCCACACATTGGCAACGCTTACGATATAGTTTTGGCTGATATGATTGCCCGTTATAAGCGCAAACAAGGCTTCGATGTTTATTTTATGACAGGCTCTGACGAGCACGGGCAGAAAATAGAAGAACAGGCAAAAGCTCAGGGTATTTCACCTAAAGAGTACGTTGATACGGTGTCGGGCGAAATTAAAATGGTTTGGGATAGCCTTAACACTACCTACGATAAATTTATTCGCACTACCGACGATTACCACGAGGATGCCGTAAAAAAGATATTCAAAAAGCTGTACGAGCAAGGTGATATCTACAAAGGCACCTACGAGGGCAAATACTGTGTGCCTTGCGAATCCTTCTTTACCCCCTCTCAGTTGGTTGACGGAAAGTGCCCCGACTGTGGCAGAGATTGCATTGATTCTAAAGAAGAGGCTTATTTCTTAAAGCTTTCTAAATATGCCGATAGACTGCTTAAGTATTACGAGGAGAATACCGATTTCTTCCGCCCAGATTCAAGACGTAGCGAAATGATAAATAACTTCTTAAAACCCGGTCTTCAAGACCTTTGCGTTTCGCGTTCTACTTTCAAGTGGGGTGTACCGGTTGATTTTGACAACAAGCACGTTATCTACGTTTGGATTGACGCGCTTTCAAACTACATTACCGGTATTGGTTATAATCCTGATGGCAGTAGTGATATGTACAAAAAATACTGGCCTGCAGACCTACACGTTATAGGCAAGGATATTGTACGCTTCCACACAATTTATTGGCCAATTATTCTTATGGCTTTAGGTGAGCCGTTGCCAAAGCAGGTGCTTGCACATCCGTGGATGCTTTTTGCAGAGGATAAAATGTCGAAATCCAAGGGTAACGTTATTTATGCCGACGAGTTAGCAACACGCTTTGGCGTTGATGCAGTTCGTTACTACCTGCTTGCCGAAATGCCCTTTGCACAAGACGGAAACATCACATACGAAAGCTTTATTGGTCGCTACAACTCCGACCTTGCTAACACCTTAGGCAATCTTGTAAACCGCAGTATTGCTATGACTAATAAATATTTTGGTGGCAAAACCGAGTATGCAGACTCTTTTGACGAGTTTGATACTAACCTCAGGGCTGCCGCAGACGAAACTATAGCTAAATACTACAAGCTTATGGACGAATACCGCAATGCCGACGCAGCAGCGCTAATTATGAACTTTGCAAAACACTGCAATAAGTATATCGACGAAACTATGCCTTGGGTACTTGCAAAGGACGAGGACAAAAAGGCTCGACTTTCGGCGGTTATGTATAATCTGCTCGAAAGCATACGTCTACTCTCCTCTTTGTTAGAACCCATTATGCCTGACTGTGCACAAAAAATAAAAGACCAGCTTAACTGCAATAATAACGAGCTTAAGTTTGGCGCGGTTAAAGAGTATAGCGTTGGTACAGCCCAGCCACTATTCGCAAGAATTGACACAGAAAAGGTACTTGCTGAAATTAAAGCAGAGCTTGAAAAGAAGGCTGAAAAAGCGGCAGAAAACGTGATTACACTACCGCAAATCTCTATAGATGATTTTGCAAAAGTAGAGCTACTTACCGCCAAAATCACCGCCTGCGAGCCTATTAAACGCGCAAAGAAACTTTTAAAGCTAACCCTAAACGACGGAAGCGGTAAGGATAGAATTGTAGCAAGCGGTATTGCCACTTGGTACAAACCCGAAGACCTAATTGGTCACACCGTAATTGTGGTTTCTAACCTTAAACCAGCCGTGCTTTGCGGAGTAGAAAGCAACGGTATGATACTTGCAGCAGACGTTGATGAAAATAATGTTAAGGTTATTTTTGCCGACGATATTCCCGAGGGATGCAAAATAAGATGATAGAAGAATTGCTTTTAGGGGTGCCGGACTGCCACGGCATTTTCGACACCCACGCCCATTACGACGATTCGCGATTCGACGGAATAAAAGACACCCTTTTGGAGCAACTGCACCTTAAGGGTGTTACAAATATTATTACCTGCGGTTGCGATATCCCCTCCTCAAAATCCGCATTAGAGCTATCGGATAAGCATAGCTTTGTGTATGCGGCGGTAGGCTTTCACCCAGAGAACTTAGAACCCGAGCCTGATTTGTCAAAGCTTAAAGAACTACTTTCACACAAAAAGGTTGTAGCGCTTGGCGAAATCGGTCTTGATTATCACTGGGATATTGATAAAGAGTTACAGTACAAGTGGTTCGAAGAACAGCTAAAGCTAAGCCTCGAGCTCGATATTCCCGTTATAGTGCACGACCGCGAGGCGCACGAAGACTGCTTAAAGCTACTTAAAAAATACAAGCCCAAAGGCGTAATGCACTGCTTTTCAGGTAGTGTAGAAACAGCCAAAGAGATTCTAAAGCTTGGTATGTATATAGGCATTGGTGGTGTGGTCACCTTTAAAAATGCGCGCAAAACGGTTGAGGTTGCAAAAATGCTACCATTAGACCGCTTGCTTTTGGAGACCGACTGCCCGTATTTAGCTCCCGTCCCATTTAGAGGGAAAACCTGCCACTCGGGTCACATTGCCTTTGTGGCAGAGAAAATAGCCAAAATCCGTGGAACTACCACAAAGGAAATACTCAGTGCAACAAATAAAAACGCAAAGAGATTATTTTTAAACCAAGAATAATTTTCTCTGCAAAAAAACACCCACAACGCTTTGCTGTGGGTGTAATTTATTTTTAGGGTTTATTTTTTAGTTTTAACCTTTTTAGCAGAAGACCAGCCTGAATAATAATACTTACCGCTTACCTTTTTGTAGGTACGTACGCGTACGTAGTAGGTCTTTTTAGCCTTTAGCTTTTTAACGGTTTTAGATACAGTCTTATTCTTTGTTACCTTAACTGTTTTTGCACTCTTGAATTTAGA